>NZ_JBEZKS010000029.1:0-97490 GCF_040651775.1 Streptomyces sp. NPDC048383
ATGTAATGGCGTTTCGTCGGGGAGGTTTCCGCCCTTTTGTTGGGGGCCGGGTACACCCGGCCCCCCCACCCACACCTTTGTTTCGCACACACACCCCGGTCCGGGGGAAACCACCGCCCCCCGCACGCCGGTGTCGCCGGACCCGAAACGGGCCCGGCGACCGGTGCTGCACCCCCGCGCCCCCGCGCGTCGGCGCCTCAGTGCTCGCGCGGGGCGGGAACCACGCGCTCGACCTCCGGATGCACCGTCAGGAGTTGACGCATGGCGTTCTCGGCTCCGATGGCGTCACCGGCGGCGATGGCCTCGACCATCCGCGCGTGGTGCGCCACGCAGGTCTCGCTCGGGCGGTCGCAGGCGGTGACGGGGCTGCCGGACACCTGGAGGGCGGCGGAGACGATGCCGGAGAGGTGTTCCAGCATGCGGTTGCCGGCGACCTGGACCAGCAGCGAGTGGAACTCGTGGTCGGCGCGACCGAAGGTGATCACGTCCCCCTGGCCGAGGGCGTGCCCCATGATCTCGACCATGTCGGCGAGTCGCTGCTGGACGTCGGGGCGACCGTGCCCGGCGGCGAGGCGGGCCGCGAGCGGCTCGATCGTCAGGCGGAGCTCGCCCAGCTCGCGGCGCTGGTCGTCACGCTGCGGTCCGAAGGCGCGCCATTCGATGATGTCCGGGTCGAGGAGGTTCCAGTCGGCGACGGGACGGACCCGGGTGCCCACGTTCGGGCGGGCGCTGACGAGGCCCTTGGCCTCCAGGACGCGCAGGGACTCCCGGACGACGGTGCGGGAGACCTCGAAGCGCTGGCCGATCTCCTCGGGAACCAGCGGGCGGTCGGCGCCGAGGTCTCCGGAAACGATCATCTGGCCCAGCTGCTGGACGAGTTGGCCGTGCAGTCCGCGGCCGCGGCTGCCGGCGGCTCGGCGGCCGACACGGCTCAACTCCATGTCGGCGCCGTCCCAGTGGGGCGGTCCGACCCGGTCGGAGCCGGAGGTCTCCGCATAGGGGTAGCGGTCGAGTTCGCCCGGGCCGGCGAGGCCGGTGTCGGCATGGCGGGCGGCGGTCATCATGGTGTGCGCAAGGGTACTCACGAATCCTTTGTCGGCCGTGCCTCCTTCACCCTTGAGGTCTTTGGTGAAAAGCACACGAAAGGGTGATCGGTGCCACCTACGCAATTGACGACTTATCGTAAAGATCCGGGCCTTTTGCTGGGAGTTGCGCTCCGCGTCACGTGATGGCGAAGGATCCGGTCTTCCGTGGTCTTCCGAACGTCCCGTCCCGCAAGGGAACGGTCACCAACGGACTCGCGCACGCAGTCCTGTGAACCCATAGGCGCACAACAGGACCATCAGCGACAACACCAGCGCGGTCCCCACGGGTTGGGTCATCATCCGCAGTGCGCCGAGGACGAACCGGTCGGCCTCCGGCGGCCACTGGCCCCAGGCCAGGCTCCGGAGCCTGGATCCGATTCCGCTCACCGGGTACGCGGACGGCCCCTCCAGCGTCTTGCGCACCAGCGGTACGACCATCACCGGTACGGCGAGCACAGCGGCCAGGCCCGCGGTGGCGGACCGGAACGCGCCGGAGGCGAGCACCCCGGCCCACGCGCAGCCGAGGAGGAGTCCCGCCCAACTCGCGGCCGGGGAGATCCACTCGGCGGGCGCGTGCAGGGGCGCGGTTCCGAAGACGAGGCGCAGGGCCGCCGCGTCGGCGAGGACGGCGAGGGCGCCTAGCAGCACCGCGAGGGCGCCGCAGACCCCGAGTTTGGCGGTGAGCAGTCCCATGCGACGCGGCACGGTGCCGCGGTCCGCGGCGAGCGCGGGGTAGCGGTACTCCTCGCCGAAGGCGAGGGCGCCGAGCAGTCCCGCGCCGAGCGCGGCCGGAGGCAGCGGGAGCAACTCGGGCCAGGCGACGAGGAGCCGGGCCTGCGGGGTGTGGCCCGCCCGGGCGAGCACGAGGGAGATGAGTACGGAGGCGACGACGACGAGGGCTGCCGTCAGGAGGGGCGTGGTCGTGCCGAACATCCGGCGGAGTTCGTAGCGCAGCGGACGCAGCGGCCCGCCCACCCGGCGCACTACGGGTCCGCCCCGGCCGGGGTCCGCGCAACGCGTACGCGGGCGCGGACGCGGTCCTGCGGGGTTCCTGGCTTCGGGGTGCTCGAAGCCGGCGTGCTCGACGCCGGCGTGCCCGACGCCGACGTGCCCGACGCCGACGTGCCCGAAGTCGAGGTGCTCGAAGTCCGGGTGTGCCGCTCCGGAACGCGGTGTGACGTCAAGGTCGGCAGCAGGGTCCGACGCCCCGAAACCCACTGCCCCGGGTCGGTCGGCTGCGGGACGCGTTGAGCCAGTGACGGGGGCTTCCGACATCACGCCCTGGTCGGACGGGCCTCCGAGGGCTTCCCCGACGCCGCTCCCCCCTCCGGAACCGGGGCTGCCGTCGTGCCGCGGGGCCGGGTGGGGCGACGACCGGGGCGCGGCCTGGCCGGCGGGACGCGCATCGGCCCGGCTCGCGCTCGTCACCGCCTCGAAGCCCGCCGTGGTGCGGATGCGAGCGCCGACTTCGATGCGGAACTCGGAGCCGATGTCCGAGCGGTCCTCCGGCCGGGCTTCCGAGCGGCCGTCGGAGCGGAGTGGGGCCCCGGCCCGGGTGCGGGCCTGCGGGACGGGCGACACCGACGCCGCGACGTCACCGATGGGCTCGACGCCGCCGAGGTCGCCGACATCGCCGGTCTGTCCCGTCTCGTCGGCGAGTTGGTGGACCAGGACGCCGTGACGGAAGGCCGCCTCGCCGATCTCCGCGCAGTTGCTGCCGTACACCGAGAGCCGACTGCCGCTCTCCTCGACGATCTCCACCGCACGCTGGGCCGCCCGCGCCTCACGGGTCAGTACGTCGGCCAGCCTCGCCGCGTACGGGGTGCGCACCGCGACGCGCGGCCGCAGCCGGGTACGGGCGAAGTCACGGGCGTCCTGGTCGGCGACGAGGCGACCTGACGCGATGGAAACGACCCGGTCGGCGTTGGCCGCCGCTTCCTTGGCGTCGTCAGTGGTGAACAGCACCGCGCCGCCGAGGGAGGCGTGGCCGCGCAGCAGTCCGTGCAGCCAGGCGCGTTCCTTGGCGGAGAGTCCGGCGCCGGGCTCGTCGAGAAGGAGGGTGCATGGATCGGCGAGCAGGGCGGCGGCCAGCCCGACCCGGCGTTCCATGCCCAGGGAGAGTGAGCCGAGCCGCTCGTCGCGCAGGCCGCCGATGCCGACGACCTCCATCATCGTGTCGGCGCGGGACGCCGGCACTCCGGCAGCGGCGCACAGCATGCGCAGCTGGTTGCGGACGGTCCGCGCCGGGTGGCCGGGTACGTCGCCGAGGAGCACGCCGACCTCACGGCCGGGGTGCGGGATCCGATGGAGCGGGCGTCCTCGGAAGTACGTGATGCCGCGGCCCGGTTCGAGTTCGAGCATGAGCCGCAGGGCGGTGGTCCTGCCCGAGCCCGGATCGCCGAGCAGGGCTGTCACCGACCCGGGGCGGACCTCGAAGGTGAGGCCGTCCACGAGGGGCGGGAGTTTCCGACGGGGTGCGCTGGTGAGTCCAATGGCCTGGAGCATCGCTTCTCTCGCGGGGGGTGAGACCGCTCTGCGGCAGTGTGAGTACCGCAAGCAAGATAACGCGATATGTCCGATTTTCTACGTAGCCGGTCCGTGGCGGAGCCGGTGTCGTGGCAGGTGGCTCAGACTTCGGGGCGCAGCATCGGAGGGTTGAGCAGGGTTGCCCCGCCGGCCCGGAACAGCTGGGCGGGGCGACCGCCCTGACGGGTCGTGGTTCCCCCGGCGGGCACCAGGAACCCAGGGGTCCCGGTGACCTTGCGGTGGAAGTTGCGCGGGTCGAGAGCCACGCCCCACACCGCCTCGTAGACCCGGCGCAGCTCGCCGACGGTGAACTCGGGCGGGCAGAAGGCTGTGGCCAGGGAGGAGTACTCGATCTTCGAGCGGGCTCGTTCCACGCCGTCGGCGAGGATCGTGGCGTGGTCGAAGGCGAGTCCGGCGGACGCCTGGTCGGGCGCGTGCAGGAGTTCGTCGACCGGTGCCCAGCGGGCGCTGTTGGCGTCGCCGCCGGCGCGGGGGGCGGGCAGGTCCGGGGCCAGCACCAGGTGGGCCACGCTGACCACCCGCATGCGGGGGTCCCGCTGCGGATCACCATAGGTGGCGAGCTGTTCGAGGTGTGCGCCGTTTCCCGCGCCGGGGGCCGCCGGATCGTGGGCGCACAGTCCGGTCTCCTCGGCGAGTTCCCGAGCCGCGGCACCCGCCAGGTCCTCGTCCCCCCGGACGAAGCCGCCGGGCAGGGCCCAGCGTCCCTGGAACGGCTGCTCGCCCCGTCGCACCACGAGCGCGCAGAGCGCGTGGCGCCGCACGGTGAGCACGACCAGGTCGACGGTGACGGCGAAGGGCGGATAGGCCGACGGGTCGTAGGGCGACATGCCGCGATCATAGTCGTCTGCCTGACGATAAACAGGGCTTTGGTGATCCCGGAGACCGTGATCTGGAACCCAGCGGCCATCTTCCTGATCGCACCGGCCCGGTGGCAGCGTCGCGCGACCCTCACCACGCCCCCGGACCACCGGCGATCCGGCCCGGCGGACCTCGGTGCGGGCCACCGCGGGGCGCGGGGGCGGCGAGGCCCGGAGCGTCGGCGACCATCGGCCTGATGAGCGCGCGCACCGGATGCCACCGGCCCGACGGAGCTGCGAGGTCGCGGCCTATCCACCCAGTTGGAGCGCATCCCCGGCCTCCTCCACCATGCCCACGCCGAGCCTGCTGATCCGTACGGTGAACGGTTCCCCGGCGACGCGCAGACCCGAGAGGCGCAGGGCGCCCAGTGGGGCGCCGGCCGGCGGAGCCACCGCGACCGTCGCCGCCGGGGCGTCGGGGCGGATCCCGGCGAGGGACGTCAGCGCGTGGATCCCTGCGGCGGCCGCCACCGCGGCGGGCCTGCAGGCGGCCGGATGGGGAAGCGGAGCGCTCCCGGCGGTGCGCTGCTCAGCGGCGTACATCTCCGGCAGGCGATAGCCGAAGGCTTCCGCGGCGTCCAGCAGGCCGCGGAGCAGACCGGTGGCTTCCTTCTCGTAACCCGCCTGGACGAGACCCGCTACGGCGACGGCACTCTCCTGGGCCCTGACGGCGCCCGACCGGTGGCCGAAGGGATTGTGGCCCGGTTCCCGGGTCGCCATGCTCCGCAGTCCCCAACCGGAATCCATGGCGGGAGCTCCGAGCAGGCGTGCCAGATGTTCGGTGCGTACCGGGTCCAGCAGGCCGGGGGCGAGCCGGCCGCCGCCCAACAGCCCGGTGTCCAGCAGGTGCGCTGCGGCACCGGTGAGCCGGGGCAGGGGCCGCCCGTCGGGGTGCAGGGCCGCGGCGGGGCGGCCCCCGTCCGGTCCGTCGATCCAGAAGCCGGCCCGGAACTTCGCTCTCAGTTCGGCGGCCCGATCCCGCCATTCCGCGGCTCCGGGCCGACCGCACGCGTCGAGCAGGTCGGCGCCGAGCAGCGCGGCCCGATGTGCGTGGGCCTGGGTTTCGAGGCGCCGGGGTCCGGGGTCGGGGTCAGCCAGGAAGCCGTCCTTCCCGAAGGCTCCGCGCAGCCAGTTCAGGCAGCGTTCGGCGGCGGGGAGCAGCCGGGCCACTTCCTCCTCGGGGAGTCCCCATCGTCGTGCCTCGGCCAGGAGGGTCGGGAAGCCGAGCGTGGCTTCCGTACCGGTGCAGCCCGGTGGTAGTTGCGGTCCGGCGGCGCGCAGCGGTCCCGGAATCTTGCCCGTATCGGAGCCGTTGCCGCCGGTCTGGCTCCGGGCGAGCGTCCGCAGGGTGGCGGCGGCCAGTCCGGTGCCGAGCGGCAACGCCATCCGCGCGGCCCACAGCGACTCCGCCGGGGCCAGGCCGAGCCGCCACGGGACTCCTGCCGCCGCGAAGGCGTTGCCGGGTGACTCGGGGTCCCTGAGGAGCAGCGCGCCCAGGTCGTCGAGGCTGGTCCGGAACCAGGCGTCGGCCCTCGGGTCATCGCCTTCGGCTCGGGCTGCGGAGAGCGGATTCGCGACCTGTCCCACCGGCGCTCTTCCGCTGCGGTCGTGCGTGGTCCGCAATCCGATGACACGGGACTGTCCCGGTGTCAGTTTCAGTTGCCAGCGCAGGAGTCCGGCGGAGGCGAGGGCATCGTCGGGGGCCGGGTCCGCGGTGGTGACGGCCATCGCCTCACCGGCGCTCCAGCGCAGTCCAGCGGCATGGACGGCCGCGGGCAGTTCTGGCCCGGGTCCACCCGCCGCCACCGTGGCCAGATCGGCCAGGTCGCTGCCCAGGAAGAGCTCCACGGTGAGTCGCATCGGCCGGGCCGCGAAGCTGCGCAGGGTGATCCGTTCGGTGCCGTCGGCATGTCGGACGCGCTCCACCCCGACGTCGGGGTCGGGTCCGGGCTCGAAGCCGGTGCGGACGGTGGCGGTGAAGGCGGCCCGGTCCGCGCCGAGGCTGCGCCCCTGGACGGCGACCGGGTCCCGACCGGCGACGCGGAGCACGCAGCGGGACAGCAGCCGTCGCCCGGCGCGGTAGATGCCCTCGATGCCCCGCCCGGTGAGCTGGCCGTGCTCCGGGGAGATGGCCAGGCAGGGTGCAGAGACGCAGATGACGGCTTCGTGTACGGGGGGTAGGTCGGCCCGGCGTGCGGCCGAGGTTCCGGTCCCCGGCGTGCCCGGCCGGCCGGGCCCTGCCCCCGGTTCCGCCGCCGCCCCGAGGTGTCCGTCGGTGCCGCCGGGCCCGTCCCCCGGCCCGGCGCCCGGTTCGCTCCCTCCCCCGGGCTGCCGACGGGACTCTGGTGGAGTCGCCGCACGTTCCCGGGGGCGGATGGGTGGCGCGGGGTCGCCGGGCGGCGGTCCCGCGACGGTGTCCGGCCCGGACCGGGGTGCGGTTTCGGGGGGCCGCCGGGTCGGGGGGTGGGCCTGCGGGAAGGTGGGGGGCCCGGTGGGGTCGGTCCGGGGTGCGGGGGGAGCCATGTATTGCCTTGTCTGCGCTCCGGCCGGTTCGGCTGGGCGGCAGCGCGGCCGGGCCCCCACCGCCCTCCAGGGGAACGTCCCGGCCCCCGCCCGGGTCACGGCCCCCGGTGGCGACTGGCCCCGTAGCGCGGGGCGACCTGGGCGGAGGGCCGAACCCACCGCTCGCCGGAACCGCCGGATGCCGCTGTTGTCGCACGGGCCGCGTCGGGCGCTCACTGCCCGCTCCCTTCAGTCCGACGGGACTCGGTACGGCGGGATCCGGGACGCCGGGACTCCGCGCGGCGTCCGGTTCGCCGACCGGGCGGTCGAGTGGTGGCGGCGGACCGCTTCCGACGCGGTTCGCGACGGCTGCGTTCCTCCCTCAGGCACTGCCTCAACCCCTCCGGGTCGATGCCCTCGTTGCAGGCGTGGTGGAGCAGTTGCGCGAAGCGGTACTCGGAGTCGGCCCGTAGTGCCAGCCCGAGCGCGATCCGTGCGGTCGGCTCGTCACCGCTGGACCAGGAAACCCAGCCCGCCAGGGTGAGCGGGGCCGCCGCGTGTTCTCCGTACGCTCCGACGCAGCGTCGTGCCAGGGCCCGCCACAGCCTGAGGGCGGGTGCGGCCTCGTCGTCCTCCATCCACTCGGCTGCGATGTCGCGGATCTCCCGGTCCTGGAGGCCGAGGATCACGGCCGCGGCCTCGTCGTGGCCCAGCAGGGCGTCATCGCGGTCATCGGCACGGGTTCCCGCTTCGGCGGGCGGGGCGAGCGCCAGGCGCCGCATCAGGGTTTTGGCCACGGACAGCGTTTCGGCGCCGACCTCCTCGCGGGTCGCGCCGTCGAGGATCTTCGGCACCAGAGCGACGGCTGCGCGATCCAGTGCGGCCTCCTGGTCCGCGACGGGCGCACCCCGCAGGGGCGCGAATCGGTCCTCGATCTCCTGCAGGGAGCCCCGCACCTGGAGCCCGGCGTAGGTCGCCGCCGCAGCCATCACCGAAGTGCCGGGCGGGTCCAGGGGCTTGCCCTCGGCAGGGCAGCAGGCGGCTTCGTGACAGGTGTACGACCAGTAGCGGCCACCGGAGAGGCACAGGGCTTCCAGTACGGGCACGTCCAGTTCCCCGCAGGCGATGCGCAGTCGCTGCGCGAGCGGCCGGAGCCGGGTCATGACCTCGCGGCCGCTCTCCCCCTCACGCGGGTCCTGGTACAGGAACACCACGATGCCGTCCGGCTTGGAGTCACGCCGTTCGCTGCCGCGGACCAGGCATTCGGCAACCTGACGGGCGGTCTCCTCCCATTCGCCGGGCGACAGGGGGATGCCGACGCGGAGCCGGCCGCCGAAGCGTCCTCCCGCGCCGTGCACGGCGACCATGACGAGGGAGTCCGTCGGGTGGAAGCCGAGCATGTAGGGCAATGCGTCGGCCAGTTCGGCCGGACTGCGCAAGGTGATCGGGGACGGAGTCGGGGATCCGGACGCGCTCGGAGAGGGACGGCCGGACTGGCTGGGTGATTCGTGGTTCTTCGTCATGCGTCGAAGGTCCCGTGTCCGGCGCGATCACGAAACCCCTGTGGATAACTCATCCAAGTTTCAACTTCCACAGGCTGAGGGCGGCTCGGGCACGATGTCGGCGGCATCGGGTTCCATGGACCCATGAACACACATCGCACGCCCTCGGCCGTCTCCGCACTCGTCGACATCCGCCCACGCCGCAACCGCGCCCGCGTTGAGGGTCGCCGCAACCCGATCGGCCACCACCGCGTGTACACCTCCGCGGGCGAGGGGCCGGCACCACCGCCGGCCCGACCCCGAGGCCGGGCACCGGCCCCAGCCTCAGAGCCGTGCGGGTGCCGGCCACTTGCCGAACATCGTCGCCACGAGGACGCCCACCGCGAGGCCGCGACCCCACCACACCACGGCGTTCACCCCGGCACCGTCCGCCACCGACCCTCCCAGCAATGCGCCCGGAGCGGCAGCTCTGTTGAACGTGATGCGGGCAACCGCCCGTCCCGCGCCTCAGCCCGATGTCGCGAGGACCAGCGGCAGGACCTGCTCGGCGCCCGCCTGCCGCAGCAGCCGGGCGGCGACGGCGAGGGTCCAACCGGATTCGGTGGAGTCGTCGATGAGCAGGACGGGCCCGGGAGTCGCCGCGAGGGAGGCCGCCAACTCGTCGGGAACGGCGAAGGCTCCGGACAGGGCCCGCAGGCGCTGGGCGGAGTTGCTGCGGCGCGCGGCGTGCGCGCCGTCCGGCCCTGTGTACGTCAGGCTTCCCAAGAACGGCAGACGGCCGACGGTCGCCACACCCTGGGCGAGGGAGCCGACCAACTGCGGACGCGTCATCGACGGTACGGCGACGACCCCCACGGGCCGTGCCGTGGCGTCCTGGACGTTCGGCGCCCAGCCGCCCGCGGAGCGAGCCCAGTCGGCGAGTACGGCCACCGCGGCGTGCAGGACGTCATCGGGGACCGGAACGTCGGGAGCGGTGTCGGCGAGCAGCGGACGCAGCCGGTTGCCCCAGCCGATGTCGGACAGCCGCCCCAGGGCCCGCCCGGTGGAGCACTGCTCCTTGGCCGGGATCCGGCCCTTGAGGTTGACGCCAAGCGCCGGCATGCCCGTCGGCCACATCCGGCGCGGCTCGACCTCCACACCCGGACGGTCCAGTTCCCTCGCCGCGCCCGTCAGGGTCTCCGCCGACACCGAGGAATCGGCCCAGGTGCCCGCGCAGTTGTCGCAGCGGCCGCACGGGACGGCGCCCTCGTCGTCCAGCTGCCGGCGCAGGAACTCCATCCGACACCCGGTCGCGCTCACGTAGTCCCGCATGGCCTGCTGCTCGGTGGCCCGCTGGCGGGCGACCCAGGCGTACCTCTCGGAGTCGTACGTCCACGGCTGACCGGTCGAGGCCCAGCCGCCCTTGACCCGCTTGACGGCCCCGTCCACGTCCAGGACCTTGAGCATGGTCTCCAGCCGGGTGCGGCGGAGATCGACGGCGGCCTCCAAGGCCGGTACGGACAGCGGCCGTCCCGCGTCGGCGAGAGCCGTCAAAGTCTGCCTGACCTGCGCCTCGGGCGGGAAGGCGGTGTCGGCGAAATAGCGCCAGATGGCCTCGTCCTCCTTGCCCGGCAGGAGCAGCACGTCCGCGTGCTCGACGCCGCGGCCCGCGCGGCCGACCTGCTGGTAATAGGCGATCGGCGAGGACGGCGAGCCGAGGTGGATCACGAAGCCCAGGTCGGGCTTGTCGAAGCCCATGCCCAGCGCCGAGGTCGCGACGAGCGCCTTGACGCGGTTCTCCTGGAGATCGGTTTCCGCTTGGAGCCGGTCGGCGTTCTCCGTGCGCCCCGTGTACGAGGCGACGTCGAAGCCGCGCTGTCGCAGGTAGGCGGTGGCCTCCTCGGCGGCGGCGACGGTAAGGGTGTAGATGATCCCGGAACCCTGCAGTTCGTCGAGGTGCTCGGCGAGCCAACCCAGCCGGTGCGCGGCGTCCGGCAGTTGGACGACGCCCAGCCGCAGGCTCTCCCGCTCCAGCGGGCCGCGCAGCACCAGCGCCTCGCCGGCCCCGGTGCCCAATTGCTCGGCCACGTCCGCGGTGACCCGGGCGTTGGCGGTCGCGGTGGTGGCCAGCACGGGTACGCCGGGGGCGAGCTCGGCGAGCATCGCGCGCAGCCGGCGGTAGTCGGGGCGGAAGTCGTGGCCCCAGTCGGAGATGCAGTGCGCCTCGTCGACGACGAGGAGACCGGTCGTGGCGGCGAGCTTGGGCAGCACCTGCTCGCGGAAGTCGACGGAGTTGAGTCGTTCCGGGCTGACGAGGAGGACGTCGGTCTCGCCGCGCTCGACCTCGTCGTAGATGGTGTTCCACTCCTCCGGGTTGGCGGAGTTGATCGTGCGGGCCTGGATGCCTGCCCGCGCGGCCGCTTCAACCTGGTTGCGCATCAGGGCCAGCAGCGGCGAGATGATCACCGTGGGACCGGCGCCGCGCCGCCGCAGCAGGGCGGTGGCGACGAAGTACACCGCCGACTTTCCCCAGCCGGTGCGCTGCACCACCAGGGCCCGCCGTCGCTCCTCCACCAGGGCCGCGACCGCCTGCCACTGGTCCTCCCGCAGTCGCGCCGACCCGCCCGGGGCGCCCACGAGCTCGGCGAGGATGGTATCGGCTTCAGTGCGGAGCTCCAGGGTGGTCATGCCCCCCATGCAACCCGATGGCGGGGACAATCGGCCAACTCACTAAGCGTGACGCGCCGCCCACGCCGGTCCGTCGGCCGGGCCGCCGGACCGGGCCCGCGCAGGGTGTTCGGGCTGGTGCACGAGCTCAGGGCGCAGCAAATGCGTCATTCCCG
The DNA here is from genome assembly GCF_040651775.1 of Streptomyces sp. NPDC048383. Taxonomy (NCBI): domain Bacteria; kingdom Bacillati; phylum Actinomycetota; class Actinomycetes; order Kitasatosporales; family Streptomycetaceae; genus Streptomyces; species Streptomyces sp. NPDC048383. The sequence continues at coordinate 11,316 of NZ_JBEZKS010000029.1, forward strand.
ATGGGATGGGCAAGGATATGAACGGCATACCGGCGAATTCCGGTCCGCCGCCTCAAATGCTCATTGCCCCACCCTCGCGGGCCGCGCGAGAATCGGAGTGCTCCCGTTCGGCTCCTCGGCACTCTCCAGGGCCGAGCCGCGGCGCGCCCGCACCCCAGCCGTGCCCTTTCACGGGCGTGTACCCGAAGGGAGGACCGTGACCTTCGGATTCTCCTCGCCCACGTCCCTGGCAACGGTCACCGGCGGAGCCAGTCGGCACGGCAGACTGCTCGAACCAGAGGAATGGACGGCGGCGGGCATCCCCCTGCTGCGCAATCCGCGCGAGGTCGTGAGCGGCCTGCACTCCCGGCACGTCCCCGCGCCCTCCACCGCGGTGATCGCCGTCCTTGACCCGGAGGAGCGTCTCGTCGCGAGCGCCTCCTTCGTCCAGGGGTCGGTCTCGGCCGACGGCTGGGAGTACCGCAACGCGCTGCTGTCCCGATTGCGCCGGATCCTCCCGCACGACCTGCGGCGCCGGACCCCGATCCGGACGGCGGTGTTGCTCTACTGCCGTGACGGCGACGAGCGCTGGACCGAGGAGGACGGCGCCTGGATGTGGGGGCTGCGGGACGCCTGCACCCTGCACGGACTGCGCTGCGGGGCGTACATCACGCTGACCCGCGGCGGCTGGCAGGTGCTCGGGGAGGGGCGCGGCGGGCGGCACCCCGGCTCGGATTCCCGGCCGGAGCGCCTCGGCGGCGTGACGGGCGAGGTCACATCGCTGACGCCGTTGACGCTGCGGACCGGCGGCGGCGCGGCCGAGGCCCTGCGACGGACCGCGGCCCGCTGAAGCCCGGGCGGGGCCGACGCCCGGTCCGCCCCGCCCCCGGACCGTGCGCGGTACGAGGCGTCAGACGCCCGCACCCAGCACGGAGTTGATCTGCTGGGCGTCGCCGCACACGATCAGCAGCGTCCCGGCACGCGTGAGCGCGACCGGCAGCGCGGCGGTGATGGCTTCGACCGCTCCGCCGTTGGCCGCGAAGACCACGACGGGACGGCCGGCGGCGCGCTGTGCCTGCGCCGCGTCCGCGTAGAAGACGTCGTCCCCGGCCTCGTGCTGGGCCCAGTACGAGGCCTCGCCGAAGGACAGCTCATGGGCGGCCCACGGGTGCGGGTCGCCGGTGGTGAGCACCAGGATGTCGCCGGGCGCGCGCCCGGTGTCGAGCAGCAGGTCGACGGCCTCGTCGGCCGCGTCCAGCGCACCCTCGGCGGACGCCGGGATCAGCTGGACCTGCGGCACCGCCGCGGAGACGGACGGGGTGGTGGGGGCTGCGGAGACAGGTCCGGGGGCGGCCTGCGCCGCGCGCTGCGCGGGCGGGGCGGGCCGGGCGGGACCGGGGCGTCCGGGCCGGGGTACGGCGGCGGAACGCGGACCAGGTACGGGGCGGGGGGTCTGCGCGGTGCGGCCGGCGGCCGGCGTGACGCGGGGACCCTGGGCACTCTCGTGAATCTGAGGCTCCTCGATGGCGGGGGTGAGAGGCAGGAGTTGATGTTTATCAAACACCGGTACGAAACGTACCGGGGGGTGGCACGTCGGTGCGATCAGAAATCGAAGCCGAGTTGGCCTCCGTCTTCCAGTGCCGCCGCCTCTTCGCTGCGGCGCACCTTCTTGAGGTGGCGCCATTGCGGCAGTGCGTCGAGGTACGACCACGAGAGACGGTGGTGGGCGGTCGGGCCGCGCTCTTCGAGCACGGCCCGGTGCACGGGCGAGGGATAGCCGGCGTTCGCGGCGAAAGCGAAGTCCGCTATTCCGTCGCCCTGTTCACCGAGTTCGGCCATCATCCGGTCGCGCCGGACCTTGGCGATCACCGAAGCCGCGGCGACGGCGACGCAGGACTGGTCGCCCTTGATCACCGTGCGGACCCGCCAGGGTGCGCCGAGGTAGTCGTGCTTGCCGTCGAGGATCACCGCGTCGGGCCGCACCGGGAGGGCCTCCAGGGCGCGCACCGCAGCGAGTCGCAGCGCGGCGGTCATCCCGAGCTCGTCGATCTCCTCGGGGGAGGCGTGCCCGAGGGCGTGGGCGGTGACCCAGTCCTCCAGGACGTCGAGCAGGGCGTCGCGTCTTCGCGAAGTGAGGAGTTTGGAGTCGGTGAGTCCCTCGGGCGGGCGGCGCAGGCCGGTGATCGCCGCGCAGACGGTGACGGGACCGGCCCAGGCCCCTCGTCCGACCTCGTCGACCCCGGCGATGACCTTGGCCCCGGTGGTTGCGCGGAGGGAGCGCTCGACGGTGTGGGTGGGTGCTTCGTACGGCATGGCGCCAGCAAGGTTACGCCGCCCCGGGCCGCCTGCACACCCCGGCCCACGTCCAGCCGCTCCCGGTCCGCCCCGGGCATGCCTACGGGCCCTCCTGGGCGACTCCCCGGGCCGCCCGGGTGAGCGGCCGCTCAGGAGGCGCGTGGCAGGAGCTGCGACGACGTTACCGGCCGGTCCAGGACCCTCGACCTCACCCGCCGATTCGCGACCGCACACCATGCCGCGACACGTCGTCGTCACCGGAGTTAACCGGCGCAACCGGACCATCCGATTCCAGACAAGTACGCCCCCGCAGTTCCTCGCAGTAACAGGGCATGAATCAACCGCTGGGCGGATCCGCCCACGCCGTCCCGGAAGCCCCGACGACCCGACCCACGCCATGCGCTCGCAATCGCGAAGCCCTTGACGCAGCCAGACGTACGGGGGCCCGGGCGCGGGGCGGCGCCCCGGGCCCTCGTACGGCGTCGGCAAGTTTCGCGGGCTCCACCGAACCGACCCGCCGAACCGACCCGCGGCTCGGACCGACCGACCCGACTAACCCGCCCGGACCGGTTGCTCCGGAAGCCAGGCCGGCAGGGCTTCGGTACGGGCCAGCCAGGCAGGCGGCAGCACCTCGTCGCCGCGAGCGCCCAGCACCCCGCCGACGATGGCGCAGGTGGTGTCCACGTCCCCGCCGACCTGCGCGGTGGTCCAGAACGCCCTCTCGTAGTCGTCCAGAGCCCGGGCCGCCGACCACAGGGCGAACGGCACCGTGTCGTGGGCGCTGGTGCGCCGGCCGCAGCCCAGGACCGCCGCGACCGTCGTCGCGTCGCCGTAGTCCAGCATGTCCCGCGCCCGGCGCACCCCCGCACCCACGGCACTGCGCGGAACCAGCGCGATGACCCCGTCCAGCAGGTCGGCGGCCGTCGGCGGGCCCTGCGGGGAGGCCGCCAGCGCGGCTGCGGCGGCCACGGCCATCGCCCCGCACACCGCCTCGCGGTGCTGGTGGGTGGTGTAGGCGGAGATCTCCGCCTGGTGCGTGGCCTGCTCGGGGTCGTCCGCGTACCAGGCGCCGAGCGGGGCGATCCGCATCGCCGCGCCGTTGCCCCAGGAGCCCTGCCCGTTGAAGAGCTCGGCGGCCAGCGTGCGCCAGTCCGCGCCCTCCCTGACCAGCCGGAGCATGCGGTTCACGGCGGGGCCGTAACCGCGGTCGAAGTCGTGGTGGGTGGCGAAGGAACTCGCCAGCGCGTCCTGGTCGACCCGACCGTGCGTGGCGAGCACGGCGACCACTGAGCAGGCCATCTCGGTGTCGTCGGTCCACTGCCAGGCGCCGCTGCCGACGGGCAGCTCACGCCGTTTGAGCAGCGGGTAGTTCACGGGGACGAAGTACTGGGAGCCCAGGGCGTCCCCCAGGGCCAGCCCTCGGAGGCTGGACAGGGCGCGTGCATAGCGCCATTCGGGAGTGGTTTCAGCGGTCATCGCGCGTCACTCTAGCCGTCCAGGTCATAAGGCTCGGGTGTGGTCCAGCGCTCAAACGGGCGGTCCATCCGGTACCGGCCGTCCGGGCCGAGGAGCAGCACCCGGTATTCGCCGTTCCCCGGATTGGACAGGGCCTCGAACTCGGCCACCGACCAGTGGAACCAGCGCATGCAGAACAGCCGCATCGTCAGTCCGTGCGTCACCAGGAGCACGTTCTCGGGGTGGTCGGGGGCCTCGAAGCTGCGGTAGAGGCTCTCCAGGAAGGAACCGACGCGGTCGTACACGTCGGCGCCCGACTCCCCTTGGGCGAAACGGTAGAAGAAGTGCCCGTATGCGTCCCGGTAGGCCTTCTGAAGGCGTACGTCGTCCCGGTCCTGCCAGTTGCCCCAGTCCTGCTCGCGCAGTCGCGGCTCCTCGCGCATCCGGACCCGCGTCGGATCGAGGCGCAGTTCCCGGAAGGTCTGCAGGGTCCGGCGGTAGGGCGAGACGTAGGCGCTGATGTACTCGTCGCCGAAGAGGGCGCGCAGCGGGACGCCGGCCTCGGCGGCCTGTTCGCGGCCCTTGGGGGTCAGGCGCAGGGCGTGGTCGGGCTCACGCTCGTACACCGTGTCGTCGGCGTTCCCCTCCGATTCCCCGTGCCGGACAAGGACGATGCGCCGTGGTCGTACCATCCCACGACCCTATTCGCCGACCGGCGGCCGCGCGGACCGGGGCGCGCCGGGCCGGGCGGCGGGGCTTTCGTACGGTCACACGGTCCAGCCGGGTTCGAGGTCCACGACGTCGCCGGTGAGCGCTTCGACGTCGGCCTCGGTCTGGGCGCGCAGGGAGAGCCGTTCGACCCGTTCCTGCCGGTATTTGCCGTGCTCCGCCGCCGCCCGCCACATGGACAGCACGAGGAACTCGCGGCCGGGCGCCTCACCGAAGAGCCCGCGGACCATGCCGGGCGAGCCCGCCATGGCGGGGTTCCACACCTTCTCCTGCATCAGGGTGAAGTGCTCCTCGCGGCCCTCCCGCACCCGGGTGTGCGCGACGCGGACCACGTCGGCGTCGCTGAACCGGGGCAGGAAGCCGGTCTTCACGTCGAAGCGGTGGTCGAACAGGGTGACGCGCGCGTGGGTGTAGGTGCCGTTCTGGGAGGCCGCGAGCCGGTCGTGGGAGCGGGCCATGAAGGAGTCGTAGAAGGCGCGGCTCTCCCAGAACGTGAAGACGTGCGCGACGCCCTGCCGGCCCCGGCTCCAGCCGCCGCCCTGCCCGCGGAATCCCGGCTCCCCGGGCAGCCCCGCCCATTTGCGTTGCCCGCGCTCGAACCCGCGTCGGTCCGTCACCGTGCAGCGAATCCACTTGACCAGCACCGCGCCATCGTACGGGCCGGGCCCGGCCCGGGTCAGTCCCTTGAGCGGTGGATCCGGACCAGTTCCGCCGCGTCCCGATCGGACAGCCGGAGCCCGAACTCCCGGTCGAGGAGCCCGATCAGGTCCTCGGCCGCGACGGCCTCCCGCTCGGTGCGCCCGTCGGGGTGGAGGCGGGTGAGTTCGCTGCCCACCAGGGTCTGGCGGACGGCGTCACCGGGGAGCTGAACGAGGGTCCGGCCGACGAAGGAGGAGCGGGGGTGGGAGGAGCTGTAGTGGTTCAGCACGACGTAGTCGACGGGGTGGTAGCGCTGCGGGGAGAAGGCGTACAGGTCGCGCCAGGCCCCGGCGCGCAGGGCGCACAGGACGAGGATCCCGTCCTCCTCCGCGCGGACCCGGAACGTCCACTGCCCTTGGCGGACCTCGCGGCCGGGCCGTGCGAGCGGTACGGGCTCGCGCGGGCCCTGGTAGCCGAAGCCCGCGTCGCAGAGCCACGGTTGACCGTCGATGGTGACGACGAGGACGGCGTGCGTCACCGCGAGCAGCTCATCGCCCCGAGTACGGTTGCGGGCTCCGCGCCCGGACACCTCGAAGCCGATCCGCTCCAGGGCAGCGGCCAGCAACGAGTTCTGCTCGTAGCAGTAGCCGCCGCGACGGCCGTGCACGATTTTGTCCTCCAGGGCCTTGACGTCCAGTTCGACGGGGCGGCCGAACAGGACGTCCAGGCTCTCGAAGGCGATGGAGGCGGTGTGGGCCCGGTGCACTGCGTACAACGTCTCCAGGTCCGGACGGAGTTCCCGCGCCCCGGTACCGGTTCCGCGGCCCCGCCCGCCGCCGCTTCCGTCCACCGTCCCGGTTCCGTCCCCGTTGCCCAGGCCGATCCGCACCAGGTACGCGTCCAGGTCCAGCTCGTCACCGCTCCACATGGCTCCCCCACTCCCCCGCGTGACGTTCCGGGGGCGCACCCCGTGGCGCACACCCCGCACCATGATCGCCGCGGCCGGCCCGCACGACCAGCCCGCCCTCCGGAGGACCTGACCGCGTCGCGGAGCCGGCCGGCCCCCGCCGGGCGCTACGCCTCGGGCTCCGGTGGGACGCGGTCGGGGAACGCGCGCAGCCTCAGCCGCGGATCGCGGTGGTTCGCCAGCCACCGCATTCCGTAGTCCTCCGCGGCGATACCCGCACGTGCGACCCCGGCCCAGTCGTCCCGGTCGAGGACCGCGAGGTACCTCGACCGGAACTCCTCCCGCTGCTGCGTGGAGCACCCGACGTCCTCGGGCGACGCGACCGTCAGGTGCTGGGCGAGCAGCGCGCACATGTAGTAGCGCTCGAGGTCCGGTCCCAGCGAGCCCACCCGCCGGGAATGCGCGTCCAGTACCGCTGCCGCGTGCGGGTAGTGGCCGAGGGTCATCCCCATTCCGGAGCACACTGTCATCCGGTACAGCAGCCGACCGGTGTGGTCGACCATCCCGATGTCGTCGTCGAGCTCGTCGAGCACCTCGTGGGGCCGGGCGACCTCGATGAACCTGTCCACGAAGTACGCGTTGAGGAAGTCACCGTCGAAGGCCCTGCGCAGCAGCCACGGATGGATGGCCGGGTCGTCGAGCCCGCACAGGGCGTGCACGACGTGGACGCGCCCCCAGCCGGTGACCCGCTCGGCGAGCCAGAACAGGGCCCCGACCCCACCCGGCAGGCCTTCCAGAGCGCGCGCCGCCCACGGCCCGAAGCCCCGCGAGAGCAGCCCGATGGTCCGGATCAGCGGGATGTCGTCGTCCGTACCGGAGGCGGTCAGCAGGGCGAGCCCGATCATGACCACGGCCCGGTCGGTGCCGTGCCGCACCAGCCACCGGCCGGTCACACGGGCCTGCTCGCGGTCCGCCGCCCGTGCGGCCGCCGCGACGATGTGATCTTCGGGGAGGTGTGAGATTCCGAGGCCGTGAACGACCTCGGCCAGCTCGACGGGAGGGGCGGCGTCGCGTGCGAAGTGCGCGTCGACGAGGGCCGCCGCGTCCCGCTCGGCCTTGTCGCGGTCGGCGGGTTCGGTCAGGGGCCGGCTCCGGTACGTCGTCTCGTCGGGATACGGTTCGCCGTTTCGCGGCAGCGGCTCGTCCGGGAACCGCCGGTGCAGCCACAGCGCGTGCTCGAACAGGGTGGTGGGTGATCCGGGAGCTGTCGTCCCGGTCGTCCCGCTCATCGGCGGATTGACGACTCGATTCTGTTGATCATGTCGGGGAGCATGCCACGGCCCGGCGCCGCCGACAAGGCCCCACCCGCGGGCAGCCGTTGCACCGCTCCGGTCGCGGATACGACGAAGGGGACCGCCCGTAGGTCGGTCCCCTTCGTGATCTGCCGATCAGTTGTCCGCGCGGGCTACGTCACATGTCGCGTCCCGTACGGTCTGGCGCGGATCAGCTGCAACCGCTGGTCGAGCCGCAGCCCTCGCAGATGTAGCAGGAGCCGGCGCGCTGCATCTTCGTACCGCACGAGAAGCACAGCGGGGCGTCGGCGGAGACGCCGAGCTGCATCTCGACCAGTTCGGCGTTGCTGTGCGCCGTCTTCGGAGCCGGGACCGGAACGATCGCGACCGGCTTCGGGGCGGCCGGAACGGCGGCGACCGGAGCCGACTGGGCGAGGGTCTCGGTGTCCAGCTGCTCGCCGTCCATCGGCTCGTAGGAGCCGGTGTCCAGGTGACGCTGACGCTCCTCGGCGGAGTGGATGCCGAGGGCCGAGCGCGTCTCGAAGGGCAGGAAGTCGAGCGCCACGCGACGGAAGATGTAGTCGACGATCGACTGCGCCATCCGCACGTCCGGGTCGTCCGTCATACCGGCCGGCTCGAAGCGCATGTTCGTGAACTTCGCGACGTACGTCTCCAGCGGGACGCCGTACTGCAGGCCCACGGACACGGCGATGGAGAAGGCGTCCATCATGCCCGCGAGGGTCGAGCCCTGCTTGGACATCTTCAGGAAGACCTCGCCCAGACCGTCGTCCGGGTAGGAGTTCGCCGTCATGTAGCCCTCGGCGCCACCGACCGTGAAGGAGGTGGTGATCCCCGGGCGGCCCTTCGGCAGGCGCTTGCGGACCGGGCGGTACTCGATGACCTTCTCGACCGCCGCGCGGATGGTCTCCTCGGCCTTCTCGGTGACCTCGGTCTTCTCCGCTTCCTTCTTCTTCGCGGAGAGGGGCTGACCGACCTTGCAGTTGTCGCGGTAGATCGCGAGCGCCTTGACGCCCAGCTTCCACGCCTCGAAGTAGATCTCCTCGATCTCCTCGACGGTCGCCGTCTCCGGCATGTTGACCGTCTTCGAGATCGCGCCGGAGATCCAGGGCTGGATCGCGGCCATCATGCGCACGTGGCCCATCGCGGAGATGGAACGCTCGCCCATGGCGCAGTCGAACACCGAGTAGTGCTCGGGCTTCAGGCTCGGGGCGTCGACGACCACGCCGTGCTCGGCAATGTGCGTGACGATCGCCTCGATCTGCTCCTCCTGGTAACCCAGGCGGCGCAGGGCCTGCGGGACGGTGCCGTTGACGATCTGCATCGAGCCGCCGCCGACGAGCTTCTTGAACTTGACCAGGGCCAGGTCCGGCTCGACGCCGGTGGTGTCGCAGGACATCGCGAGACCGATGGTGCCGGTCGGCGCGAGGACGGAGGCCTGGGAGTTGCGGAAGCCGTTCTTCTCGCCGAGGCGCAGGACGTCCTGCCAGGCCTCGGTGGCCGCGGCCCAGATGATGTTGTCCAGGTCGTCGGTGCGCGGCGCGACGGCGTTGGCGTCGGCGTGCTGCTTCATGACGCGCTTGTGCGAGTCGGCGTTGCGGGCGTAGCCGTCGTACGGGCCGACGATGGCGGCCAGCTCGGCGGAACGCTTGTACGCGGTGCCGGTCATCAGCGAGGTGATCGACGCGGCGAGGGTACGGCCACCGTCCGAGTCGTACGCGTGGCCGGTCGCCATCAGCAGGGCGCCGAGGTTGGCGTAGCCGATGCCGAGCTGGCGGAAGGCGCGGGTGTTCTCGCCGATCTTCTGGGTCGGGAAGTCCGCGAAGCAGATGGAGATGTCCATCGCGGTGATGACCAGCTCGACGACCTTGGCGAAGCGCTCGGCGTCGAAGGACTGGTTGCCCTTGCCGTCGTCGTCGAGGAACTTCATCAGGTTCAGCGAGGCGAGGTTGCAGGACGTGTTGTCCAGGTGCATGTACTCGCTGCACGGGTTCGACGCGGTGATTCGGCCGGACTCGGGGCAGGTGTGCCAGTTGTTGATCACGCCGTCGTACTGGATGCCCGGGTCGGCGCAGGCCCACGCGGCCTCGGCGAGCTTGCGGAAGAGCGCCTTGGCGTCGACCTTCTCGATGACCTCGCCGGTCATGCGGGCCCGCAGGCCGAACTCGGTGCCGTTCTCGACGGCCGTCATGAACTCGTCGTTCACGCGGACCGAGTTGTTGGCGTTCTGGTACTGGACGGACGTGATGTCGTCGCCGCCCAGGTCCATGTCGAAGCCCGCGTCGCGCAGGGCGCGGATCTTCTCCTCCTCCTTCACCTTGGTGGCGATGAAGTCCTCGACGTCCGGGTGGTCCACGTCCAGGACGACCATCTTGGCCGCGCGGCGGGTGGCGCCGCCCGACTTGATCGTTCCTGCGGACGCGTCGGCGCCGCGCATGAAGGAGACGGGACCGGAGGCGTTGCCGCCGGAGGAGAGGAGCTCCTTGGAGGAGCGGATGCGGGAGAGGTTCAGGCCGGCGCCGGAGCCGCCCTTGAAGATCATTCCCTCTTCCTTGTACCAGTCGAGGATCGACTCCATGGAGTCGTCGACGGCGAGGATGAAGCAGGCGGAGACCTGCTGCGGCTGAGGGGTGCCGACGTTGAACCACACCGGGGAGTTGAAGCTGAAGATCTGGTGCAGGAGCGCGTAGGTCAGCTCGTGCTCGAAGATCTCGACGTCCGCCGGGGAGGCGAAGTAGTCGAAGTCCCCGCCTGCCTTCGTGTAGGTCTTCACGATCCGGTCGATCAGCTGCTTCAGACCGGTCTCGCGCTGCGCGGTGCCTACCGCACCACGGAAGTACTTGCTGGTGACGATGTTGACCGCGTTCACCGACCAGAAGTCGGGGAACTCGACGCCGCGCTGCTCGAAGTTCACCGAGCCGTCGCGCCAGTTGGTCATGACGACGTCACGGCGCTCCCAGCTCACCTCGTCGTACGGGTGCACGCCCGGGGTGGTGTGGATGCGCTCGATACGCAGGCCGCTCTTGGCAGCCTTGGTCCCCTTGGTGCGGGAACCTCGCGCCGAGCCGCTCGCCGTCTCTGTCATGCCGCTTCCTCCCATATGCGGGCAAAAACGCCCTAAAGTGCCATCGCTATTCCGCGGCACGGTGCTGTGTGTCTTGTATCTACGAATCTCGCCCTGCCGAACGACGGGCCGGGCCGCGCCGAGGTGCGGCCCGTCGGGTCAGTCGGCGGCGGAGGCGGGCACGGGGACGACCCGAGGGGTCCCTCCGGGCTCGCACTCGTGGGGAGGCCGGGGCTCGCGGAGCTCCGCGATGGCGGCCTCGAAGTCTTCAAGGGTGTCGAACGCTCGATAAACGGATGCGAACCGCAGGTACGCGACGAGGTCGAGCTCCTGCAAGGGGCCGAGTATGGCCAGACCCACGTCATGGGTGGTCAGCTCGGCGCTGCCGGTGGCGCGCACCGCCTCCTCGACCCGCTGGCCGAGCTTGGCGAGGGCGTCCTCGGTGACCGGCCGTCCCTGGCACGCCTTGCGGACACCAGAGATGACCTTGCTACGACTGAAAGGTTCGGTGACCCCACTGCGCTTGATCACCATCAGTGAGGCCGTCTCCACCGTCGTGAAGCGACGGGAGCAGTCGGGACACTGACGGCGCCTACGGATCGACGTTCCGTCATCGGTGGTGCGGCTGTCGACGACCCGGCTGTCGGGGTGCCTGCAGAAGGGGCAGTGCATGGTTCCTTCACCCTTCTTGTGGCACGACCGAATCACCCCATGGGCCCCTGAACGGCAAGGACGAGTCCCTGCCGGGGGCTCATGAAGCAGCTCCCAGCATATGCGATCCCGGAGACCGTGACCGACCCGGGGACCACAACTTGTGGGCGGCGGCGCTCATCCAACCACTAGATCTTGGGTTGGAATGGATTTCCACCACTCCGCGTGTCGCGGCGCCCGACGGGCGGTGACGGGGCCCGCCGGTGCCAAACTGGGCATCGACCCCCACGGCGGTGGCCGCAATGGAAAAGGTACCGTAAGGACGGAGCGCGGAGCCGAACCCGCGTTCGACACGACGGCCACCCGGCGCCTCGGGGCGGTCGCGCGACGCTCGCCGATGGTCACGGAACGTGACGATCGAACGGATTCAGCGGGTCGATATCGGCGACCCGGTCGGTCTATCGCCCGTTCAGCCCAGCCATACACCCAGCCCTCTACGCCAGGCGAACGATCCTCGATTTTTCACTCGAACGTGTGTTTGGCGCAACCTTTCGAAAGCAACTACCGTTGTCCAGCTAGGGAGAACATTTCGAGAGGGGCCGACGTGACCACCACCGCAGACAGTGCCACCATCACTGCCCAGAACCGCTCCCAGAGCCGACTTGAGCCGGTGCATGCCATGAACGACGCAAGTCCGAACCCCGAGGCGGAGCCCGTACGCCCCGCACGGTCGCTGCCAGGGCGACCTCCAGGCATCCGCGCCGACAGTTCCGGGCTCACGGATCGGCAGCGGAGGGTCATCGAGGTCATCCGCGACTCCGTACAGCGCCGCGGCTACCCGCCGTCGATGCGCGAGATCGGCCAGGCGGTCGGCCTCTCCAGCACCTCATCGGTGGCGCACCAGCTGATGGCCTTGGAGCGCAAGGGCTTCCTACGCCGCGACCCGCACCGTCCCCGCGCCTACGAGGTGCGCGGCTCCGACCAGCCCAGCTCGCAGCCGACGGACACCACCGGCAAGCCCGCCGCGTCCTACGTTCCCCTGGTCGGCCGGATCGCGGCCGGCGGCCCCATCCTCGCCGAGGAGTCCGTGGAGGACGTGTTCCCGCTGCCCCGCCAGCTGGTGGGTGACGGGGAGCTCTTCGTCCTCAAGGTCGTGGGCGACTCCATGATCGAGGCCGCGATCTGTGACGGCGACTGGGTGACCGTCCGCCGCCAGCCCGTCGCGGAAAACGGTGACATCGTCGCCGCGATGCTGGACGGCGAGGCCACCGTCAAGCGCTTCAAGCGGGAGGACGGTCACGTGTGGCTACTCCCCCACAACGCCGCCTACCAGCCCATTCCTGGTGACGAGGCCACCATCCTCGGCAAGGTCGTCGCCGTACTGCGCCGGGTCTGACTCCGCCGCCCCTCAGTCGGCTCCGGGACCCACTGCGCCGGTCCCGGAGCTGTCGCATGCCCGGATTCGACGCGATCCGGCGGAATCGGGGGCGCTCCGGAGCCGGTGCTCCGGAGCCGGCTCGTGCCGGGAAGCGCGTTCGCGTCCCTGTCGGTCGGTTCTACTTGCCGTCCGCCTGCGCCGTGGCGTCGATCGCGGCCAGGGAGCGGCGGGCCTGGTTGCGGTCCGTGGTGTACCAGAAGTCCGGCAGCGTGGCGCGCAGGAAGCTCCCGTAGCGGGCCGTGGCCAGCCGCGGATCCAGCACGGCGACGACACCGCGGTCGCCCGAGGCACGGACGAGTCGGCCCGCGCCCTGCGCCATGAGCAGGGCCGCGTGCGTGGCGGCGACGGCCATGAACCCGTTGCCCCCGTGCTCCTCGACCGACTTCTGCCGCGCGCTCATCAACGGGTCGTCGGGGCGCGGGAACGGGATCCGGTCCATGACCACGAGCTGGCAGCTCGCACCCGGCACGTCCACGCCCTGCCAGAGGGACAGCGTCCCGAACAGGCAGGTCTTCGGATCCGCCGCGAACGTCTTGATCAGCTCGCCGAGCGTCTCCTCGCCCTGGAGCAGGATCGGGTTGTCGAGGCGGCCGCGCAGCTCCTCGGCAGCGGCCTTGGCCCCCCTCATCGAGGAGAAGAGGCCGAGCGTGCGGCCGCCCGCCGCCTCGATCAGTTCGGCGAGCTCGTCCATCATGTCGCCGCGGGTGCCCTCCCGACCCGGCGTGGCCAGGTGCTTGGCGACGTAGAGGATGCCCTGCTTCGGATAGTCGAACGGGGACCCGACGTCCAGGCCCCTCCAGACCGGGACGTCCTCCCCTTCGACCCCTTCCGGAGACAGGCCGAGCGAGGCGGCGATCCCGTTGAAGTCGCCGCCCAGCTTGAGGGTGGCGGAGGTGAGGACCACCGAGCGGTCCTCGAAGAGCTTCTCGCGCAGCAGCCCGGACACGGAGAGCGGGGCGACGCGCAGGGTGGCGCCGAACCGGTCGTGGCGCTCGTACCAGACGACGTCGTACTCGGATCCGGCCACGATGCGCTCCGCCACGGAGTGGACGGACTCCACCGCTGCCAGAGCCTGCTTGCGGACGGCGTCCTCGTCCTGGACGGACTTGTCGCGGGTGGCGCCGATCGCGGAGATCACGTTGCGCGCCGCGTCCCTCAGGGACATCAGGGCGTAGCCGAGGTCCTCGGGGACCTCCTCCAGGCGGCCCGGGAGCGCCAGCTCCATGACCCGTTCGAAGGACTCGGACGCGGTCTGGAGGGAATCGGCCGTCTTCTCGTCGACGAGTTTGGCCGCCCGCTTCACGGCCCGGTTCACCTGGCCCGGCGTGAGCTCGCCGGTGGCGACGCCCGTCACGCGGGAGACGAGCTCGTGAGCCTCGTCGACGATCAGTACCTCGTGCTGCGGGAGCACCGGCGCCCCTTCGATGGCGTCGATGGCGAGCAGCGCGTGGTTGGTGACGACCACGTCCGCGAGCTTGGCCCGCTCACGGGCGGCCTCCGCGAAGCATTCGGCCCCGTACGCGCACTTCGTCGCGCCCAGGCATTCCCGCGAGGAGACCGAGATCTGGCTCCAGGCCTTGTCGGAGACGCCGGGGGTGAGGTCGTCGCGGTCGCCGGTCTCGGTCTCGTCCGCCCAGTCGCGCAGCCGGATCAGGTCCTGGCCGAGCTTGCTGGTGGGGGCGGCCGCCTCGAACTGGTCGAAGAGTCCCTCCTCCTCGTCCTGCGGGGCGCCCTCGTGGAGGCGGTGCAGGCAGAGGTAGTTGGACCGGCCCTTGAGCATGGCGAACTGCGGGCGGCGGCGCAGCTGCGGGTGCAGCGCCTCCACCGTGCGCGGGAGGTCGCGCTCGACGAGCTGGCGCTGGAGGGCCAGCGTCGCCGTCGCCACGACCACGCGTTCGCCGTGCGCGAGGGCCGGCACCAGGTAGCCGAGGGACTTGCCGGTGCCGGTACCGGCCTGGATCAGCCGGTGGGAGTTGTCGTCGATCGCTTCGGCGACGGCTTCCGCCATGGCCACCTGGCCGGGGCGCTCCGTGCCGCCGACGGCGGAGACGGCGGCGTGCAGCAGGTCGGGGAGGGAGGGCTTCGTCATAGCACTGCCAACCCTACGGGGCGCCACCGACAGTGGTGGCATCGATCAGCGGTCACGGTCGGTGCAGGGGGTTGGGCACCGCGCCGTGCCTGACCGCGTGCGGGCGCTGTGGGCGGTCGCGGTAGCCGTCCTCGTGCAGCCGGTTCCGGTTCAGGCAGAGCCGCTCGATCCGCTCGGTGAGCAGGTCGAACTGCTCGCGGCGGTTCCTCAGCTCGGGAAGGTGTGCCTGGAGGCGGGGGATTTCCGCCCGTACGAGGGACCAGAAGTCGCACTCGGGGACGGCGAGCCGGTCCTCGCAGATCGCCGAGGGGTAGCGGAAGACGCCGATGAACAGCCTGGAGTGGATGCACTGGGTGAGGAAGGCCGGCGGCTCGGTGAGCAGTGCCGCCCGGACGTCGTCCGGCATGGAGGCGTGCTCGGGGAGGGGGTGCGGCTGATGTCGATGTCGTCCACGAGGTCCTTGACCGCGATGCGGACCGGTACGTCCTGTTCGTCGAAGATCGCGATCGTCTTCTCGCCGTGCGGGGAGAAGACGGTCCCGTAGCGGTGGAGGAAGTCGAGCAGCGTGAGGGTGAGGGTGTCGGGGGCGACCTGCCATTGCCGTAGGCGCGGCGGTGGGCGCGGAACCCGGGGCTGCTGCCGTCGTCCAGCGTCAGGGTCCAGGCGTCTCCGGCGGCGGCCGGGGCCGGAACGGGGCTGATGATCTCCTCGTACGCGAACTCTCCGAGCATCTTCGCCAGCAGTCGTCGGGCGGCGAAGTCCCAGGTGGGGCGGTTGAGTTCGGGGGGCGTGCCGGAGCGCTCGGGCGACGGAAGCAGGGCGGGCTCCGGGGAGTCGGGGATGGCGGGGAAATTCGGCACGGGACTCCTCGAGGATCGGGAACTTTGCTGCGTCGCGCAGAGTTTTCGAAGGGAGAGGCGTTGCTGGACGGATGCCGCGAAGATGGTCGGACCGGTCGCATCGGTCGGATCGGCTCTCTCGGTCGGATCGGATGACCCGTTCGCGGAGTGTGGTGCGGCGATCAGAGAAGGTTGCGCAGCGCTCGCTCCCGGAACATCAGGGCGGCGCGCTTTTCGGGGAGGTCGGTTTCCGCGGCGTAGCGGAAGCCGGCGGTGAGGAAGGCCGATACGGAGGGGGTGTTGGTGATGTCGGGTTCGGCGATGACGCGCGTGCACCGGGGTCGGTTGTCGAGGACGAGGTCGGCGACGGCGCGCAGCAGGGTGGCGCCGAGACCGCGACCGCGGTTCGCGCCTTCTCCGATGAGCAGGTGGAGACCGGCGTCGTGGGGCTGCGCCGCGTAGTACTGGGCCAAGGGGTCGAGGTCGGCCCGGTAGATCTCCCAGTAGCTCATGGGCGTGCCGTCGAGCAGGCCGATGCACGGGGTGCTGTGGCCATCTCCGTCGAGTTGGGCGCGCAGGTGCGCGGCGGTCACGGTGGCGGGTCCGGCAAGGTCCCAGTAGGCGGCGACCTCGGGGTCGTTCATCCAGCCGGTGAGGAGTTCCAGGTCACGGTCCGGGCGGACGGTTTCGAGGCGGAAGGCACCGATCGGAGTGGCCACCGCGCCCCAACCGGCCGGGGAATCGAGGAGATCGGCCTCGGCGAGCAGGGGGAGCAGACCGGCGGCGAGCCGTCGCCCGGAGTCCGGGTTGGAGACGGGTGCGGCGAGGGAACCGGTGGGGGTTTCGGTGGAGGGCATCGGCTCTTCTCCGGGTCGGTGAGGCGCGCGTCAGGCGTGGAGGGGGTTGGTGATCGTGACGTAGACGGACTGGGTCTCCACGGGGCCCACGAGCTCGTCGAGACCGCCGAGGCGGGTGAGCAGGTTCGCCTTGCATCGGAGGGTCGGTGAGTCGAGCAGTTGCGTGGGCAGCGGGCCCAGGTGCGCGGCCTTGCCGAGGAAGCGCCGGAACGCGGCGAGAAGCACCCGTTCGTCGGCCAGCCTCTGTGCGCCGAAGGCGCCGATGAGGCCGAGCACGTTGTTGATGCCGAGGTAGTAAGCGAAGCGTTCGTCGGTGACGGCGTCGGGAACGAAGGTGTCGCTGGTACTGCCGATTCCGGGAAGTCGACGTTCCAGTTCCGTTCGACGGGAGTCGCGGAAGTAGTACCCCTGGTTGTCGCGGAAGCGGCCGCCCACGGGCCAGCCGGCCGGGTCGAGGATCACCAGGGTGTTCTGCTGGTGGGCTTCGAGGGCGATGCCGGCGAGCGCGTCGAAGGCGAGGATCGGCAGGACGACGTGGTCGAGGTAGCGCAGGAACCACTCCGTGGACACGGCCGAGGTGGAGCGTCCGGTGGCGGAAGCGAGGCGGAGGACGGAGTCGACGAGCCGGGACCGCATGCCGGCCCGGCCCGGCCAGGGGCGCAGGGAGGTGAGTGCGGCGACGCAGACGGCGTCGTCGTGGGGACGGAAGGGGTTGTGGCGCAGGAGGGCGTCGAGTCCTGGGACGGGAGTGCCGTCCGGGGCATTGACGGCGACCCAGGCCGGGTCGCGGACGATGTCGAAGCCGGGGTGGGTGGCCTGCCACTGCTCGGCGAGGCCGGTGCGCAGCAGCCGGTGGACTTCGACACCGCGGTGGAGTTCCTTGCGGAGGTTCTCGCGGCGGGAGTTGGTGATGCGCAGGCCCAGGGAGAGTTTGAGCATCGCGGGGCTGCCGGGGCGGTGGACGGTGCGGACGGAGGAGGTGGGGTACCAGGGGGCGCCGTGCGGACCGAGGTCGGTGAGGAGTCCGGCGTCGCGGAGGGCGGCGACGGCGGGGCGCTGGAGGAGGTCGTGGGCCTGCCAGGGGTGCAGGGGAAGGGCGGTGGTGCCGACGGGCAGCGGGAGCCCCGGGGCGAGGCGGGCGAGCAGTTGGGGGGCGGAGACCGGACGGCCGCGTTCGGTCCAGGCGGAATCGGTGGCGAGGGCGGCGGGTGCGACGGCGAACCAGTGGAGGGGGAACGAGCCGTGCAGTTCGGGTGAGTAGCGGCGTACGTCGGCTTCGGAGAGCCCCTCGCGGCTCTTGGGGTCCGGCTGGAGGGGGTGGCCGAGGAGGAGCGACTGTTCGGCGGTGAGGAAGCGGTCCGCGTCGATGGGGGCGGGGGCGGTGGGGCGGTGGCGCCGGTCGGCGATGAACTCGGCGGTGCGGCGTACCGAGTCGGCGACCCGGCCCACGAGGTCGACGCCGGCGCGGCCGGTGCCCTCGCGGGCCAGCAGGGCGGCGACGGTGACGGCGTCCAGGGCGGAGGCCGTGACGGGGGCGCCCTCGATCCGGACGGGCGCGAACCGGTGCCAGCCCGCCGGGGACCAGTACCGGACGGGGACGAGCAGGGTGACGCCGGATGCGGGGAGGGGGATGCGGAGCAGGGGGCCGGCGGGCCCGTCGGGACGGTGGATGCCGCTCTCCCGGACCCAGCACCGCAGCAGGTTCTCCACCGTGGCGGCGTCGGCGGCGACGGCCGGGTCGGCGTGGTCCAGCAGGTCGGGCAGCGCCGCCGCTTCGGGCCCGTCCGGCCCGACCCCGCCCGCCCGCTCCCGAGGCACCCCGTCCTTCTGCCGCGGCACCCCCACCCCCGCCCGAACCTCCGCCACGCCGAAGCCCGCGCCGGAGGCGGGGGTGGGGGCCGCGCCGGAGGCGGAGGCGGGCGGCGTTCCGGGCGTGGGGGCCGTCGCCGGGCTGGGGCTCGTCGCGTCGGCGGGCGCTGGGTGCGCCGCGGGGGCTGGAGCGGGTGGCGCCTCGGGCGTGGGAGCCGTCGCGGGGGTGAGGCTCGTCGCGCCGACGGGCGCTTCGCCGGAGGCCGGCTCCCGGAAGTGGGCAGGGTGCGTCCCGGGGGCGGGGGCAGCCGCGCCGGCGGGCTCGGCCGAGGCTACCTCCAGGCAAGGGGCAGGGCGCGTCGCGGGGGCAGGGACAGCCGTGCCGGCGGGCTCGGCGGTCGGCGCTGGCTCCGGGTAAGGGGATGGGCGCGTCGCGGCAGCGGGGGCCGTCGCGGGGGCGGGGACAGCCGCGCCGGCGGGCTCGGCGGCGAGGGTTGCCTCCGGGGAAGGAGCTCGGTGCGTCGCGGGGGTGGAACCTGCCGCGACGGCGGGCCCGATGGCCGGTGCCGGCTCCGGGGAAGGGGCCGGGGGCGTCGCCGGAGTGGGGACTGCCGCGACGGCGGGCCCGATGGCCGGTGCCGGCTCCGGGGAAGGGGCTGGGGGCGTCGCGGGGGCGGGGGCTGCCGCGCTGACGGGCCCGGAGCCGGAGGCTGCGTCTGAGGACGGGGCTGGGTGCGTCGCGGTCTGCGGGTGCGGCATGGCGAGCTCCGCTACTGAGGGAGCGGGCTCCGCGTCGAAGGTGGTCGCTGGCAAGGGAGCGGGCTCCTCGGCGAGGACGAGTGGGGTGGACAGGCTCGGCGGCGTCACGGGCGCACACCCGGCCTGTGGGGACGGGCCGGAGGGCACCACGGCGCGCAGTGTTGCGTGTTCCTCCTCGAAGAGGCCCGAGAAGTCGACGGATGTTGATACGACCGTGGTCAGCGGGACGTGAGCCCCGGCGGTCATGGGTGCCTGGGCAGTGGCGAACAACTCCAGTGAGGGGACAGCTTCCGGTGCCGGGGACGACAGCGTTCCGGGAGTCGATGCGTCGAGGGACGACCCGACTCGGAGCCCTGGGGGCCCGGGCTGCTCGTGAGCGACAGCAGGCAACACAGGGGAACCGGAAGACTCCCCCGCCCAGAACGACAAGGCTCCGGACGGCGGCGCGACGACGGAGGGCCGAACCTCACTCTCCGGGGCTGCGGTCGCCTGAACCCGTGTCGATGACTCCGGATATACGGGCGGCTCACCGGCCCACGAGGACAGCGCCCCGGGGGACGGCACCACGGCGGATGCTCCGGCGCGGGATCCAGCAGGCTCCGCCGGCGGGACAGACGCCGCCACCGGCGTGGCTGCCACTCGCCCGGCGACAGATCCGACGAACGCTGAGGGCGTGCCGGAAGCCGCTGCCGGTGCGACAACTGCCGTCTCCGGGCAGGACCCGGCAGGCTCCGAGAGGAACAGGAAAGCCGCCGCCGGCGCCTCGCCCACCCGCCCCACAGCCGGACCGACACGACCCGGCGGGATCACCGCAGACACCGCCCGCGCGGCGCCCACACCCCCGGCACCGGAACCCGCAGGCTCCCCCGGCGCGGCCGGGGCCTCCCCGACCACCGGGCCCGCGCGCTCCGGCGACCGGGCCGAAGCCGCCGCTGGCCCAGCGACCACCCGCCCCACAGCCGGACCGACACGACCCGGCGGGACCACCGTAGGGACCGCCCGCGCGGCGCCCACACCCCCGGCACCGGAACCCGCAGGCTCCCCCGGCGCGGCCGGGGCCTCCCCGACCACCGGGCCGGCAGGTTCCGCGGGCGCCGCCGGTGTGGCGGGCGGGCGGTCCGCCGCCGAGCCGGCGGGGTCCGGCGGGAGGGGGCGGGTGGCCGAGCGGGGCGCGAGGCTCGGGGTGGGGCCGGCGGGGGGTGGGGTGGGGGTCGGGTCGGGCATCGGGGTCCTTCGCGTGCGGGTCAGTGGGGGCGGCGGGCCGCGGCGGGGACGGCGTCGGCGAGGCGGTCCAGGACGGCCGTCGCCTGCTCGTCGGTCAGGGTCAGCGGGGGCAGCAGCCGGACGACGCTGGAGTGGCGGCCGCCGAGTTCGACGATCAGGCCCCGGTCCAGGCACGCCTGGCGGACGGCGGCGGCGAGGTCGGGTGCGGCGGCGCCCGTCCCGGGGTCGACGAGCTCGATGCCGATCATCAGGCCGCGCCCCCGGACGTCCCCGACGCACGGCTCGTCGGCGGCGAGCCCGCGCAGCGCGGTCAGCATGCGTGCGCCCAGGACGGCAGCGCGTTCGGCGAGGCCGTTGCGGCGTACGTGGGCCAGGGTCGCGGTGCCCGCTGCCATGGCGAGCTGGTTGCCCCGGAAGGTGCCGGCGTGCGCGCCCGGTGCCCAGACGTCGAGTTCGGCCCGGTAGACGATGACGGCGAGCGGCAGGCTCCCGCCGATGGCCTTGGACAGGACCATCACGTCGGGCACGACCCCGGCGTGGTCGACGCCCCAGAAGGCACCGGTGCGGCCGACGCCGGTCTGCACCTCGTCCGCGATCAGTGGAATGCCCCGGGCGGCGGTGATCTCCCGCATGCGGCGCAGCCAGTCGTCGGGGGCCGGGTGGACGCCGCCCTCCCCCTGCACCGGCTCGACGATCATGCCGGCGGGGGCGGGTACCCCGCCCTTGGGGTCGTCCAGCAGGTTCTCCGTCCAGTGCGCGGCGACCCGTGCGCCCTCGGCTCCGCCGATGCCGAAGGGGCAGCGGTGGTCCTGCGGGTAGGGCAGTCGGGTCACCCGTACGTCGGTTGCGTGCCCGGAGGCGTCCAGGGCTCCGGCGGTCATGCCGTGGTAGGCGCCGGTGAAGGTGAGCAGTCCGGAGCGACCGGTCGCGGCGCGCACCAGTTTCAGCGCCGCTTCGACGGCGTCCGTACCGGCGGGGCCGCAGAATTGGATGCGGGCGTCGGCGGCCAGTTCGGGTGGCAGGTTCGCGAAGAGCTCGGTGGTGAAGGCGTCCTTGACGGGAGTGGCCAGGTCGAGGACGTGCAGCGGGGCCCCCGAGTCGAGGACTCCCCTGATGGCTTCCAGGACGACGGGGTGGTTGTGCCCGAGGGCGAGGGTTCCCGCGCCGGAGAGGCAGTCGAGGTAGCGCCGCCCGTCGGCTCCCTCGATGGTCAGCCCGCGGGCGCGGACGGGAACGATGGGCAGGGAACGGGCGTACGTCCGGGCGGCGGACTCCCGCAGCGCCTGTCTGCGGAGGATGCCCTCCGCCACGACGGGGCCCCGCGCTCCCTGGGGCGGCACGGAGGCCGCTGCTGCGGCCGGCTCGGTCAAGGCCACGTCTGTCGGTCCTCCCGCACGGAATTCCCTTCCGGATTGCGTCTCGAACATGAACGCTGGTGCACCATCCCCCGTACGTACCAACGACGGGGGAGGCGACGGATCACGGGTGGCCCGAAGATCCTTGGCCGCGATCGGACAAGACCGCGTGCCAGGTGCTCGGGACGAACGGCCGACCCGCCGGCCCCGGATCCGCACGGCCGAGCACGGCCGACGGGACGACGAGGACGCCTCACGACGGGCCGGACCGCAGGAACCGCGGACCCGGGCGCCGCCGTCCTCAGGGGCGGCGGCATAGTGGGGGGCTGCACGCCACCCCGATCCATTCCGCTCGAACACCTCGAAACACCAGGGGGACTGACGACATGCGACCGAACCGACCGGTCACCGCGATCCTGTGCGTGGCCGCGCTCGCGCTGACCGCCACGGCCTGCGGACCCGGCGACGGGGAGGCCGGCGGCGACGCCAAGCCGACCGTGGCTGTGAACCTGCCTTCCGGCGCCCCGTCCGGGATCAAGATCCCGGACGAGCTCAAGGACAAGCTCAAGCAGCACGGCTTCGACCTGGAGAAGTGGAAGGGGGGCGAGTGGAAGAACTGGCAGAAGGACGACTGGCTCCGCGAGGCGGGCGACTACATCAACCCCATCATCGAGGGGCTGTGGGACCCGGACCGGATGCGTGACGCGGAACAGCCGCAGCGGCCGGCCGTGGATCCGGACGCCGGCAAGGACCAGGGCGTCACCGACCCGACCCCGGCCGCGGTGACGGCGAAGCCCGCCGCCGCTCCGTACCACTCCAGCGTCCCCGCGTCGGGCAAGGTCTTCTTCGACGGCCCCGAGGGTTCGATGGTCTGCTCGGCGACCGTGGTGAAGGACCCCGCCCACCCGGGCAAGTCCAACATGGTCTGGACGGCGGGCCACTGCGTGCACGCGGGCAAGGCCGGCGGCTGGTACCGCAACATCGCCTTCGTACCCTCGTACAACAACACGGGCAAGCCGGCGGCCGCGCTGAAGGGCGCGCCGCGCGAGCAGGTGGCTCCGTACGGCGTGTGGTGGAGCGACTGGGCGCAGACGTCCGACCAGTGGATCGCCACGGGCGGTCCGACGGGCGGCGCGGGTGCCCCGTACGACTTCGCGGTGTTGCACGTGACGCCGGAGAAGGGCGGCGGCAAGTCGCTGGAGGAGACCGTCGGTACGGCGCTTCCGGTGGACTTCGCGGCTCCGGCCGTCGGGAAGGTCGCGAGCATCACGGCGACGGGTTACCCGGCGGCGGCTCCGTTCGACGGGCAGAAGGCGTACCAGTGCGCGGACAAGCCGGGGCGGCTGACGCTGAAGGCGGCGGAACCGGTGATGTACCGGATCGGCTGCACGATGACGGGCGGCTCCTCGGGGGGCGGCTGGGTCGCCGCGGGTGCCGACGGCAAGCCGGCGCTGGTGTCGAACACCTCGATCGGTCCGGCGAAGGCCGGCTGGCTGGCCGGACCGCGGTTGGGTCCGGAGGCCAAGGGGATCTTCGACGCGGTGAGCGGCAAGTTCAAGTAGGGCGGCCCTCGGCGCCCTGTGGCACGGTCCGTCGGCTCTCCGTAGGACGGCCCCTCGGCTCTCCGTAGGCCGCTCCGCCGGCCGACGCCCGACACGACGCAGGGCCCCCACCGAAGTGGGGGCCCTGCGTCATGCGTACGGCGCGTATCGCGTCGCCGTTACCGCGTGGCCCGTTACCGCGTCGCCGTTACTGCTTCGCGGGAATGAACGGCGCCAGCTCGGCCGCGAGTTCCGGGTGGACGCGGGCCTTGAGCAGGGTTCCCTCCGGGGTGTGCTCCTCGGAGATGACCTCGCCCTCGGCGTGTGCCTTGGCGATCAGCGAGCCGCGGGTGTACGGCACCAGGGCCTCCACCTCGACCTCGGGCCGGGGCAGTTCGGCGTCGATGAGCGCGAGGAGTTCCTCGATGCCCATCCCGGTGCGCGCCGAGACGGCGATGGAGTGCCGCTCGATGCGCAGCAGGCGCTGCAGGACGAGCGGGTCGGCCGCGTCCGCCTTGTTGATCACGACGATCTCGGGCACGTTGACGGCGCCGACCTCGCGGATCACCTCGCGGACCGCCGCCAGCTGCTCCTCCGGCGCCGGGTGCGAGCCGTCCACGATGTGCAGGATGAGGTCGGAGTCGCCGACCTCCTCCATCGTGGAGCGGAACGCCTCGACGAGGTGGTGCGGCAGGTGCCGGACGAAGCCGACCGTGTCGGCCAGGGTGTAGACCCGGCCGGACGGCGTTTCGGCGCGGCGCACGGTCGGGTCCAGGGTGGCGAACAGGGAGTTCTCCACCAGGACGCCCGCGCCGGTGAGGCGGTTGAGCAACGAGGACTTGCCTGCGTTGGTGTATCCGGCGATGGCGACCGAGGGCACCTTGTTGCGGCGTCGTTCCTGCCGCTGGATGTCGCGGCCGGTCTTCATCTCGGCGAGCTCCCGGCGCATCTTCGCCATCTTCTCGCGGATGCGGCGCCGGTCGGTCTCGATCTTGGTTTCACCGGGTCCTCGGGTGGCCATGCCGCCACCGCCGCCGCCACCCATCTGCCGGGACAGCGACTGACCCCAGCCGCGCAGTCGCGGCAGCATGTACTGCATCTGCGCGAGGGCGACCTGTGCCTTGCCCTCGCGGGACTTGGCGTGCTGGGCGAAGATGTCGAGGATCAGGGCGGTCCGGTCGACGACCTTGACCTTGACGACGTCTTCGAGGGCGATGAGCTGGCCGGGGCTGAGCTCGCCGTCGCAGACGACGGTGTCCGCCCCGCTCTCCATGACGATGTCGCGCAGCTCGCGGGCCTTGCCGGAACCGATGAAGGTGGCCGGGTCGGGCTTGTCGCGGCGCTGCATCACGCCGTCGAGAACGAGGGCGCCCGCGGTCTCGGCGAGGGCGGCGAGCTCCGCGAGGGAGTTCTCCGCGTCCTGCACCGTTCCGGAGGTCCAGACACCGACGAGGACCACGCGCTCCAGGCGGAGCTGGCGGTACTCGACCTCGGTGACGTCCTCGAGCTCGGTGGAGAGACCGGCGACGCGGCGCAGGGCCGCGCGCTCGGAGCGGTCGAGCTGGTCGCCGTCCCGCTCTCCGTCGATCTCGTGGCTCCAGGCGACGTCCTCTTCCATCAGGGCATCGGCCCGAAGGCTCTCGGTGAAGCTCTGCGGGTCGCGCGCGTCCTGCGCGTCGTCCCGCGGGTCCTGGGAAGGGGAAGAAGAGGAGGTCATTGGATCCTTACGTCGATTCGAATGCGTCGCGCCGGCTTCGGTGCGAGCCGCTGCCGTGCCTGTCCGGCGAGGCCCGGCCAGTTATGGCCAAAGGTACCGCCGCGCGTGACATCACACTGTCACGTGCAACGCGTCACCCCGTCCGGTGATTCCCCGGGGAGGCTCTCCCCCGGTTCCCCTGACGGCCTCGTCGATGGTGACATGCCCGTTCCCCGCCCGTCATACCGTTTTCCCGCCGTCCGATGCCGCGCCGCCCCCGGTCGCCGCTCCCGTCGCCGTGCCCTTGCCGCCGGCCGCCCCCGAGCCGCTCCACTCCGGGTGTCCCGGCATCGGCGGGGTCTTCGCCCCGTACAGCCACGGGTGCAGGAAGGGGGCGAGGTCCCGCCCGGCCTCCTGTGAGGCCAGCCGTACGAAGTCGGCCGTGCCGGCCACCCCGTCCCGGTGCTCGGCGACCCAGCGGCGCTGGACGCGGTCGAAGGCGGCCGTCCCGATCTCCTGGCGCAGGGCGTAGAGGATCAGCGCGGAGCCGTCGTAGACCACGGGGCGGAACAGCCCGATCTTCTCGCCGGGGCCCGAGGCCTTCGGGGCCGCCGGCGGGCCGCCCGCCGCCCGCCACTGGTCGGAGCGCTGGTACGCCTCGCGCATGCGCCGCTCCAGGGAGTACTTGCCGAGGCCGTCCGCGTAGAGGGCCTCGTACCAGGTCGCGTGGCCCTCGTTCACCCACAGGTCCGACCAGGTGCGCGGGCTGACGCTGTCGCCGAACCACTGGTGGGCCAGCTCGTGGACCATGACCGCCTCCACGTACCACTCGGGGTAGCCGGCGCCCGTGAAGAGCCCGTGCTCGAACAGGGAGAGGGTCTGCGTCTCCAGCTCGAACCCGGTGGTGGCCTTGGCGATCAGCACCCCGTAGTTCTCGAAGGGGTACCGGCCGACCCGCTCCTCCATCCAGGCCACGTGCCCGGGGGTCTTCTTCAGCCAGGGCTCCAGCTTCTCCCGGTCCGCGGCGGGCACCACGTCGCGCAGCGGCAGTCCGTGCGGGCCGGTGCGGTGGACGACGGCTGAGCGGCCGACGGAGACCTGGGCCAGTTCGGTGGCCATCGGGTGCAGGGTCCGGTACGTCCACTGCGTGGCGCCGCCGGCCCGGGCCGCGGGCAGGGCAACCGGCACGCCGTTGGCGACGGCGGTGAGCCCGGTCGGGGCGGTGATCCGGAAGGTGAACCAGGCCTTGTCGGCGGGGTGGTCGTTGCAGGGGAAGACGCGGTGCGCGGCATCGGCCTGGTTGGCCATGGCCAGCCCGTCCTCGGTGGGGACCCAGCCGCCGTCGCCGCGTCCGCGCGGGTCGCTGGTGTGCCGGACGGTGATCCGCAGCGGAACGCTCGCCGGCACCGCCCGCGCGGGGGTCAGTACGAGGTCCTCCCCGACGCTCTCGAACCGCGCCGGCTCCCCGTTGACCTCGGCCGACGCCACCGTGCCGTGGGTGAAGTCGAGGTTGATCCGCTCCAGCGGCTCCAGGCTGCGGGCTTCGATGACGGTGACCGCGTCCAGGGGGCTGCGATTGTCCTTGTACGTGAAGGACAGGTCGTACGAGAGGACGTCGTACCCGGGGTTGCCGAGCTCCGGGAACAGCCGGTCGCCGATGCCCAACGGCGTCGGCGGGGGCAGCACGGCGGCGACGAGGGTGAGGGAGGCCGCGGCCAACAGGGCGGCGCGCAGGCGCGGGGAGGTGAGCTGCATCCACCACCGCTTACCAGCGGCGGCGCCGCCCCCGCGTGCGACGCGCGACGCGACCACCCGAACGAGGCGTTCCCCCCAGGGACCGGCCTACGCACGCCCCCCTGCGCGCCCTGTCGGCCGCTACGTGCGGCGGACGTCGTAGACGCCCGGGACGTCGCGCATGGCGCGCATCAGGGCGGGCAGCCCCGTCGCGTCGGGCAGTTGGAGCGTGTACGAGTGGCGGACCCGTTGTTCAACGGGCGGTTCCACGGTCGCGGAGACCACCTCGACCCCTTCGCGGGCGATGGCCTCGGTCAGGTCGGCCAGCAGGTGCGGGCGGCCGAACGATTCGGCGAGGAGCGTGACCCGGCAGTCCGCGGTGGCCCGCCAGTGCACGGCGACGGCCGTCCGGCCCACGGACCGCATCTGGGCGACGGCCGGACAGTGGACGCGGTGCACGGTGACGGTCCCGCCCCGTACGAGGAACCCGGCGACGGCGTCCGGCGGTACGGGCGTGCAGCAGCCCGCGAGGCGCACGGTGGCGTCCGGCAGATCGGCGACGGCGTTGCCCCCGCCACCGCGCGCCCCGACGACGGACAGCGGTGCGCGGGGGGCCGCGGCGGCGGGTCCGGCCCCGTCCGGGTGGGACTGGAGCCAGCTGCTGATGGCGATCCGGGCGGCGGGGGTCCTGGCGTGGTCCAGCCAGTCGGCGGCCGGCCCGGAGGAGGCGTCCTGGGCGAGCAGCAGTTGGACGGTGTCCCCGTCGGAGAGCGGGGAGGACAGCGAGGTGAGGCGCCCGTTGACCCGGGCGCCGATACAGCCGTGGGCCGCTTCCCCGTGCTGCGCGTAGGCGGCGTCGATGCAGGAGGCCCCGGCGGGCAGGCTCATCGTCCCGGAGGCGCTGCCGTCCTCGCGGTAGACGGTGATCTCGCGGTCCTGGGCGAGTTCGGCGCGCAGGACCGTCCAGAAGGTGTCGGGGTCGGGCGCGGACTGCTGCCAGTCGAGGAGGCGGGACAGCCAGCCGGGCCGGGTGGGGTCTACGCGTTCCTCGTCGCAGTCGGCGGGCTCGCCGGTGGCGTACGGATTGCCGAGGGCGACGACCCCGGCCTCGGCGACGCGGTGCATCTGCCGGGTGCGCACGATGACCTCGGCGACGTAGCCCTCGGGGACGGCGACGGCGGTGTGCAGCGACTGGTAGAGGTTGAACTTCGGGACCGCGATGAAGTCCTTGAACTCCGAGACGACCGGGGTGAAACAGGTGTGGAGCTCCCCCAACACGGCGTAGCAGTCGGCGTTCTCGGCGACGAGGACGAGGATGCGGCCGAAGTCGGAGCCGCGCAGATCGCCGCGGGTGCGGGAGATCCGGTGGACGGAGACGAAGTGCCGGGGACGGACGACCACTTCGGCGGTGACGCCGGCTTCCCGCAGGACGGCGCGCACGGAGTCGGCGATGGCGGGGAGCGGGTCGGCCTCCCCCGCGTGGGCGGCGATGAGCGCGCGCGTGTGCTCGTACTCCTCGGGGTGCAGGATCGCGAAGACCAGGTCTTCCAGTTCGGTCTTCAGGGCCTGGACGCCGAGCCGTTCGGCGAGCGGGATCAGGACGTCGCGGGTGACCTTGGCGATGCGTTCCTGCTTCTCGGGGCGCATCACGCCGAGGGTGCGCATGTTGTGCAGTCGGTCGGCGAGTTTGATGGACATGACGCGGACGTCGTTGCCGGTGGCGACGAGCATCTTGCGGAAGGTCTCGGGTTCGGCGGCGGCGCCGTAGTCGATCTTCTCGACCTTGGTGACGCCGTCGACGATGAAGCAGACCTCGGCGCCGAACTCCTCGCGGACCTGATCGAGGGTCACGTCGGTGTCCTCGACGGTGTCGTGGAGGAGGGAGGCGGTCAGGGTCGTCGTCTCGGCGCCCAGCTCGGCGAGGATGAGGGTCACGGCGAGCGGATGTGTGATGTACGGCTCACCGCTCTTGCGCATCTGGCCGCGGTGGGAGGTCTCCGCGAGCAGGTAGGCGCGCCGCAGCAGGGAGAGATCGGCGTCCGGATGGTGGGCACGGTGGGCTTCTGCTACGTGTCCGATCGCGTCCGGGAGCCGGTCGCGGGACGTGGGCCCGAGCAGGGCCGCCCGACCGAGCCGCCGCAGATCGAGCCGCGTCCGGCCCCGTCTGCGCAGCTCAGGACGCACTTCGGCATGCGCTTCGGGGTTCGTGGCCTCTGCACTCATGGGCACCTCCGGCGGCTTCGACCGGCGGTGGCGGGCATGGGGTGAGCCCTCAGGGCCGGTGCCTGATGTTACCGACCCCACCACGTGGCGCAGTCCACCTCTCGCTCAGCGTGAAACGGATCACCCAGGAGAGGGAATCTTCAGGCGAAGGCCGTTTCGGTGAGCCAGGTGGGTTCGAACTCCCCGGAGGCGACGATGACGGCCGGTCCGGTCATGTCGATGCGCCCGTCGGGGTGCTCGGTGATGACCAGCGTGCCGCCGGGCAGGTCGACGGTGTAGCTCGCCGGGTCGCCGGTGACGGCGGGGTCGACGCCGTCGCGCCGGATCGCGGCGACGGCGACGGCGCAGGCGCCGGTGCCGCAGGAGCGGGTCTCGCCGGAGCCGCGCTCGTGGACGCGCATCGCGACGTGACGGGGGCCGCGGTCGACGACGAACTCGACGTTGACCCCGGTGGGGTAGGCGCTCGCCGGGCTGAACGGCGGGGCGTCGAGGAGGTTCCCGGCGTCGTCGAGGCTGTCGACGAAGGCCACGGCGTGCGGGTTGCCCATGTTCACGTTCCGGGCGGGCCAGGAGCGCTCGCCCACGGAGACGGTGACGTCGCCCTCGGGGAGCGCGGCGCGGCCCATGGAGACGGTGACGTCGCCGGTCTTGGCGAGGTGGACCCGCTTGACGCCGCCGCGGGTGGCCACGGCGAAGTCGCCGGGTTCGATGTGGCCGGCGTGGTGGAGGTAGCGGGCGAAGACCCGCACGCCGTTGCCGCACATCTCGGCGACGGAGCCGTCGCTGTTGCGGTAGTCCATGAACCACTCGGCCTCTTCGGCCAGGTGGGCGGCCTCGGGGTGAACCGCGGAGCGCACCACGTGCAGCACGCCGTCCGCGCCGATGCCGGCGCGGCGGTCGCACAGGGCGACGACGGCGGACGGCGGCAGGTCGATGGCGTTGTCCGGGTCCGGGACGATCACGAAATCGTTCTCGGTGCCGTGACCCTTGAGGAAGGAGAGGGCGGTGTGCGTCACCCGGCCATCGTACCGAGGCGGGGTCCGCGGCGACGGGCGGGATCAGCGCGTCGTCAGGGACCCGGTCCCCGGCCGGGTCGCCGAAGGAGAGGGCTCAGCGGAGCCGGGCCACCCGGTACACGGCGAGCGCCACGACGGCCAGCGCGAGCAGCGCGTACAGCGCGGCCATCCGCCAATCGGGGCGGCGGCCGCTGCCGCGGGGTGGGAGCCCGGGCCAGGAGTAGCCGACGCGGCGGGCCGCCATCATGCCCCAGCCGCCGGCGCAGCAGCAGATGAGGAAGCCGAGCATGGCGACCACGGCTCCGCCGTCGCCGAACTCGAAGGCGAGGGGGAACGCGAACATCAGGGACCCGGTGGCGGCCAGGATCACGATGGGGGCGATCTGCCAGAGCCGCAGGCGGCGCTGCGGGCGGAGCTCGACCTCGAACTCGGGGCCGGAGACGTCCTCCGCGCCGGCCTCGGGGGTGTCGGGGCCGTCGGGGGTCAGCCGCGCGGGGTCGGCGGGCAGACCGAGCCCGTCGGGGGTGTCCGGCACGCCCGGCGCGTCGGGGCCGGCGCCGCCGACGGTCCCTGCGGGGCCGCCGAGCAGCATCGGGTCGGCTTCCCGCCCGGTGTCGTCCCGCCCGGTGTCACGAGGGCCGGCCTCCATAGCCACGCGCCCTCCCCACTCGGACTTCGTACGTCGCTGTTCAGAAGTTTGATGATGGCACGGTCCCGGGGCCCGGACGGGCGTGCGGGGCGTCCCGATGCCATCACGTGATCAGGCTGTGACCGCTCGTTCGACCAACGACTGCGCGAGTCCGGGGAGTTCTCCACGATCCGCGACGGCCCCGCTGAGCCAGTGCACGCGGGGGTCCCGGCGGAACCAGGAGTCCTGCCGGCGGGCGAAGCGCTTGGTGGCCCGTACGGTCTCGGCGCGGGCCTCGTCCTCGGTGCACTCCCCCGCGAGGGCGGCGAGCACCTGTTGGTAGCCGAGCGCGCGGGAGGCGGTGATTCCGTCGCGCAGGCCGCGGGCCTCCAGGGCGCGGACCTCGTCCACCAGGCCCGCCTCCCACATGCGGTCGACGCGCAGGGCGATCCGCTCGTCGAGTTCCGGGCGGGCGACGTCCACGCCGATCTGCACGGTGTCGTAGATCGAGTCGTGGCCGGGCAGGTTCGCGGTGAAGGGCTTGCCGGTGATCTCGATGACCTCCAGGGCCCGGACGATCCGGCGGCCGTTGCTGGGCAGGATGGCGTGGGCGGCGGCGGGATCGAGCGCGGCGAGGCGGGCGTGCAGGGCTCCGGGGCCGCGCAGGGTGGCCTCCTCCTCCAGCCGGGCCCGGACCTCGGAGTCGGTGCCCGGGAACTCCATGGCGTCGAGGGCACCGCGCACGTACAGCCCGGAGCCGCCGACGAGGACCGGGGTGCGGCCCTCGGCGAGCAGCTTGTCGATCTCGGCGCGGGCGAGGCGCTGGTACTCGGCGACGCTGGCGGTCTCGGTGACGTCCCAGATGTCGAGGAGGTGGTGCGGGACGCCGCCGCGTTCCCCGGTCGTCAGTTTGGCGGTGCCGATGTCCATCCCCCGGTAGAGCTGCATGGAGTCGGCGTTGACGACTTCGCCGTCGAAATGACGGGCCAGGGCTACGCCCAGGTCGGACTTTCCGGCCGCGGTGGGACCGACGACGGCGATGACCCGCGGGGCGGGGGCTGCTTTCCTCACCGACACAGTCTCGCAGCCCCCGGTCAAGACGCGGTCGTGTACCCGATCGAGCGACGTGACGGGCTCGCGGCGGAGTCGTTGCCCCCAAGAGGTTCCGGCCCGGTGCACGCCGTGCGTGCACCGGGTGGAGGCCGCTGCGGCCGGGGCGGAACTTCACTCCCACGAGTAACGTTAGAGGAGCAGACATGGGCGTTTTCAGCCGGTTTTTTGGCCGCAAGGACGAGGTAGCGACCGAGACGGTCGCGGCCGAGGCCGACCCGGCGGGAACGCCGGTGGCTGAGACCGGACCGGCCGCACCGGCCGAGGAGGCCGAGACGGCGGTCGGGACCCCCGCGGCGGAAGCCGTGGAGATCCCGAAGCAGCAGTCGGCGGAGGCCGCCGCGGACAGCGAGGCCGGCGAGGGCGCCCGCACGTAACCGTTCACCACTGGAAGGTGACCCATGGGCCTGCTCGACAACCTCAAGGCCAAGCTCGCTCCGGCGAAGGACAAGGTCGGCGACCTCGCGCAGCAGCACGAGGGCAAGATCGGCCAAGGTCTGGACAAGGTGGCCAAGGCCGTCGACTCCAAGACCAAGGGCAAGTACAGCGGCCAGATCACGAGCGGTACGGGCAAGGCGAAGGACGCACTGGGCAGGATCGCGCACCAGGACGACACCCCCGGCGGGCCGACGCCGCCCACCCCGCCCACCCCGCCGGCGCCTCCGGCGGCCTCCTGACGCGGTGCGCGAAGGGGCGCGGAACCGAACCGGTTCCGCGCCCCTTCGGCGTGTACGCCGCGTCGCGCGCGCCGGGGTGGCCGGCGGCGGCCTCAGGACCAGGTGGCGACGAAGTAGCCGACCCCGTACGG
The DNA here is from genome assembly GCF_040651775.1 of Streptomyces sp. NPDC048383. Taxonomy (NCBI): domain Bacteria; kingdom Bacillati; phylum Actinomycetota; class Actinomycetes; order Kitasatosporales; family Streptomycetaceae; genus Streptomyces; species Streptomyces sp. NPDC048383. The sequence continues at coordinate 43,471 of NZ_JBEZKS010000029.1, forward strand.
GGCGCCCTCGTACAGCAGTCGGCCGTCCAGGTCGGCGGCTTCGGCGGCGCCCGCGAGGACCTGCCAGGGAGCGCGCCCGGCGGCCTGGAGCTCGTGGGCGAGTTCCGCGTCGAGGGCGGCCAGGGCGGGGGTGTCGGCCGCGCCGAGGGCCAGCGCGGCGGCCGCGTCGAAGGCGGCGGCGCGGTCGTCGAGGTAGCCGGGGGCCTTCAACGTCCGGCAGGCACTCCCGTCACCCATGACGAGCAGCGCCACGCGTTCGTCCCGTTCGGCGAGGGCCCGCCCGGCGGCCAGGCACAGTTCCGGTTCCAGCCGTCCGGCCACCCCCAGGCCCTCGACGGGAGCGGCGCAGCGGGCCCGTTCCAGCAGCCAGGCGCCCACGGCCAGCGAGGGGGGCAGCAGCCGCGGCCCCTCGTCGCCCTCGCCGAGTTGCACGTCGGCCGGGACGCCGAAGCCGCGGAAGGAGCCTCGGGATCCCTGCGGGTAGGGCCCGAGGTGGTCCTGGTCGGCGGCGCCGACGACGACCAGCAGGTCGGGTCGGGAGGCGGCGAGCACGGCCAACGCGTCCGAGCAGGCCGTACGGGCGGCGTCCAGTTCGGCGGCGGCCCCCGCGGCGACCTCCGGCACGAGGAGCGGCGGGGCGGGGCAGACAGCGGCGGCTACGAGCATGATCCGCAGCCTAGCCGCCCCCGGCGTCCGGTGGTCAGTCGATCGCGCAGCCCGACGTGGCGACGGGCAGCGGGGCGGGGACGCCCAGGGTGGGGATCCCGAGCATCACGCCCGCCGGCTGGGCCGGGGCCGCGTTCCGCTTCTCCCAGGCGTCGCCGGCGCGGGTGCGGCGCACGGCGCCGGTCGGGCCCTCGGCCAGCAGGTGGTGCGGGGCCGCGTAGGTGATGTCGACGGTCACCACGTCACCCGGGCGGACGTCGTCGGCCGGCTTGGTGAAGTGGACGAGGCGGTTGTCGGGGGCGCGCCCGGACAGCCGCTGCGTGGCGCCGTCCTTGCGGCCCTCGCCCTCGGCGACCATGACCTCCAGGGTGCGCCCGACCTGCTTCTTGTTCTCCTCCCAGGAGATCTCCTCCTGGAGGGCGACCAGGCGCATGTAGCGGTCCTGGACGACCTCCTTGGGGATCTGCCCGTCCATGTCGGCCGCGGGGGTGCCGGGGCGCTTGGAGTACTGGAAGGTGAAGGCGTTCGCGAAGCGGGCCTCGCGGACGGTGTGCATCGTCTGCTGGAAGTCCTCCTCCGTCTCACCGGGGAAGCCCACGATGATGTCGGTGGAGATCGCGGCGTGCGGGATGGCGGCGCGGACCTTCTCGATGATGCCGAGGAAGCGCTCCTGCCGGTACGAACGGCGCATCGCCTTGAGGATCGGGTCGGAGCCGGACTGCAGGGGCATGTGCAGCTGCGGCATCACGTTCGGGGTCTCGGCCATGGCCGCGATCACGTCGTCGGTGAAGTCGCGCGGGTGCGGGGAGGTGAAACGGACCCGCTCCAGGCCCTCGATCTGCCCGCAGGCGCGCAGCAGCTTGCTGAACGCCTCGCGGTCGCCGAGGTCGGAGCCGTAGGCGTTGACGTTCTGGCCGAGCAGGGTGATCTCGGAGACGCCCTCGGCGACCAGGGCCTCGACCTCGGCGAGGATGTCGCCGGGACGGCGGTCCTCCTCCTTGCCGCGCAGCGCCGGGACGATGCAGAAGGTGCAGGTGTTGTTGCAGCCGACGGAGATCGAGACCCAGGCGGCGTACGCGGACTCGCGGCGGGTCGGCAGCGTGGAGGGGAAGGCCTCCAACGACTCGGCGATCTCGATCTGCGCCTCCTCCTGGACGCGGGCGCGCTCCAGGAGGACGGGCAGCTTGCCGATGTTGTGCGTGCCGAAGACGACGTCGACCCAGGGGGCCCGTTTGACGATCGTGTCGCGGTCCTTCTGCGCGAGGCAGCCGCCGACGGCGATCTGCATGCCGGGGCGCTTGGTCTTCATCGGGGCGAGTCGGCCGAGGTTGCCGTACAGCTTGTTGTCGGCGTTCTCACGGACGGCGCAGGTGTTGAACACGACCACGTCGGCGTCGCCGTCGCAGCCCTCGGGGGCGCGCGTGTAGCCCGCGCCCTCCAGCAGACCGGACAGCCGCTCGGAGTCGTGCACGTTCATCTGGCACCCGTAGGTGCGCACCTCGTACGTTTTCAAAACTGCAGCCTCGCCCTCGACACTCACCCCACAAGGGTACGGGTTGGTCCCGGGCCGCCGACGCGGCAGCGGTCGACGGGCCCGCGCACCGCGCGGGGCCCGGTGGCAGGCGGCCCGCCGTGACAGGACGGCGGACGAGTGGCAGGATCGCCGGCATGCCCCTCCTCCCGACCACCGCCGGCCGGCGCCGCGCCCTTCGGGGCCTGGTGGCGGTGCTGGCCGTGCTCGTGGCGCTGCTGTGGTGGCTGCGTCCCTTCGGCGAACCGGAGCTGAAGGGGGACCTCACCTTCAGCTCGGGCGTCCGTACCGGCGTCTACCACACCTACGGGCAGCTGCTGGAGCAGGCCCTCGCGCAGGACATGCCCGGGATGCGGGTGGAGCTGGAGACGAGCGAGGGCTCGCAGCAGAACCTGGAGCGGGTGGCCGCGGGGCAGGCCGACTTCACGGTGGCGACGGCCGACGCGGTGTCCAAGTACCGCCTCGACGGCAAGCCGGGCGCGGATGGGCTGCGGGGCTGCGCGCGGCTCTACGACGACTACGTGCAGCTGGTGGTGCCCGCCGCGTCGCCGGTGCAGTCGGCCCGTGACCTGCGGGGCAAGCGGGTCGCGATCGGCCAGGACGGCTCCGGGGTGCGGCTGATCTCGGAGCGGCTGCTGACCGCGGCCAAGCTGAATCCGAAGCGGGACATCACTCCGGTGGCCATAGGGATCGACACCATGCCGGCGGAGCTGGAGGCGGGACGGATCGACGCCTTCTTCTGGTCGGGTGGACTCCCGACCAGCGCGGTGCGGAAGCTGTCGGAACGCTTCGAGATCCGGCTGGTGCAGCTCGGCGACCTGGTGGAGCAGCTCCAGGCGGGCGGCAGCCCGGCGCGCTACTACCGGGCGGCGGTGATGCCGCAGGACGCGTACGCGTATGCCCGCAACACCTCCGCGGTGGCGACGGTGGCGGTCCCGAACCTGCTGGTGACCCGGGAGGACACCAGTCCGGAGCTGACGGAGCAGTTCACGCGGACGGTGATCCTCAGCCGGGACCGGATCGGGGGCCAGGTGCACGCGGCCCAGTTGGTCGACCTGCGCACGGCGATCTACACGGACCCGCTGGACCTGCACGAAGGGGCCCGCCGGTACTACCGGTCGGTCAAGCCGTAGCCCCGCGGCGGCGCGGCCGCTCCCGCCGACGAAGCTGTAGCCCTCCTGCCCCTGACAGGCCCGTCCCGTCCCGCCCGCTGGGCGTCAGGCGGCCGGGAGCAGCATCATCGCCGCGGCCGCCGCGCCGATCAGACCCGCGTCGGTCCCCAGCCCGGCGGGAACGACTTCGAGGTCCTGGACGAAGCCGAGGGTCGCGTACGAGGCCAGGTGTCGGCGGACCGGTTCGAAGAGGGTGTCGCCCGCGGCGGCGACCCCGCCCCCGATGACGGCGATGTCGGTCTCGACGAGCGTGGCGGTGGCCGCGATGGCGGCGGCGAGCGCGCGGCCGGCCCGGTCGAAGGCGGCCCGGGCGACGGGATCGCCCGCCGCGGCGGAGGCGGCGACTCCGGCCGCCGTGGGGTCGGGTCCGGTCCAGCCCCGGGCCAGGGCCCAGCGCGCGATGGCGGTCCCCGAGGCCAGGGATTCGACGCAGCCGTGGCCGCCGCAGACGCATCGCTCCCCGTCGAAGGCGACGCTGATGTGGCCGATGTGGCCCGCGTTGCCGGTGGGGCCGGGGTGGAGCTGGTTGTTGAGGATCAGGCCGCCGCCGACGCCGGTCGAGACGACCATGCACAGGGCGTTCGCGTGTCCCCGGGCGGCGCCCAGCCAGTGTTCCGCCGCGGTCATGGCCACGCCGTCGCCCGCCAGGACGGTCGGGATCCGGGCGCCGCGGGCGGCGAGTTCCGCGCCGACCCGGGCCTGGACGGGGAAGTCCCGCCAGGCCCCGATGTTGACCGGGCTCACGGTGCCGCGCGTGGTGTCCACCGGGCCCGCGCTGCCGATGCCGCAGCGGACCACGTGTGGCCACAGGGGCGCTTCGGAGAGGTCGGCGACGACTTCGTCGACCGCCGCCATCACCGCGTCGGCGTCCGCCCCGTGCGGGGTGGGGCGGCGGGTGGCCGCCGTCATCGTGCCGTCGGGGTGGACCAGCGCACCGGCGATCTTCGTTCCGCCGATGTCGATCGCCACGGTCGGACCTACGGCTTCGGCTGCGGCGGCCGCGCGGGGCACGGGGAGGGCTGGGGTGGGAGTGGTCACGGTGGCGCTCCTGGAAGGGGTCGGATTTCAGTATGCGGCTGCCGGTGGGGCCGTACTCTCCCGGGGTTCGAGCCGGGGCAGCTCGCTCTCGCGGGTGCGGGGCGCGGCGCCCGCGAGGACGGCGAGGAGCTCCTCGGCGGCGAGCCGGCCGAATGCCGCGGTGTCGCGGACCAGCGCGGTCAGTCGGGGGTGGGTGACCCGGCACAGGGCGGAGTCGTCCCAGGCCACGATGGAGAGTTCGCCGGGTACGGCGATGCCGAGTGCGGCGGCGACCGCGCTGCCCGCGACCGCCATGACGTCGTTGTCGTACACGAGCGCCGTCGGCGGTTGTGGCCGCGCGAGGAGCCGGCGGGTGGCGGCGGCGCCCTCGGTGTCGGAGTAGTCGGTGGTCACCGACTCCACCTGGTCCGCGGCGAGGCCGAGCCGCAGCGCCCCGGCGCGCAGCGAGGCGATGCGGCGGGCGGTGTGCGCGAGTTCGGGCAGGCCCGCGACGTGGGCGATCCGGCGGTGCCCGAGGGCGTGCAGGTGCCCCAGTACGTCGGCCATGGCCCGGGCGTCGTCGGCCCGGACGGAGGAGAGGCAGCTCGCTCCCGGTTCGCCGGGGCCGCCGTCCTGATCGGCCGTCCCGGTAGCGGTCCCGCCGATCAGGACGGCGGGCAGGCCGAGGGCGGCGAGCAGTTCCGGGCGGGGGTCGCGGGTACGCGGGTCGACGACGAGGACGCCGTCCACGCGGCGCTCGGCCCACCAGCGGCGGTGGACGGAGCATTCGGCGTCGACGTCCTCGACGACCTGGAAGAGCAGGGCGGTGCGGCTCGCGGAGAGCACTTCCTGGATGCCGGAGACGAGTTGGAGGAAGAAGGATTCGACGCCGAGGGTGTGCGCGGGCCGGGCCAGGACCAGCCCGACGGCTCCGGAGCGTTCGCCGGAGAGGGCGCGGGCCGCGCTGTTGGGCTGCCACCCGAGTTCCTCCGCGACCTGCCGGATCCGGGCGCGGGTGCGCTCGGACACCCCGGGCCGGTCGTTGAGCGCGAAGGAGACGGCGCTCTCGGACACCCCGGCGCGGCGGGCGATGTCCTTGATGGTGGGTCTGCGGGCCATGCCTGCCTCATCCCTCGGTGACGTGGTGCGTGGGGCTGCGTAGGGCTACATGGGACTGCGTGGGACTGCGTGGGAGCGCGCGGGACCGCGCCGGACCGCGCCGGGACGGTGTGCGGCGGACCGTACGCGATCCAGCCCTGCGCGGGCCCCGCCCTCCGCGTCCGCGCGGACCGGAATCGGCTCGCCAATCGGCTTGTTGTCCCCTCTCCTTTTCCTCCGAACCTTCCGTATTCGCACCGCCGACTAAACCGCATTAGTCCCACCCTCCCCCACCCCACACGGCCCGGCCGGCAAGGAACCGACGCGCATAAGTGGCCATGCGCCGGCTCCTGGAAATCGCTGCCCCGAGGCCCTGTTGACTTTGTCCGACCCCGCGCGGCAGGTTGAGGCGTCCGGTGAATTCTCCGAACTCCGGGACGTTTCATGCCGCATGCCCCGCGCACCCTGCGCTTCGGCGCGAATTACGCCCCGACCCGGGGGTGGTTCCACCATTGGCTGGACTTCGATCTCGACGAGGTCCACGCCGATCTGGACTCCGTGGCCGCGCTCGGACTGGACCACGTCCGGGTGTTCCCGCTGTGGCCGTTGTTCCAGCCGAACCGCACCCTGATCCGGCCGCGCGCCGTCGAGCAGTTGGTCGCGCTCGCCGACGCGGCGGCCGCCCGCGGGCTCGACGTCGCCGTGGACGGGTTGCAGGGGCACCTGTCGAGCTTCGACTTCCTGCCCTCCTGGACGGCGACCTGGCACCGGCGCGGCATCTTCGACGACCCGGACGTCATCGCCGGCCAGGCGGAATACCTGCGCACCTTGGCCGCCGCCCTCGCCGACCGCCCCCACTTCCTCGGCATGACCGTGGGCAACGAGATCAACCAGTTCGCCGACGATCCGCATCCCGATCCCGACCGCGTCACCCCCGACCGGGCACGGCGCTGGCTGGAGCGCATGCTGGCCGCCTGCGAGGAGGGCGCCCCGGGCCGCCTCCACCTGCACGCCGAGTACGACGCCGTCTGGTACCGGGACCGGCACCCCTTCACCCCCGCGCAGGCGGCCCGGTTGGGCGCGGCCACCGCCGTGCACTCCTGGGTGTTCAACGGCACCGCGCAGCGCCACGGGCCCACCGGGACGGCGACCGAGCACCACGCCGCCTACCTGATCGAGCTGTCCAAGGCGTGGGCGGCGGACCCGCACCGCCCGGTGTGGCTCCAGGAGGTGGGGGCGCCCGCCCCGCTGATCGGGCCGGCCGACGCCGCCCGGTTCGCCGAGGCCACCGTGGCGAACGCGCTGGACTGCCCGGACCTGTGGGGGGTGACCTGGTGGTGCTCGCACGACGTGTCCCGGGATCTCGCGGACTTCCCGGAGGTGGAGTACGGCCTCGGCCTGCTCACCAACGACCGCCGGACCAAGCCGGTCGGCGCCGCCGTCGCCCGGATCGCCCGGCAGTGGCGCGGCCGTACGCACCACCCCGCGCCCCGGTCCACCGCCCTCGCCCTGGCCGCGGGCCCGGTGCCACGGGCCCGGGCGTGCGCCCCGGGCGGCGCGTTCTTCGAAGCCTGGGCCTCGTTGGCGGCCGAAGGGGTGCGCCCGGCGGTGGTCCTGGCGGAGCACGCCGGGGATCCGGCGCACCTGTCCGCGCGCGGCATCACCGAGGTGCTGCGGGTGCACGACGTGACCTGACCCGCACGGCCCCGCACCGGCCACGACCGCCCCGCCCCGCGTGAGGAGACCCGCATGTCCGCGACCGATCCGGGCGCAGTCCCCCGTACGTCCCCGGCCGGCGCCGCCCCGGAGCCGACCCGGCGTACGGTGCTGGTCGCCGGGGTCGCCGGCGCCGGCGCGCTGCCGGTCGGGGCCGTCGCCCCGGCGCGGGCGGCGACTCCCGACCCCGCGCCCGTCCTCGCCCCGTACGCCTCCTACTGGTTCCCCCACTCGCTCCCGCCGGGCGAGCCGGGGCCCGGGATCGTGTGGCGCTCGTTGTCGGCGTGGAGCCCGGAGGCGGACCCCGACCTGGCTCACAACGCGGCGACCGTCCCGCTCGCCCCGCGCTTCACCCCCGTGCCCCCGCACCCGGGCGCCCGCGCGGGGCAGGCCCGGATCGCCTCGCTCGTCTCGTTCGGTCCGACCGCCGGCAACCCGTCCCAGGGCTCGGCGACGGCCGACTCGTACGCGCTCACGCACTGGGCGTACATCGACGAGTTGGTCTTCTGGGGCGGTTCCGCCGGCGAGGGCGTCGTGCTCGCGCCGAACGCCCCCGTGACGGACGCCGCCCACCGCAACGGCGTCCGGGTCCTGGGCAACGTGTTCCTGCCGCCCGTCCCCTACGGGGGTGACCTGCGGTGGACGCACGAGTTGGTGCGGCGCGACGCCCTCGGCCGCTTCCCCGCGGCGGAGCAACTCGTCCGGGTCGCCCTGGCCCACGGCTTCGACGGCTGGTTCGTCAACGCCGAGACCGACGGCGGGGACGGCGCGTTGGCGTCCCGGATGCGTGGGTTCCTGCGCGCCCTGCGGGCCGCGGGCGAACCGCACGGCCTGCGCATCACCTGGTACGACGCCATGAACACCACCGGCCGGGTCGGCTGGCAGGGGGCGCTGAACGCCCTCAACCAGGAGTTCTTCGAGGACCGGGCCGGCAAGGTCGCCGACACCCTCTTCGTGGACTTCCGCTGGACCGCATCGACGCTGGCCGCCTCCGGCGCGCTAGCCGACCGGCTGGGCCGCTCCCGCCACGAACTGTGGGCGGCCGTGGACGTCGAGTCCAACGGGTTCCACTCACGCGTGCATTGGGACGCGATCGTGCCGCGCGATCGCGACCACGTCGTCAGCTACGGCTTCCACCGTCCCGAGTGGACCCGCAACCACCTCACCGACCGCTCCCCCGGCGCGTTCCACCGCTCCGACGACCTGTTCTGGACCGGCGAGTCCCTCGACCCGTCGAAGCCCGCACCCGCATCGGACTGGCGGGCGCCCGCCACGGTGGTCGCCGACCGTTCCACGGTGACCGGGCCGCCCTTCGCCTGTTCGTTCAACACCGGTCACGGACTGCGCTGGTACGAGGACGGCGAGGTCCGCGGCGACGCGCCCTGGAGCCACCTCGCCCTCCAGGACCGGCTGCCGGGCCGCCGCTGGGTGGTGGACACCGCCGGTGAACGGCCGTCCGTCACCCTTGACTTCGCGGACGCCTGGCGCGGCGGTTCGAGCCTCCTCGTGGCGGGCCGGCCCGGCGCCCCCGTCGCCGTCGGCCTGCACGCGACCCGGCTCCCGCTGACCCGCACCACGGTCGCCGAGCTGGTGCACCGTACGGAGGCCGGCCCGGTCGTCGTCGAGTTCGGGGTGGCCACCCGCGAGCCGGCCGCACCCGGCGACCCGATCCCCTACACCTGGCTGCGCGCGGCGGCCCCGAGCGGCGGCCGGGGTTGGCGCACCACCCGCGTCCCCCTCGGGGCGCCGGCCGGGGTGACCGCGTACGCCCTCGCGGTACGGATCACCGGACGCGGGAACGAGCCGGTGTCCTGGCGGCTCGGGGCCCTGTCGGTACGCGACACCGCCCTTCCCCGGCACCCGGCCCCGCCCACCCATCTGGAGCCGGCCGCCACCGCCCGGCGGGGCGACACCGTCGAGCTCCGCCTCACCTGGCACCGTGCAGCCGGGCCCGTCCGGCACTACGAGCTCCACCGCCTGCTCCCCGACGGCACCCGCCGCTTCCTCGGCGGCACCTGCGCCGCCGCCCTGTACGTCCCCTCCGTCCCCCGGGCGGGCCGGGAGCGGGCGGCGCGCTTCGAGCTGCGGTCGGTCGGGGAGACGTACGCGACCTCCGCGCCGGCCCGTACCGAACTGTCCTGGTAGCCGGCCCGGGGCGTCAGGGGTTGTGGGGGTCGGTGCGCGGGACGGCGACCGTCACGCGCAGCCCGTGCGGCGGGTTCGTCTCGTAGGAGAGGGAGCCGCCGCCACCGGCGAGCAGGGCCCGGGAGATCGACAGGCCGAGGCCGGAGCCCTTGACGTTCTGGTGCCGGCCGCTGCGCCAGAACCGGTCGCCGACGCGCAGCAGTTCCTCCTCGGTGAGGCCGGGCCCCCGGTCGGCGATGACGATGAGCGCGCTGCGCCCGGCCGCGGAGACGGACACCTCGACCTGCTCTCCCTCGGGGGTGAACTTCAGGGCGTTGTCGATCACGGCGTCGAGCGCGCTGGACAGGGCGATCGGGTCGGCCCAGCCGGTGACGGCGGAGCGGCCCGTCTCGGTGAGTCGTACGCCCTTCTCCTCCGCGTACGGCCGCCAGGAGGCGACCCGCTCGGAGGTCAGCGCCCCGATGTCGGTGAGGCTGATCTCGGCGGAGGCGTGTTCGGCCAGGGCGAGGTCGAGGAGGTCGTCCAGGACCTGGGTGAGGCGTTTGCCCTCGGTCCGCACGGAGGCGATCTCCTCGTTGCCCTCGGGCAGTTCGAGGGCGAGCAGCTCGATGCGCAGGAGCAGCGCGGCGAGGGGGTTGCGCAGTTGGTGGGAGGCGTCGGCGACGAACGCCCGCTGCTGTTCCAGGACCTCTTCCACGTTGTCGGCCATCTCGTTGAACGAGCGGGCGAGGCGTTGGAGTTCGGGGGGCCCGCCGGAGGCCGCGACGCGGGAGTTCATGCGACCGGTCGCGATGCCGTGGGCGGCGGCGTCCAGCGTCTGCACGGGCTTGAGGACCCAGCTGGTGAGGCGCAGGGCGGCGCCGAAGGCCAGCAGCATGGCGGCGGCGAGTCCGGCCGTGGTGTACAGCCAGCCCCGCAGGATCCGGGCGCGCATCTGGTCGGTGGGCGATTCGGTGACGACGACGGCGACCACGTCCCCGTCGAGGACGACCGGGGAGGCGACGAGCAGTTTGCCGTGGGTCTGCCAGGGCCACACCTGGCCCGGGTCGTGGCTGCGCCGCCCGGCGAGCGCCTCGACGAAGGCCCACCGGCCTTCGCCGTCGTCCGGGAGCTGCCACCAGCCGGGTGCCCTGACCAGGGCGTTCCCGTCGCGGTAGAAGATACCGACGCGGATGCCGTACAGCTCCTGGTAGCGGGCGAGTTCCTGCTGGAGGGTCTCCTGGCGCTCGTCGGCCCCGGTGGAGCCGGAGCCCTCGGCGTCGATGACGAACTGGGCGAGCGCGGCGAAGCGGGCGCTGTCGTCGATCCGGTCGACGACGACGTCCTGTTGTTGTCGGGCCGCCAGGCTCACGGCGAGCGGGAACCCGAGGGCGATCAGGACGCCCGCCATGAGGACGACGAGGAGCGGCAGCAGTCGGGCGCGCACGGCAGGGGCCCGTCAGGGCGCGGCCGGGGTGACGAGCCGGTAGCCCACCCCGCGGACGGTCTCGATGAGGGCGGGCAGGCCCAGCTTGGAGCGCAGCGAGGCCACGTGCACTTCGAGGGTGCGCCCGGTGCCCTCCCAGCTGGTGCGCCAGACTTCGCTGATGATCTGCTCGCGCCGGAAGACGACGCCGGGCCGCTGCGCGAGCAGGGCCAGCAGGTCGAACTCCTTGCGGGTGAGCGGTACGTCGGCGCCGTTGACGCTGACCCGGCGGGTGGGCAGCTCGATGGAGACGGGGCCGAGCCGGACCGCGGCGGAGGATCCCGTGCCGCCGGTGGCGGTCTCCTCGGAGGCGCCGGTGCGCCGGGCGACGGCGTGGATGCGGGCGAGGAGCTCGCCGGTGTCGTACGGCTTGGTGACGTAGTCGTCGGCGCCCATGTTCAGGCCGTGGATGCGGGAGCGGACGTCGGCCCGCGCGGTCACCATGATCACGGGCGTGCTGGTGCGCTTGCGGATCTTGCCGCAGACCTCGTAGCCGTCCTGGTCGGGCAGACCGAGGTCGAGCAGGATCACCCCGTAGGGAGAGGCGCCGGGCGGGGACCCGGCGGGCAGCAGCGCCTGGAGGGCCTCCTCGCCGCTGCGGGCGTGGGTCACCCGGAAACCGTGCCGGGCGAGGATCGCGGACAGGGCGGCGGCGACGTGGTCGTCGTCCTCTACGAGCAGCAGCCTCATGACATCCCCCTTTCCTGTTCACGGCGTCCGGACGAAGAATGGCCCAACACGGGCCACCATGCATCCACGCCCATGGAGACTCCCACGTCAAGGGGGTTCCGGTCCGGCGAGTCTTCCGTTATGCACCCGGTACGCGTCCGGAGCACCCCGGGCGGGGCCACGCACGGAGCGTATCCGGGCGAGGCCGGATCGTTATGCTCAATTCTCCCTCAGATGTGGTGACGGTGTGCGCGCCTCGTCACTACTGTCCTCCCAACCGACGGAGGACGGAGCAAGAAGCCGATGAGCGGAGTATCAGTGACCAAGGACGTGCAGGACGCGGCCGGTGCCGCGGACGGCCTGGTCGTACTGAGCAACGTCAACAAGCACTTCGGCGCGCTGCACGTGCTTCAGGACGTCGATCTGAGCATTGCCCGCGGTGAGGTCGTCGTGGTGATCGGTCCCTCGGGATCGGGCAAGTCGACGCTGTGCCGAACCATCAACCGGCTGGAGACGATCGACTCGGGCACCATCACGCTCGACGGGAAGCCGCTGCCGGCCGAGGGCAAGGAACTCGCCCGGCTGCGTGCCGACGTGGGCATGGTGTTCCAGTCGTTCAACCTGTTCGCGCACAAGACGGTGCTGCAGAACGTCATGCTGGGTCAGATCAAGGTCCGCAAGACCGACCAGGCGGCCGCCCGCGACAAGGCGCAGTCGCTGCTGGACCGGGTGGGCGTCGGCTCGCAGGCCGACAAGTACCCGGCGCAGTTGTCCGGCGGCCAGCAGCAGCGCGTCGCGATCGCCCGGGCGCTGGCGATGGAACCCAAGGTCATGCTCTTCGACGAGCCGACCTCGGCCCTCGACCCGGAAATGATCAACGAGGTGCTGGAGGTCATGCAGCAGCTCGCCCGGGAGGGGATGACCATGGTCGTCGTCACGCACGAGATGGGCTTCGCCCGCTCGGCCGCCAACCGGGTCGTCTTCATGGCCGACGGAAAGATCGTCGAACAGGCCACGCCCGAGCAGTTCTTCAGCAACCCGCGCAGCGACCGCGCCAAGGACTTCCTGTCGAAGATCCTGCACCACTGACGTTTCTCGTCCGGTAGTGATCCGTTCGACGGAGCACACATCTCGCTCGTCGCTCAACCACGTCTCACCCGAGGGAAGTTCATCATGAAGATCTCCAAGGTCGGTGCGGCCGCGGCCGTCGCCGTCGCCCTTGCCCTGACGGCGACCGCCTGTGGCGGCAACAGCGACAAGTCGGCCAGTGACGCCGGCGCGTCCGGTGGCGGCGGCAAGGACAAGGTCGTCATCGGCATCAAGTTCGACCAGCCCGGCGTGGGCCTCAAGACCCCCGACGGCAAGTACACGGGCTTCGACGTCGATGTCGCCACCTACGTGGCCAAGGAACTCGGTTACGAGCCGAACCAGATCGAGTTCAAGCAGGCCATCAGTGCCGAGCGCGAGAACCTCATCTCGAACGGTGACGTCAAGTTCATCGTCGCCAGCTACTCGATCAACGACAAGCGCAAGGAGAAGGTGGACTTCGCGGGTCCGTACCTCCTCGCCCACCAGGACCTGCTGGTTCGCGCCGACGACACCAGCATCACCAAGCCCGAGGACCTGAACAAGAAGAAGCTCTGCTCGGTCACCGGCTCCACCTCCGCGCAGAACGTCAAGACCAAGCTGGCCCCCGAGGCCGACCTGAAGGAATCCGCCGGCTACTCCGAGTGCCTCACCGGCCTGGAGAGCAAGTCGATCGACGCGCTGACGACGGACAACTCGATCCTGGCCGGCTACGCCGCGCAGGAGAAGAACAAGGGCAAGTTCAAGCTCGTCGGGCTCAACATGAGCAACGAGAACTACGGCATCGGTCTGAAGAAGGGCGACAAGGACCTCCAGACCAAGATCAACGCCGCGCTGAAGAAGATGGTTTCGGACGGTTCCTGGGAAGCGGCCGTGAAGAAGAACTTCGGTCCGGCCGACTACAAGAACGAGCCTGCCCCGCAGATCACCGAAGGCAGCTGATTCCCCGGTGAGGGGCGCCGCCGCCCGCCTGCCGCGGGCGGCGGCGCCCCTCACCGGCCACTCTGGGGAGAGCGCAGGGCAACGTGTTCGACTTTCTTGATTCCGGGCAGTACGACGTGCTCGGAGCCTTCTGGGTGACGGTTCAGCTCACCCTCTATTCGGCGGCCGGGTCCCTCATATGGGGAACCGTCCTGGCCGGGATGCGGGTCAGCCCGGTCCCGCTGATGCGCGGCTTCGGCACCACGTACGTCAACGTGGTCCGCAACACCCCGCTGACCCTGCTGATCATCGCCTGCTCGCTGGGCCTCAGCGAGACGCTGGGCATTTCACTGGGCGGCGAGACGTTCAAGGAGACCGGCTTCCGGCTCGCGGTCCTCGGACTCTCGGCCTACACCGGCACCTTCGTCTGCGAGGCACTGCGCTCGGGCATCAACACCGTGCCCGTGGGGCAGGCGGAGGCCGCCCGCGCGCTGGGCCTGAGCTTCTTCCAGGTGCTCACGCTGATCGTGCTCCCCCAGGCCTTCCGTGCGGTCATCGCGCCGCTCACCAACGTACTGATCGCACTCACCAAGAACACCACGGTGGCTGCGGCCATCGGCGTGGCCGAAGCGGCCCTGCTGATGAAGGAAATGGTCGAGAACGAGGCCCAGGCACTCTTCGCCGTCTTCGGCGTCTTCGCCCTCGGTTTCGTCCTGCTGACCCTGCCCACCGGCCTGCTGCTGGGCTGGGTGGCCAAGCGAGTGGCGGTGAAGCGATGAACTCCGTGCTGTACGACGCCCCGGGCCCGAAGGCGAAGTCCCGGAACTGGATCTACACCGTCGTCTTCGTCATCCTGCTCGGCCTGGCCCTGTGGTGGGCGCTGGGCCTCATGTCGGAGAAGGGCCAGCTCGACGGCGAGAAGTGGTCCCCCTTCGTCACCGACAGCCAGGTCTGGACGACGTTCCTGATCCCCGGCCTGCTGGAGACCCTCAAGGCGGGCGCGCTCGCGATGGTGATCGCGCTGCCCCTGGGTGCGCTGCTCGGCATCGGTCGGCTGTCCGACCACGCCTGGGTGCGGGTCCCCGTCGGCACGTTCGTCGAGTTCTTCCGCGCCATCCCGGTGCTGATGTTGATGATCTTCGGCTCGGCCTTCTTCGTGGAGTTCACGCCGATCTCCTCCGACATCCGTCCCCTGTACGCGGTGGTCGCCGGCCTGGTGCTCTACAACGCTTCGGTCATCGCCGAGATCGTCCGGGCGGGCGTGCAGTCCCTGCCCAGCGGCCAGTCGGACGCGGCCAAGGCGATCGGCATGCGCAAGGGCCAGACCATGGTCCACGTGCTGATCCCGCAGGCCGTCACCGCGATGCTGCCGGCCCTGGTCAGCCAGCTCGTGGTGATCCTCAAGGACACCGCGCTCGGCGGCACCCTGCTCGGCCTCACCGAGCTCCTGTCGACGGCTCGGCAGATCTCCGCGAACTACAGCAACACCATCGCGACCTTCGTCGTGATCGCGCTGATCTACATCGCGGTCAACTTCGCCCTCACGAGCTTCGCGTCCTGGCTCGAAGGCCGGCAGCGCAAGTCCACGAAGGGCACCGGAGCGGTGGTCGGCGTCGCCGACGTCGGTGACATGGCCACCGGCCGGGCCATGTGACCCGATAGCCACTCCGGTCGGCCCGACCTCCGGGCCTGACATAGAGTCAGTCATAGTGCGTAGCCCGCGTGGTGCGGCGGAACTCTTCCGCCGCACCACGCGGCGTTGTCGCGACGGGTGTCACTTGACGCGGGCACCTTCAGTGGGTTGCATACGTTCTGTGATCACATACCGGACATCGGGAGCCGCGCCATGGACCCGGTGATCGTCGTCGGCGCGGGACCCGTCGGGCTGTCCCTCGCCCTCGCCCTGGCCGGCCACGGCGTGCCGTCCGTCCTGCTCGACGAGGGACCCGGCAAGGACGAGCCCCGGCCCGCCCGTTCCGTCGTCCTGCACGCCGACACGGCGGCCATGGCGCACCGGCTGGGCTGTACGACGTTGCGCGACGAGGGCGCGCGCTTCGCGGCCTGGCGCACCATGAGGCGCCGTCAGGAATCCTCGCGGATCACCTTCGAGGACCGTCCCGCCCCCCTGCACCTGCCGCAGCACGCCCTGGCCCGCGGCCTGCGCGACTCGGCCACCACCCACCCGCTGATCCAGCTGGTCACCGACTGCAAGCTGGACTCCCTGGAGCAGGACGAGCGCGGCATCACCGCGCACACCCGGGGCTCCGAGACCACCTGGTGGCGCGGCAGCCACCTCGTCGGCTGCGACGGCGCCCGCTCCACCGTGCGCAAGCTCCTCGGCATCCGCTTCCCCGGCCGGACTGCTGTCGAGCGGCACGCCGTGGCCGCGCTGCGTGCCGAACTGCCCTGGCCCGGGGAGGCGTTGCTGCACCGCAACCCGCCCGCCGGCCCCGAGGAGGTCACCGCGCGGCCGCTGCCCGACGGGGTCTGGCGCCTCGACTGGCTACTCCCGTCCCGAGGCGACCTGGTCACCCCGGACGCGCTCGTCACCCTGATCCGGGACACCCTGGCGGGCTGGTGCGGGGGCACGACTCCGCCGTACGAGCTGATCGACACCGGGGTGCACACCCTGCACCACCGCCTCGCCCTGCGCTGGCGCGACGGGCGGGCCTTCCTCGCCGGGGACGCCGCCCACCTGCTGGGCGCGCTCGGCACCCAGGGGGTCGAGGAGGGGCTGCGCGACGCCGAGAACCTGGCCTGGAAGCTGGCCCAGGCCTGGCACCAGGGGGCCTCGGAGACCTTGCTCGACAGCTACGAGGAGGAACGGCGCACCGCCGTCGCCGCCCGACTGCGCGCCGCCGACCAGGCCATGCCCGCCCTGCGCGGCGGGGTCGGCCTGCGCACCCTGCTCCCCGGATCGACGCGTTCCGCGCACTCCCTGCTGACCGACGGCCACCTCGGCCGGGGCCCGCTGGGCGCGGAGCCCGTGTACGCCCCGCCGGTCGCCGTGCACGAGGTGCCGACGGCGACGGAACCCGGCGGTCCGGTGGCGAACGTCCCGGTCACCGCCCCCGACGGGGCGACCGTCCCGCTGCGCGACCTGCTCGGCCGCGGTCGGCTGCTGGTGCTGCTCGTCGCCCCGGGCACCGGCGTCTGGGACCGGCGGCACTGGGTGGGCGCCGGACTGATGCCCCGACTGGCGGCGGCGGTGACCGCGCTGCCGGTACGGGCCGAGCTGCTGGTGGCGGACTCGTACCCCGGGGCCCCGGCACACACCGTGCTCCTCGTGCGGCCCGACGGGCACCTGGCGGCCACGTTCGAGGGGGTCCGGCCGGCGGAACTGTACGAGGCCGCGGACGCCGTGCGCGGTGGTGCGCCGGAGGCCGCGCCGACCGCCTCCACCACGCCTACAGCCGTGATCGATTGACCGTTCTCGGCACCTCGTGGTTCACTCGCGGACATGACCGGCAACGACGTACGCCTGTGGCGGAGGGTTCACATGGACCTGCTCCGCTACGCGGGCTGCGTGTGTCGCCCTTCCTGCTGATTCGCCTTCCCTCCGCGCGCCCCGTGCCCTTCCGGGCCCCCGCGCACCTTCGCGAACTCCCAGGACGGTCATCACCCCATGTCTGCGCCGACGCACGCGCCCGCCCCCCTGCACGTTCCCGCGCCCTCCGCCTTCCCCGTCTCCCCCGGCTCCGGTCCGACGGCGGCCGAGCTGCTCGCCTTCGCCCTGCGCACCGCCGCCGATCCCGCGGTCGTCGATTCGCTGCCCCTGGACCCGGAGGGCCGCACCTGGATCCGTCTGGACGGTCCGGGCGGCAGTGAGGCCTGGCTGATCGGTTGGCCGCCGGGCACCGGCACCGGTTGGCACGACCACGCCGAGTCGCGCGGAGCGTTCGCCACCGCCCGGGGCCGGCTCACCGAGCACTCCCTGTCCGTACGCCTCCCCTCCGAGGGCTGGCAGAGCCTGGAACTGGCCGACGGGGTGGACCGTACCCGCGCGCTGACCGCCGGGACCGGACGCGACTTCGGCGAGCACCACGTCCACGAGGTGCGCAACGAATCGGGCACCGAGCACGCCGTCTCCGTCCACGCGTACTACCCGCCGCTGCCGCTGATCCGCCGCTACAGCCGCAACGGCCCGGTCCTCACCCTGGAGCAGGTCGAGCGTCCGGCGGACTGGCAGTGAGCGCCCCCGTCGGCATCGACGAGTTCCTGGAGCGGGTCCGCGAGGGCTACACCCGCGTCGAGGCGCGGGCCGCCCACGAGGCGTCCCTGGCCGGGGCCCTCTTGGTGGACATCCGCTACCAGGCGCTGCGCGAGCGGGACGGGCTGATCCCGGGAGCGGTGGTCATCGAACGCAACGAGCTGGAGTGGCGCCTCGATCCCCGGGGCTCGCACCGCATCGCGCAGGCCACGGACCACGACCTCGAAGTGATCGTGATCTGCAACGAGGGCTACGCCTCCTCCCTCGCCGCGGCCTCCCTCCACACGCTGGGTCTGCACCGGGCGACGGACCTGACGGGCGGGTTCCAGGCCTGGAAGTCGGCCGGTCTGCCCGTCACCGGCCCCTGACGCGCGCGTGGTGCCGGCCCGTGCCCCGTTCGTTCGGGGCACCGACCGGGCGACAGGGCACCGACCCGGCCGTCATATCGGCCGCAACAGCCTCATCCGTCATGCGCGTCCTACGCGTCACACTCGTCATGCCTTGGACGTCGCCACGTCCACCGGGGCCACCCGCAGGGCGAACCGCCCGGGCACCGCGGTGGCCACCAGCGCCAGCAGCCCGGCCACCCCGACGACCAGCGCGTACACCGGCGCCAGGACGGCCGGGGCGACCGAACCGGTCATGCCCAGGCTGAAGGCGGTGAGCACGGACAGCGCGATGCCGGAGCCGAGCACCACCCCGGTCAGCACCACGGCCAGGGTCTCCGTACGGATCATCCGCAGCACCTGGCGGCGCTTGGCGCCGGCCAGCCGCAGCATCGCGAACTCCCGGAACCGTTCGGCGGTCGACATCGCCAGGGTGTTGACCACCGAGACGGCGGTGAAGGCCAGTACGAGGCCCATGGCGAGGAGGTTGATCTCGGCCCCGGCCTGCTGCTGGTCGGCCCGCGCCGCGTCGGCGGCCGCGGCGGACAGCACCGCCACCTCGGGGCGGTCCTTCAGCGCGGCGGTCAGCCGGTCCCGCCCGGTGCCCGGCTCCGTCGCCACCAGTACGGCGGAGGCCAGCGGGTTGTCCACGTGCGCGGCCAGCAGAGTGTGCGGGAGCGTCAGGTCCCCGAATCCGAGCCCCCGCGCGTAGACGGCGCGGACCGTGAGGGTCGCGGGCGTGCCGTCCCCGAGGGTCAGTTCCAGCGGGCTGCCCGGCTTGAGCCCCAACTCGTCGGCGGCCAGTTCGCTCACTGCCGCGCCGTCCTCGCCGAAGCCGTCCAGGCTCCCGCTCGTGACGGCCGGGTCCCAGGTCCGGGTCAGCCCGGCCGGGGTCACACCCTGCGCCCCGTACTTGGTCAGGCCGACCCGCACCGACGTACGTACGACCTCGGTGGCCGCCGTGACCCCGGGCGTGCGGCGGATCCGTTCGGCGGCGGCCGGGGTCACGCCGGGGCCCCGCGCGGCGAGCACCCACGGGGCCCGCGTGCCTTCCCGCCCCTGGGCGCGGGCCGCGTCACCGAGGGTGGGGGTGACGAAGAGCACGGTGCAGGTCATCCCGACGAGCAGCGCGAGGGGGGTGACGGCGGCGGCCATGCGGGTGGCGTTGCCGCGCAGGTTCGCGGTGGCCAGGTGACCGCCGGCGCCGGTCAGCGACAGCGGTCCGGCGAGCAGCGCCGCGGTCGCCCGCACCAGCCAGGGTCCGAGCAGCGAGACCGCTCCGGCCAGCACCACCACGGTCAGGAAGGTCACCGGCGTCGACGCCGGCTCCGTGCGCAACGATCCGAGTACGACGACCAGGGCGGCCCCGCCGGCGAGCAGCAGCAGCCCGGCGAGGGTGCGGATCCAGGCGGGGCGTCCGCGCTCGACGGCGGCTTCGGCCAGAGCCTCGGCGGGACGGATCCGGGTGATGCGCCGGCCGGTGATCCGGGCGGCGGCCCAGGCGCCGAGCAGGCTCGCCCCGACCGCGACGCACATCGGGAAGATCCCCGCGGTGCGCTCCAGGGTCGCCGGAACGACCCCGGTGGTGACGAAGCGGCCGTACAGCCAGGCGGCGAGGGGCAGCCCGGCCACCGCACCGACGACCCCGGCGGCGAGTCCGACGATCAGCGCCTCGCGGCCGATCATGCTCCGCAGTTGGCGCGGGGTAGCGGCGATGGCACGCAGCAGGGCGAGTTCGCGGTGGCGCTGCTGGACGGAGAGGGCGAAGGTGCCGACGACCACCAGGACGGCGACGAGCAGGGAGGTGCCGCCCATGGCCCCGCCCATGGAGACCAGTTTGATCCGGGCGCCGGCCGCGTCCGGGAACTCGACCGGCCCCCGGGCGTCCCCGACGGCGACCTGTGCGGTGGCGGTCCGCGGGGTGGCCTTCAAGGCCTGCGCGACCCTGCCGGCGAGCTCCGCGGGGGTCACTCCGGGCGCCGGCACCACCGCGATGGCGGCGACCCAGTTGGCCCGGTCGGCGAGCCGCTCGGCCTCGGCGTCGCTGAAGAACAGGGCTTCCTGCCGGGTGAGGTCGCCGCCGGCCGGCCGCGCCACCCCGCTGACCGTGTACGCCTTCGGTTCCCCGGTGGCCTGCACGGTGAGTCGCGCTCCGGCCTCCAGTCCGGCCCGGGCGGCCAGTGCCCCGTCGATGACGACCTCGTCGCCGCTCTGCGGGGCGCGGCCGTCGGTGAGCGCGAAGGGGGTGAGGACTGCGGAGGTCCAGGCGTGTCCGTACGAGGGCGCGCCGCCGGACGCGGCCCGACCGCCCGACGCCGCCAAGCCGACGGGCACGGCCTGGAAGGTCAGCTCGGGTACGACGCGCAGGGCTCCGGGGACGGCACGGACGGTGTCGACGGCGCCGGCCGGCAGCCAGGCCCGCTCGGCGACGGGCTTGGCCTTGTGCTTCGTCTTGGTCTTGCCCTTCTTCTGCGTGACCGTGGTCCGGTGGACGTTCTGGTCGGCGGAGACGACCACCGGCGCGGCCGCGTACCGCTCGGTGGCGATCCGGCCGCGGAGTCCGGTTTCCAGCAGCGTGCCGCACGCGGTGATCAGGGCCGCGGCGCACACGAGGGCGACGAAGGCGCCGAGGAAGCCGGCTGTGCGGTCCCGGACGGTCTGGAGGGCGTAACGCAGCATCATGCGGGCAACTCTGCCGCCGGGCCCGCTCCCTCACATTGGAGCGTTCCGGCGTCCCCGCCCGGGGGCTACCCCCACCCCGGCCCGCCGTCGCGCCTCAGCCGTCGCGTCTCAGCCCGTCGAGAACCCCGGGTCGTCGGCGCCGTCGGTGTGGTCGTCCTCGTAGGCCTCCGCCTCCAGCGCGCGGCGGACCACCCGCAGGGCCATGCCCTCCGGATATCCCTTACGGGCGAGCATGCCCGCGAGGCGCCGGATCCGCTTGTCCCGGTCCAGGCCGCGGGTGGCGCGGAGCTTGCGCTCCACGAGTTCCCGGGCCGTCCGTTCCTCCTGCTCGGAGTCCAGCTGTTCCAGCGCCTCCTGTACGAGGGTGGTGTGGACCCCCTTGGTCCGCAGTTCCTGCGCGAGGGCGCGGCGGGCCAGGCCCCGGCCGCGGTGGCGGGACTCGACCCAGGCCCCGGCGAAGGCCGCGTCGTCGATCAGGCCGACCTCCTCGTACCGGGAGAGGACCTCCTGCGACACCTCCTCGGGGATGCCCCGCTTCTCCAGGGCGTCCGCGAGCTGCCGCCTGGTGCGGGGCATCCCGGTGAGCAGCCGCAGGCAGATCGCCCGCGCCTGCTCCTCGGGACTCTGGGGCGGCAGCTCCTGACCGCGGCCTTCACGGCCGCCTCCGCCGCCCCTTTCCTGCTCCCGCACGGGTCAGCTCTTGGCGACGGCGGCCTTGGCCGTCGTCTTGGCCTTCGACGCCGGGGCGGGTACGGCCGCGGCGGCATCGGCCGGTGCGGCGCCCGCCTCCTCGGCGGCGGGGTCGACCTTGCGGACGCCCACGCCCAGCTTCTCCTTGATCTTCCGCTCGATCTCGTTGGCGAGGTCGGGGTTGTCCTTCAGGAAGTTGCGGGCGTTCTCCTTGCCCTGGCCGAGCTGGTCGCCCTCGTACGTGTACCAGGCACCGGCCTTGCGGACGAAGCCGTGCTCCACACCCATGTCGATCAGGCCGCCCTCGCGGCTGATGCCGTGGCCGTAGAGGATGTCGAACTCGGCCTGCTTGAAGGGCGGCGCGACCTTGTTCTTGACGACCTTGACGCGGGTGCGGTTGCCCACCGCGTCCGTGCCGTCCTTGAGGGTCTCGATGCGGCGGATGTCCAGACGCACGGAGGCGTAGAACTTCAGCGCGCGGCCACCGGTGGTGGTCTCCGGCGAGCCGAACATCACACCGATCTTCTCGCGGAGCTGGTTGATGAAGATGGCGGTGGTCTTGGACTGGTTGAGCGCACCCGTGATCTTTCGCAGGGCCTGGCTCATCAGACGGGCCTGGAGACCCACGTGCGAGTCACCCATCTCGCCCTCGATCTCCGCACGGGGCACGAGCGCCGCCACGGAGTCGATGACGATGAGGTCGAGGGCGCCGGAGCGGACCAGCATGTCCACGATCTCCAGCGCCTGCTCGCCGGTGTCGGGCTGGGAGAGGATGAGGTTGTCGGTGTCGACGCCCAGGGCCTTCGCGTACTCGGGGTCGAGCGCGTGCTCGGCGTCCACGAAGGCGACGGTGCCGCCGGCCTTCTGCGCGTTGGCCACGGCGTGCAGGGTCAGCGTGGTCTTACCGGAGGATTCCGGTCCGTACACCTCGATCACGCGGCCGCGGGGCAGCCCGCCCACGCCGAGGGCGATGTCCAGCGCGGTCGACCCGGTGGGGATGACCTCGATGGGGTCGTTCGGCTTGTCGCCGAGGCGCATGACCGCACCCTTGCCGAATTGCCGTTCAATCTGTGCGAGTGCGGCGTCGAGAGCCTTCTCGCGGTCGGTGCCTGCCATGGGTTCCACCCGATTTGCTTGAGTCGATCGCTTCACGCCATTGACGCTAACGCCTGCCACTGACAATGCGCTCCCACGCCAGGGTCAGCTGTGGATAACTCATCAGAATGGATGTTCGATTTCCCTGTCAAGCGCGCCACGCCCGCCCCACCCGCCACGGGCGCCAAGCCGCGCCGCCCCGCTTCCCCATGACCGCGACCCCAGGAGCCGGCTACGTCCGCCGCCCTCACCGCCGTCGGCGCCACGGCTGCCGACACTCCCGTGTCCGGCAGCCGCCCACACCGATCCGGGACCGCGGCCGGGCCTACAGCGGAGCCGTACCGTCCGCCGGGAAGGCCCCGCCGTGCCCCGGGACGATCACGTCCGCGGCGCCCAGGACGCGGAGCCGGGAGGCCCGCAGGAGTTCGTGGTCGGGAGCGACCGGGTCCTCGACCGGGCCGTTGGGGCGCCACCACAGGTCGCCCACGAAGGCGATGACGCCCTCGCCCGTGCCCGCCGGCAGCGTGATGTCCTCGCGGCTGTGGCCCGGGGTACGGATCAGGCGCAGGGAGGGGGTGAGTTCGTGCCCCTCGGCGTCCCGGTCGGTCCACTGGTCGTGCCGGTAGACGGCCTTGTGGTCGTGGACGCGGGCTTCGGGGGCCGGTCCCCACCGATCCGGGCGTGCCGCTGACGGTGTCGCACGGACTGGACCGGTTGGCCGTCGCCGACCTGGTGATCGCGCTGCCGGGGGCGGATTTCCGTACGCCGCCGGGCCCCGCCGTGCCGCACGCGCTGTCGGCGGCGCACGGGCGGGGCGCGCTGGTCGCGGCCCACTGCGTCGGTACGTTCGCACTCGCCGCCGCCGGTCTGCTCGACGGTCTGCGGGCCACCACGCACTGGAGGTTCGCGGCGCTGCAGGCCGACCCTCACCCCGAGGTGTCCGTCGAACCCGACGCCCTGTACGTCGACGAGGGCCGGATCGTCACGGGCGCGGGCGCCGCGGCCGGCTTCGACCTGTGCCTGCACCTGCTGCGGCGGGAGCACGGCGCCGCGACGGCGAACGCCGTGGCGCGGGACGTGGTGCTGCCCTCGCACCGCGACGGCGGGCAGGCCCAGTACCTGGCGGCGCCCGCCCCGCGGGACGGGCGCGACGAGCGGCCGGCCGAGGTGCTGGCCTGGGTGCGGGAGAACCTGCACGAGGCGCTGCCGGTGGCGGAGCCGGCCCGTCGCGCCATGATGAGCAAACGCTCCTTCGCCCGCCGGTTCACCGCCGCGACGGGCACCACCCCGTACGCCTGGGTACGGAGCCTGCGGCTGAGCGGCGCCGAGGAGCTGCTGGAGACCACGGACCTGCCGGTGGAGGAGATCGCCCGGCGGGTCGGGTACGGGAGCGCGGCCGTCCTGCGCGAGCAGTTCGTGCGCCGCCGGGGCGTGCCGCCGCGTTCGTACCGGCGCTCGTTCTCCCGTACGCCGTGAGCCCGCTCCCGCACGCCGCAGGCCCGGCCGACTGACAACCGAAGGTTGACACTGGTCGGGTGTCAACCTAGGGTTGCACTCATGACGACCCCTCCCGTGGAACCCGTCCGCATGACCAATCCGGTGCGCCTGGACGATCTCATCGAGGCCATCAAGAAGGTCCACACCGACACCCTGGAGCAGCTCAGCGGCGCCGTCGTCGCCGCCGAGTCCCTCGGTGACGTGGCCGACCACCTCATCGGTCACTTCGTCGACCAGGCCCGCCGCTCCGGCGCCTCCTGGACCGACATCGGCCGCAGCATGGGCGTCACGCGCCAGGCCGCCCAGAAGCGCTTCGTCCCCAAGGCCGACAAGGAGGGCGAGCCCGGTATCGACCCCAACGAGGGCTTCGGCCGCTTCACCCCCCGCGCCCGCAACGTCGTCGTGACCGCGCAGAACGAGGCCCGCGCCGCCGGCAACACCGAGATCCGCACCGAGCACCTGCTCCTCGGCCTGCTGTCCGAGCCCGACGGCCTCGCGGCGCACGCCCTCACCGCCCGGGGCGTCACGGCCGACGCCGTCCGCACGGCGGCCGTCGCCGGCCTGCCCGCCGCCGCGGAGTCGGTGCCCGACCTCGTCCCCTTCGACGCCTCCGCGAAGAAGGTCCTGGAGCTCACCTTCCGCGAGGCCCTGCGCCTGGGCCACAACTACGTGGGCACCGAGCACGTCCTGCTGGCGCTGCTGGAGCTGGAGCACGGCACGGGTCCGCTGAGCGGCCTCGGCGTCACCAAGGACGCCGTCGAGGGTTGGGTCAACGACGCCATGGCAGCCGTACTCGCCGCCCCGGACGAGAACGGGCGGTAGAGACGTCCGCGTGTTCCGTCAGCGCGTACCGCTTCACGTACGCGCCGAGGAACGCCTGCGACGTGGCGACGGCCGGGATCGCGATGAGCGCCCCGACCGCGCCCAGCAGGGCGGTGCCCGCGATGACCGAACCGAACGCCACCGCCGGGTGGATGTCGACGGTCTTCGAGGTCAGCTTCGGTTGCAGCACGTAGTTCTCGAACTGCTGGTAGACCACCACGAACCCGAGCACGTACAGCGCGTACCAGGGGTTGACGGTGAAGGCGATCAGCATCGGCAGCGCGCCCGCCAGGTAGGTGCCGATGGTGGGGATGAACTGGGAGACCAGCCCCACCCAGACCGCGAGCGCGGGCGCGTACGGCACGTCCAGGAACGCGAACAGCACGTAGTGCGCGACGCCGGAGATCAGCGCCATCAGCCCGCGCGAGTAAAGGTAGCCGCCTGTCTTGGCGACGGCGATCTCCCAGGCCCGCAACACCTCCGCCTGCTTGGCCGGCGGCAGTACGGAGCACAGCGCGCGCCGCAGCCGCGGCCCGTCGGCAGCGAAGTAGAAGGAGAACAGGCCGACCGTCAGCAGTCGGAAGAGTCCGCCGAGCACGGTCGTTGACACGTCCAGCACGCCGGTCGCGCTGTTCTGCACGTACTTCTGGAGCCAGTCGGAGTGCAGCAGGCTGTCCTGGATCTCCAGCCGGGACAGCTCGGTGTGGAAGGTGTCGTTGATCGACCTGATCACCGAGTCGAGGTAGCGGGGGAAGCCCTCCACCATGTCGACGATCTGCCCGGCGAGCATCGAGCCGAGCAGGGCGAGGAAGCCCACCGCGAAGACGAACACCCCGAGGAAGACCAGGAAGGTGGCGAGCCCGCGGCGCACGCCGCGCGCCGCCATCCTGGCCACGGCCGGCTCGATCGCGAGCGCGAGGAAGAACGCGATCAGGACGTTGATCAGCAGGCCGATCAGCTGGTGGAAGGCCCAGCTGCCGAGTTGGAAGCAGGCGATCAACGCCAGTACGAGGATCACCGCGCGCGGCAGCCACCGCGGCATCCGCGCGTCCGCCCCGGCCGGGGCGGCGTCGGTGGGCGGCCCGCCCGGCCGCCCCGGGTCGGCCGGCCACGGCCCGCCGCCGGGCGGACCGGCGGCCGTCGGGGGCGCCGTGCCGGGGGCGTCCGCGGGCGGGTCGGTCGTCTCATCTGTCACTGCCACGCGGCCCAGTCTCGCCCACCGACCGGCCGTACCGCGAAGCAGTGCCCGGCCCCCGCGGCCCTCAGCGCAGCGTGGCCGGTACGTCCATCGCCGAACACACCGCGCGCCACACGTCCTTGGCCTCCCAGCCCGCGTCCAGCGCCTGGTGGACCGTGCGCCCGCCCAGCTCCGTCATGACGTGGTCCCGTGCGAAGGAGTCGGCGTAGCCGGCGCCGAAGTGCTCGCCCATCCGTTCCCAAAATGTCGTCAACCGCATGCTTCCAGTATCCCGCCCCGGAGAGTGCACCCGTCCCGTTCGGGCCCTGCGGGGCGGGCCCCGCGCCCTACGGTGTCACGCATGCCTGGAGACGAAGCTTCCACGCCGGCCCCCCCGGGCCCACCCGCCCCACAGGCCGCGCAAGCCCCACAGGCGGCGCTGGCGGCGGATCGATCGGATCGATCGGCTCCGCTGGTCCGCGCCGAGCAGTTCATCTGGCTCACGGCCCGCGTCCTGGAGCAGCGCCGGTTCGCGTTCCACTTCCTCGGCGGCGAGGCCGACCCGGTGGACGCCGCCCTCGGCGCCTACCTCGGCGCGGACGGCGGCTACGGGCACGCCCTGGACCCCGATCTGCGCGGCCCGCTGAGCCAGCCGCTGCACACCGCGCACGCCCTGCGCGTCCTGGACGGCCTCGGCCGCTGCGCCGGGCAGCGCATCGAACGGCTCTGCCGCCACCTGACCGCGGTCTCCACCCCGGACGGGGCGCTCCCGCTGGTCTTCCCGCCGCCGCGCCACCACCCGACCGCCCCCTACCACCGCGTGTGCGACGACCCGCCGGGCGAGCTGGTGACCACGGGGCCGGTCGTCGGGCTGCTGCACCGCAACCGGATCTGGCACGCGTGGCTGTTCCGGGCGACGGACTTCTGCTGGGAGCGGGTGGAGAACCTGCGCCGCTCGCACCCGTACGAGGCCCGCGGCGCGGTGGCCTTCCTCGACGGGGTCCCCGACCGGGCCCGCGCGGCGGCGGCCGCGGACCGGCTCGGCCGGCTGGTGCGCGAGCAGCGGCTGGTGGTGCTCGACCCGGGCCGGCGCGGCCGGTACCCGCTGTCGGCCGGGTACGCGCCGGGCGAGGTGCTGTTCCCGTACGACTACGCCCAGCGCCCCGAGTCGCTGGCCCGGGGCTGGTTCACCGACGAGGAGATGCGGCGCTCGCTGGACTTCCTGGCCACGGAGCAGCGGCCGGACGGCGGCTGGCCGGTGCGGCGCCCGGACTGGGCGCCGGGCAGTTCGCTGGAGCGGCGGCCGATCGCCACCCTGGAGGCCCTGCTGACGCTCCGGGCGTACGGGCGGCCCCTGACCGGGGTCAGCCTGCCAGGGCCCGCACGGCCGCGGTGACCACGACCGCGGCGCCGACCACGACGAGGAAGGGGGCCCGCAGCAGCAGCGCGGCCCCGGCGGCGGCGAGCCCGGCGGCCCGGGCGTCGAGGACGAGCTCGTGGCCGGTGCTGAAGGTCTGTTGCGCGGTGAGCGCGGCGAGCAGCGCGACGGGCAGCAGGGCGGCGAGCCGTTGGACCAGGGGCCGCTCCAGTGCTCCGGCGGGCACCAGCAGCCCGACGAGCTTGAGGGCGTAGCACCCGACGACGGTGATCCCGATGGCGATCCAGACGTTCACGAGCGGCGTCCCTTCAGCCACAGGACGGCCGGGGCGGCCAGCGCGGCGATCAGTACGGGCACCCCCGCGGGCAGGAAGGGCAGGAAGCCCAGTCCGAGGACGACGGCGAGCGCGGCGACGGCCCGCTCGGTGGCGGTCCTGAGCATCGGCGCGAGCAGGGCCAGGAACACGGCGGGCCCGGCGGCGTCCAGCCCCCACGCGGCGGTGTCCCCGATGGCCTCGGCGCCCAACGCCCCGAGGAGGGTGGTGAGGTTCCACAGGAGGTACAGGCTGAGGCCGGTGACGGTGAACCCGAGCCGGGCCGCCTTGCGGTCGGGTTGGGCGAGCGCCACGGCGGTGGTCTCGTCGATCACCCAGTGCGCGGCGAGCGGCCGCAGGAACCGGGGCAGCGCGAGGAGCTGCGACAGCCGCAGCCCGTAGAAGGCGTTGCGGGTCCCGAGGAAGAAGGCGCCGGCGGCCGCGGTGAACGGGTTGCCGCCCGAGGCCAGGGCTCCGACCAGCGCGAACTGCGAGGCTCCGGTGAAGACGAGCAGGCTCAGCACGCAGGCCTGGAGCACGCTGATCCCGGCGCCCGCGGCGGTCACGCCGAACGCGAACCCGGACAGCCCGACGGCCACCCCCACCCCGAGCGCGTCCCGCACGACCGCGGCGCGGGGCCGCCCGTCGTCGACCCTCTCGGGGGTCTCCCGCATCACCATCCGATGTTCTCCCACGCCCCGAAGGTACGCAGGCCGGGCCGGCCCCGTCTTGTACGTTCTTGCACGTCCGGCCCGGTCCTTCACCCCGGCGGACTCGCCGCCCAGGCCCGCGCGGTCAGCCGGCCGCCCGCTCCCGCCGGTAGGCGCCCGGCGGAACTCCGACGATGCGGGTGAAGTGCCGGTTCAGGTGCGGCTGGTCGGTGAAGCCGACGGCGACGGCCGCCTCCGCCGGCGCGGTCCCGCCGTCCAGCAGCAGGCGGGCCCGCCGGACCCGGGCGTCGGTCAACCAGGTGTGCGGCGGCATGCCGTAGCGGGCGCGGAAGGCCCGCAGCAGGGCGAAGGGGCCGGTGCCCAGTTCGGCCGCGAGTTGCTCCAGCGAGGGCGGCCGGGCCATCCGCTCCGCCAGCACGGCCCGGGCCCGCTCGGCGTCGGCGGCGCCCGCGCGGTGCGGCGTAAGGGCGGGCAGCGGGCCCGCGTGCCGGGTGAGCATCCGGGCCACGACGCTCCGCAGGAGGGTGTCGGCGGCCAGCGCGTTGCCCTCCTCGGCGGCCCGGTGGACCTCGGTGATCGCCCGGGAGCCCGGCAGGTCGATGACCGGCTCGGCGGTGAAGCCGGGCGTCCCGCGCGGGGTGCCGATCTCGGCGGCGACATCGGTGATCAGCTCGCGGGAGGGGTAGAGGGTGGCGTACGTCCAGCCCTCGGGGACGCCGGCGCGCGCGGTGTGCGCGACCTCGGGGTTGATCAGCACGACGCTGCCGGGGCCGGCCCGTACGGTGCCGCCGGGCAGTCCGATCTCCTCGACGCCCCCGGTGACGGCGGCGATCACGTACCCGTCGTGGGCGTGGCGCGGGAAGGTGTGGCGCACGTAGCGGGCGCGCAGCAGGTCCAGACCGGGCAGTTCCGCGTACTGCCAGTGCCGGGCCCACTCCCCGCGTTCCGCGTCCGTCCCCATCCCCCCATTCTGCGCCCGACCGGGTGGGGGCGTTCTCGCAGGTCGGGCCGTATGTCGGTACCGGGGTGCACGATGGGGGCATGTCCGGCTCCGCGCTCTCCTCGTTCTCGCCCGCGACCCGCTCCTGGTTCACGGGTGCCTTCCGTACGCCCACCCCCGCGCAGGAGGGTGCCTGGCGGGCCATCGGGGAGGGCTCGGACGTGCTGGTGGTGGCGCCGACGGGCTCCGGCAAGACCCTCGCGGCCTTCCTCGCCGCCCTCGACCAACTGGCCTCGACCCCGCCGCCCGCCGAGGCCAAGAAGCGCTGCCGCGTCCTGTACGTGTCCCCGCTGAAGGCCCTCGCCGTCGACGTGGAGCGCAACCTGCGCAGCCCGCTGACCGGCATCCGGCAGGAATCGGCCCGCCTCGGCCTGCCCGAGCCGGACATCCGGGTGGGCATCCGGTCGGGGGACACCCCGCCGGCCGAGCGGCGGGCCCTGGCCACGCGGCCCCCGGACATCCTGATCACCACGCCCGAGTCACTGTTCCTGATGCTGACCTCGGCCGCGCGCGACGCGCTGTCCGGCATCGAGACGGTGATCCTGGACGAGGTGCACGCCGTGGCCGGGACCAAGCGAGGCGCCCACCTGGCGCTGTCGCTGGAGCGGCTGGACGAGCTGCTGCCGCGCCCCGCGCGCCGGATCGGGCTGTCGGCGACGGTCCGTCCGGTGGACGAGGTGGCCCGCTACCTCGCGCCGCGCGGCCGCGTCGAGATCGTGCAGCCGCCCTCGGGCAAGGAGTTCGACCTGTCGGTGGTCGTTCCCGTGCAGGACATGGGCGAGCTGGGCGGCTCCCCCGCCACCGAGGGCAAGGAGGGCGGCGACAGGCCGTCCATCTGGCCGCACGTGGAGGAGCGCATCGCGGACCTGGTGCAGGCCCACCGCTCGACGATCGTGTTCGCCAACTCCCGCCGGCTCGCGGAGCGGCTCTGCAACCGGCTCAACGAGATCGCCCACGAGCGGGCCACCGGCGCCGCCCTGCCGGAGGGCGCTTCGCCGGCCGAGGTCATGGCGCAGTCGGGCGCGGCCCTCGGCGCCCCGCCGCTGCTGGCCCGCGCGCACCACGGCTCGGTGTCCAAGGAGCAGCGGGCCCTGGTCGAGGAGGACCTGAAGGCGGGCCGGCTGCCCGCCGTGGTCGCCACCTCCAGCCTCGAACTGGGCATCGACATGGGCGCGGTGGACCTGGTGATCCAGGTCGAGTCGCCGCCGTCGGTGGCCTCCGGGCTCCAGCGCGTGGGCCGCGCCGGCCACCAGGTGGGCGCGGTCTCCACGGGCGTGGTGTTCCCCAAGTACCGGGGCGACCTGGTCCAGGCCGCCGTGGTGACCGAGCGGATGCGCACCGGCTCGATCGAATCGCTGCGGATCCCCTCCAACCCGTTGGACGTCCTCGCCCAGCAGGTGGTCGCGATGACCGCGATGGACACCTGGCAGCTGGACGAGCTGCTGGCCCTGGTGCGCCGCGCGGCGCCCTTCGCCGCCCTGCCGGAGTCGGCGTTCACGGCGGTGCTGGACATGCTGGCGGGCCGCTACCCCTCGGACGCGTTCGCCGAACTGCGGCCCCGCGTGGTGTGGGACCGCGTCGCGGGGACGATCACGGGCCGACCGGGCGCCCAGCGGCTGGCCGTCACCTCCGGCGGCACCATCCCCGACCGCGGCCTGTTCGGCGTCTTCCTCGCGGGCAGCGCCGCGTCCGACACGAAGAAGGGCGGCAGGGGCGGCGGCCGGGTCGGTGAGCTCGACGAGGAGATGGTCTACGAGTCCCGCGTGGGTGACGTGTTCACCCTGGGCACCACCTCCTGGCGCATCGAGGACATCACCCGCGACCAGGTCCTGGTCACCCCCGCGCCCGGGGTACCCGGCCGGCTGCCGTTCTGGAAGGGCGACCAGCTGGGCCGCCCCCTGGAACTGGGCCGCGCGGTCGGCGCGTTCCTGCGCGAACTGGGCGCCCTGAGCGAGGAGGACGCCCGGCTGCGACTGCTCGCGGCGGGCCTGGACGCCTGGGCCGCCGACAACGTCCTCGCCTACCTCACCGAGCAGCGCGAGGCCTGCGGCCACGTACCGGACGACCGGACCATCGTCGTCGAGCGGTTCCGTGACGAACTGGGCGACTGGCGGGTCGTGGTCCACTCGCCGTTCGGCGCCCAGGTGCACGCCCCCTGGGCGCTGGCCCTCGGCGCCCGGCTGGCCGAGAAGTACGGCATGGACGCGCAGGTCATGCACGCCGACGACGGCATCGTGCTGCGCCTGCCGGACGCCGACCTGCTGTCCATGGACCTCCTCGACCACGATCCCGCGCACGTCCCCACCCACGGGTTCGACGACGACCAGCCCCCGCTGGGCGCGGCCGACGTCACCTTCGACCGGGGCGACGTGAACGGGATCGTCACCGACCAGGTCGGCGGCTCCGCCCTGTTCGCCTCCCGCTTCCGCGAGTGCGCCGCCCGCGCGCTGCTGCTGCCGCGGCGCAGCCCGGGCAAGCGCACCCCGTTGTGGCAGCAGCGCCAGCGGGCCTCGCAACTGCTCCAGGTCGCCTCGGAGTTCGGCTCCTTCCCGATCGTGCTGGAGGCCGTGCGCGAATGCCTCCAGGACGTCTTCGACGTCCCGGGCCTGACCGAGCTGATGGGGGACATCGAAGCGCGCCGGGTCCGGCTGGTCGAGGTCACCACCCCCGAGCCCTCGCCGTTCGCCCGTTCCCTGCTGTTCGGTTACGTCGCCCAGTTCCTGTACGAGGGCGACTCGCCGCTCGCCGAGCGCAGGGCGGCGGCGCTGTCGCTGGACTCCCGGCTGCTCGCGGAGCTACTCGGCCAGGCGGAACTGCGCGAACTGCTGGACGCGCAGGTCTTGGAGGACCTGGAGCGGGAGCTCCAGTGGCTGACCCCGGAGCGGCGGGCCAAGGACTCCGAATCGGTGGCCGACCTGCTGCGGCTGCTGGGCCCGCTCACCGACGCGGAGCTGACCGAGCGCGGCGCGGACCCGGCGTGGGTCCGCGAACTCGGCGCCGCCCGCCGCGTCGTCGACGTCCGGATCGGGGGCGTGGAGCACTGGGCGGCGATCGAGGACGCGGGCCGGTTGCGGGACGCCCTGGGCACGGCCCTGCCGGTCGGGGTGCCCGAGGCGTTCACGGAACCGGTGAAGGACCCCCTCGGCGACCTCCTCGCCCGGTACGCCCGCACCCACGGCCCGTTCACGACGCCCGTCGTCGCGGCCCGGCTGGGTCTGGGCACGGCGGTCACCGAGGGCGCCCTGCACCGCCTCGCGGCGGCGGGCCGGCTGGTCCAGGGCGAGTTCCATCCGGCGGGCAGCGGTCAGGAGTGGTGCGACGCGGCCGTGCTGCGCCGGCTGCGCCGCCGCTCGTTGGCGGCGCTGCGCCAGGAACTGGAGCCGGTCCCGCCGACCTCGCTGGCCACCTTCCTGCCCCAGTGGCAGCACCTGGGCGGCGGCCTGCGCGGCATCGACGGCCTGGCCCGCGCCGTCGAACAGCTCCAGGGGGCGGCGGTCCCCGCCTCGGCCCTGGAGCGGCTGGTCCTGCCGTCGCGGGTGGCCGGGTACTCCCCCGCCATGCTGGACGAGCTGACCACGACGGGCGAGGTGGTGTGGGCGGGCGCCGGAGCCCTGCCCGGCAAGGACGGCTGGGTCTCGCTCTACCTGGCGGACGCCGCGCCGCTGCTGCTCCCCGAGCCGCACCCGCTGGAACTCGGCGAACTCCACAAGGCCGTCCTCGACGCCCTGTCGGGGGGCTTCGGCCTGTTCTTCCGCCAGCTCACCCAGTCGGTCCGCGCCAGGCACCCGGAGGTCTCCGACCTGGAGCTGTCCTCGGTGGTGTGGGACCTGGCCTGGTCCGGCCGGCTGACGAACGACACCCTGGCCCCGCTGCGTTCCCTGCTGGGTTCCGGCCGGACGGCGGGCGCCACCGCGCACCGGGCCCGGCGCACCGTCCCGCGCGGGCGCTACGGCACCCTCGGCGGGACCGTCTCCCGTACGGGTCCGCCGACGGTCTCGGGCCGCTGGTCGCTGCTACCGGCCGCCGCCCCCGACCCGACGCACCGGGCCCACGCCCTGGCCCGCACCCTGCTGGACCGGCACGGGGTGGTCACCCGGGGAGCGGTGGCGGCCGAGGGCGTCGCGGGCGGCTTCAGCGCCGTCTACCGGGTGCTGTCCGCGTTCGAGGACAGCGGCCAGGCCCGCCGGGGGTACGTGGTGGAGGGGCTGGGCGCGGCCCAGTTCGCGATGGACGGCGCCGTGGACCGGCTCCGGGCGGCCGAGCGCACCCCGCCCCCGCTGGCAGCGGTCGTCCTGGCCGCCGCCGACCCGGCGAACGCGTACGGGGCGGCCCTGCCCTGGCCCGATCCCCCGGGCGACGCGACGCACAAGCCGGGCCGCAAGGCGGGCTCCCTGGTGGTCCTGGTGGACGGGGAGCTCACCCTGTACCTGGAGCGCGGCGGCAAGACCCTGCTGGCCTGGCCGGAGGCCGGGGACCCGCGGCTCCTGGCGGCCACGACGGCCCTGGTCACGGCGTCCCGTACGGGCACCCTCCCGGCGCTCACCGTGGAGCGGGTCAACGCCGCCGCGGCCCTGACCTCGCCCTTGGGCGCCGACCTGGAGGCGGCCGGTTTCCATGCGACCCCGAGGGGCCTGCGGCTGCGCGACTGAGCGGAGTGCCCGCGTCCGGGGGCGGGGGCGGCCGAGGACTCGATCCGGTCTCGACTGTGCCGCGCCTGTTCTGGCCATGTCACGAAACGGTTCCCGTCCGCCCCTGAGCTCGCCCGGGCCCTCGTCCATGCCCTATCAAGATGATCACAGCACCGCACGGGCGGTGCACCACCATGGGGGAACCAAGAGTGAGCACCATCAACATGCGCGGAACCACCTTCGGCGCGGTCGGCCTGGCCGTCTGTGCCGGCCTGGCCCTCACCGGCTGCAAGAACGGCAACGAGGAGCTCCCCGCGGACCGGCCCAGCACCCAGGAGAGCCGACCGGCCTCACCCTCGGCCCAGCCCAGCACCCCGGCCGCTCCCAGCTCCTCGTCGAGCGCGAGCGCCGACGCCGGAACGGCGCCCGCCCCCGGCTCCAACGGCACCGCGAAGTCCGGCCAGGTCTTCAGGATCGGCGAGGCCGCGCGGATACCGTTCGACTACGGCAGCACCAAGGGCGGCCAGATCGCCCTCACCGTCACCGCCATCGAGCAGGGCAACCCGGCCGACCTGGACGCCCTCAAGCTCGGCGACAAGGTCAAGGGGATGATCCCCTACTACGTCCGGTACTCCGTTCAGAACACCGGCACCGTCGACCTGTCGCACACCTCCGTGGGCCACATCAAGGGCCTCCTCCCGGACGGCAGCGAGGCCCAGGGCGTGTCGATCATCGGCACGTTCGAGAAGTGCCCGAACGAGTCCCTGCCGAAGGGCTTCACCAACGGAAAGACGCAGACCGGCTGCGCCCTCGCCCTGGCCCCGTCGGCCCAGACGAAGGTGACCGGCGCCCAGTACTGGGGCGACCCGTACAACATCCTGAGCAAGAACAAGGAACTCGTCTGGAAGTAGCCGGCGGCCCCGGGCCCACCGACCACGAACCCCGGCCGGCGCCGTCGGCGGGGGTCGCGTCGTCCGCCGCGGGCCCGGCGGACCCCGTCGGCGACCGCCCGGCGCGACAATGGCCCCATGCCCGAAGGAGACAGCGTCCACCGCGCCGCGAGCCGGCTGCACACCGCCCTCGCCGGCAAGCCGTTGACCCTCAGCGACCTGCGCGTCCCGCGCTTCGCCCTCGCCGACCTCACCGGCCGCACCACCTTGGACGTCACCCCGCGCGGCAAGCACCTCCTCGCCCGCATCGAAGGCGGCCTCACCCTCCACAGCCACCTGCGCATGGACGGCGCCTGGCACGTCTTCGCCCCGGGCGAGAAGTGGCGCGGCGGCCCCGATTACGAGATCCGCGCCGTGCTCGGCACCGCCGACACCACCGCCGTCGGCTACCGGCTGCCCGTCCTGGAGCTGATCCGCACCGCCGAGGAGGAACGGGTCGTCGGCCACCTCGGCCCCGACCTGCTCGGCCCCGACTGGGACCCCGCACGGGCCGCCGCCAACCTGCTCTCCGACCCGGACCGCCCCCTCGGCGAAGCCCTGCTCGACCAGCGCAACCTGGCGGGCATCGGCAACATCTACAAGTCCGAGACCTGCTTCCTCGCGCAGGCCACCCCTTGGACCCCGGTCGGCGCGCTCCCCGATCCGGAGGTCACCCTCCCCCGCCTCGCGGCAGCGGCCCAGCGCCTGCTGGCCGCGAACATCGGCGCGCACGGGCGCCGCTCCACCACCGGCAGCCGCCTGCCCGGTAGGGAGCTGTTCGTCTACGGCCGCGACCACCGCCCCTGCCTGCGCTGCGGCGCCTCCGTCCTGCACGCCGCGCAGGACGACCGCCCCACGTACTGGTGCCCGCGCTGCCAGTCCGGGCCCGCCCCCGCACCCACCGGACGCCACCGCACCGGTTGACGGGTCGTCAGATCCACTCGTACCGTCCCTGCATGCCCACACCCGCCATCGCGTACGACCTCACCGGCCGCACCGCCTTCGTCACCGGGGCCGCCAGCGGCATCGGCCGCGCCACCGCCGCGCTCCTGGCCCGGGCGGGCGCGAGGGTGCACTGCGCGGACCGCGACGAGATCGGCCTCGCCGGGACGACGTCCCTGATCACCGGCGCCGGCGGGGCCGCCACGGCGCACCCCCTCGACGTCACCGACCGGGCCGCCCTGCGGACCGCCGTCACCGCGGCCGGTCCGCTCGACGTCGTCGCCGCGATCGCCGGGGTCATGCACACCAGCAGCGTCCTGGAGACCACCGACGAGGACCTCGACCGGATCCTGGACGTGAACTTCAAAGGGGTGCTGCGCACCTGCCAGGAGGGTGTGCGGGCCATGATCGCCGCGGGCCGCCCCGGTTCGGTGATCACCATGGCCTCCGGCGCCGTGGACGCCGCCCAGGCCGGACTGCTCTGCTACAGCGCCGCCAAGGCCGCCGTGGTCCAGCTGACGAAGACCCTCGCCACCGAGAGCGGCCCGCACGGCATCCGCGTCAACGCCGTCGCCCCCGGCTGGATCCGCACCCCGATGACCGGCCGGCACAGCGCCGAAGTCCTGGAGCGCACCGAGGCGACGATGGTACGGATGTCCCCGCTGGGCCGGGTCGGCGAGCCCGAGGACATCGCCCAGGCCGTGCTCTACCTCGCCTGCGACGCCTCGTCCTTCATGATGGGCCAGATCCTTCGCCCGAACGGTGGAGTGTCGATGCCCTGGTGACCCCGACGACGGGCTCCACATCGCCCGCCCGCCCCCGCCGCCCCGCGTCCGCCCGCCGCGCGCAGTGCACCGGCAGCAGCCCCAGCCCCCAGCCTCCGACCGCCACCGCGCCCTCCACGGGCCCGGCCTCGGCCGGTGCCAGCGTCAGCCGCAGCACGGCCCACCACCACAGCACGCCCATCGCGAGGGCGAGGGGTATGAGCAACCGCCGCACGGCCACCTCCCAGCGGGCCGGATCCCGGACGGGCCCATCCTCCCGCACCACCCCGTCCCCCGCACCCAGAACGCCCACTGCGACGCCCCCACGGCCCCCGCACGGCAAGGAGCCCCGGGCCGGTGCTCGACGCACCGCCCGGGGCTCCCGCCACACTCACATGTTCACGTGCACTCAAGCGGCTACGACGTTCACCGCTTCCACGGGTGCCTTGATGGTCACCCGCTCCGGTCCCGTGACCGAGGCCACGGAGACGGAATTGAGCATCGGGCGCACCGGTGCCGGCACCGGTTCGCTTGCAGCTGCCGACTGCGCAAGCTCGGCCAGCGACAGCTCGTCGCTGACTTCGCGCATCAGCTCGGACATCCGTACGTCCAGCGCGTCGCAGATCGCGGAGAGCAACTCGGAGGATGCCTCCTTCTGCCCCCGCTCCACCTCGGAGAGATAGCCGAGCGAAACTCGGGCGGACGAGGAGACTTCGCGCAGAGTACGGCCCTGGCGCTGGCGCTGCCGACGCAGCACGTCACCCAGCAGGCGACGGAGCAGAATCATCGGTGGCTCCCTCCTCTGACCGTGTAGCCGTAACCTTCACGCCCCACCGTACCGCCTCGCGCCGCGGCCGTGCGGGGAGCGATGTCGTGTTCACTCAGGGCTGCAAACATCAAATCCCCCCGTTCCGTTCCGTATCCTGCCCCCGCAGATTCTCGCGGAGTTCGCTCGACAACAGTTCGAGCACAGTCCGTGCACTCTCCTTACGAATTTCCGTACGGGAGCCGTTCAACCACAGCCGGGTCGCTTTCCTGCCCGTCGGACCTGCCACGGCGATGAAAACGGTGCCCACCGGCTGCCCGTCCTGCGGGTCCGGACCGGCCACTCCGGTGGTCGCGATCCCCCACGAAGCGCCCATCACGCGCCGCACCCCGTCGGCCATCTCCTGCGCGACCTGCGCGTTCACCGCGCCTTCCGCCGCCAGTAGCCCCGCGTCCACCCCGAGCACGCGGTGCTTGAGCTCCGTGGCGTAGGCGGTGACCGAGCCGCGGAAGGAGCGGGAGGCCCCCGGCACCGCCGTCAACTCGGCCGCGACCATTCCTCCGGTCAGGGATTCCGCCACGGCGACCGTCTGGTCACTCTCCGCGAGCAGCCTCAGCACGTCCTCGGCGGGCCCCGTGGCGCCCTCGGCGCCCCGCACGGCCTCCGCCGCGTCCCCTGATCCGTACGTCACTTCGAGGCCCGCTCCGCGGCCAGTCCGACCCGACGCATGACCACGGCCTGTCGGATGTAATCCAAACCGGTGACGACGGTCAGCACGACGGCGACCGCCATCATCCAGAACCGCAGGGTCGCGAGCGGTCCGGTGAGCGCGAGGACGTACATCCCCACGGCCGTGCCCTGGGCGAGGGTCTTCAGCTTGCCGCCCCGGCTGGCCGGGATCACTCCGTAGCGGATGACCCAGAAGCGCATCAGCGTGATCCCGAGCTCCCGCCCGAGGATCACTCCGGTCACCCACCAGGGCAGGTCACCCAGCCAGGAGAGACAGATGAGCGCCGAACCCATGATCGCCTTGTCGGCGATGGGGTCGGCGATCTTCCCGAAGTCGGTGACCAGGTTGTAGGTCCGCGCGAGGTGCCCGTCGAAGATGTCCGTGATCATGGCGACGGCGAAGGCCGCCCACGCCCACGCCCGCCAGACGGGGTCGTAGCCCCCGTCGGCGAGCAGCAGCATGACGAATCCCGGCACGAGGACGAGCCGGATCATCGTCAGGATGTTGGCGATGTTCCACAGGCTGGCCTGGTTGACGGCCGCAGTCCCGAGCTTGGTGCCGGGCGCGGGCCGGCGGCCGGTCCCGCCCGCCGCCGATGCCGGGACTCCGGTCATCCGGCCGCCTCCTCAAACTCCATGCCCAGGGGCTCGGCCACCAGGTCGACGCCGAGGCTGCCGACCACCTTTGCCGTGACGATACGCCCGGGAACCAGTCCGGTGCCGTCGGTGAAGACGACCTGGCCGTCGGTCTCGGGTGCCTGGTGGGCGGCGCGCCCGTAGGCGCCCTCGCCCTCCTCGGCCTCGTCGAGCGGCACGACCGTCTCGACGAGCACCTCCAGGGTCTCCCCGATCCGCTCCTCCGCGCGCTGCGAGGTGAGCTCCTCGGCGAGGCGCTGCATGTGGGCGAGGCGCTCGGCGATGGTCTCCGCGTCCAGCTTGCCGTCGTAGGTGACGGCCTCGGTGCCGTCCTCGTCCGAGTAGCCGAAGACGCCGATGGCGTCGAGGCGGGCGTGGGTGAGGAAACGCTCCAGCTCGGCGAAGTCCGACTCCTTCTCGCCGGGGAAGCCGACGATGAAGTTGGACCGCACACCGGCCTGCGGGGCCTTGGAGCGGATGGTGTCCAGCAGCTCCAGGAAGCGGTCGGTGTCCCCGAAGCGGCGCATGGCGCGCAGCACGTCGGGGGCCGAGTGCTGGAAGGACAGGTCGAAGTACGGGACGACCTTGGGGGTCGAGGTGAGTACGTCGATCAGGCCGGGCCGCATCTCGGCGGGCTGGAGGTAGCTGACGCGGACGCGCTCGAGGCCGTCGACGGCGGCGAGCTCCGGCAGCAGGGTCTCCAGCAGCCGGATGTCGCCGAGGTCCTTGCCGTACGAGGTGTTGTTCTCGGAGACCAGCATGACCTCCTTGACGCCCTGCTCGGCCAGCCAGCGCGTCTCGCCCAGCACGTCGCTGGGGCGGCGGGAGATGAAGGACCCGCGGAAGGACGGGATGGCACAGAAGGAGCAGCGGCGGTCGCAGCCGGAGGCCAGCTTCACCGAGGCCACGGGGCTCTTGTCGAGCCGGCGGCGCAGCGGCGCGCGCGGGCCGGAGGCGGGGGCGAGGCCGTCGGGCAGGTCGGCCGGGGCGGCCTCGGGCTCCTGCGCGTGTCCGGGCAGGGCCACTGCGGCGTCCTGGCGCTCCGCCGGGCTGATCGGCAGCAGCTTGCGCCGGTCGCGCGGGGTGTGGGAGGCGTGGACGCCGCCGTTGAGGATGGTCTGGAGGCGGTCGGAGATGTCGGCGTAGTCGTCGAAGCCGAGGACTCCGTCGGCCTCGGGGAGCGCTTCGGCGAGTTCCTTGCCGTAGCGCTCGGCCATACAGCCGACGGCGACCACGGCCTGGGTCCTGCCGTGGTCCTTCAGATCGTTCGCTTCGAGCAGGGCGTCTACGGAGTCCTTCTTCGCGGCTTCGACGAAGCCGCAGGTGTTGACGACGGCTACGTCCGCGTCGGCGGCGTCCTGGACGAGCTCCCAGCCATCCGCCGCCAAGCGGCCTGCGAGCTCCTCCGAGTCCACCTCGTTACGGGCGCAGCCAAGAGTGACAAGGGCGACGGTACGGCGTTCGGGCATGGACTCAAGACTACTTCGTCCCGACCCCGGCCCCCGCCCCACGTCCCGCCACGACGAGATCCCCGGGGCCGGCGGCGGCTGCCGCGCGACGTCCCGGGGATCCGGAATTTCTTGTTCCGTGCTGGTCAGCCCGCCTGGGCCTGGCCCTGACGCGGATCTTCCTTGGTGTAGGTGAGACGTTCCACCTGACCGGGCTGGAAGCTGTCCTTGATCTCCTTGCCGTTCACGAACAGGTTCACGGCCCCGGCGTCACCGAGGACGAGGTCGATCGACTCCTTGTCCGTGAAGGTCTTCGACTCGCCCTGCGTGAGGGTTCCGTCGAACAGCAGTCGCCCGCTGTGGTCCTTCGCGGAGATCCAGCTCTCGCCCTCGCTGGCCGTCAGGACCACGGTGACGAGGTCCTTGGGGGCGGCGGCGATCGCACTGTCCGACGGCGACGGCTTGGGCGCCGGCGGGGTCTGGGCGGCGGGCTTGCCCGCCGTCTGCTTGGGTGCGGGCTGCGGGGAGGCGGAACCGTCCGCCTGCGGCCGCTTGCTCTGGGCGTCGCCACCGCTGAAGGCGGTGAAGCCGACGAAGCCGATCACGGCGACGATGGCCGCGA
The DNA here is from genome assembly GCF_040651775.1 of Streptomyces sp. NPDC048383. Taxonomy (NCBI): domain Bacteria; kingdom Bacillati; phylum Actinomycetota; class Actinomycetes; order Kitasatosporales; family Streptomycetaceae; genus Streptomyces; species Streptomyces sp. NPDC048383. The sequence continues at coordinate 84,342 of NZ_JBEZKS010000029.1, forward strand.
CCATGGCGGCGGTCCAATTGGGCCGCTGCCGTTCGGGACGGATCCGCTCGGCCTCGAACATGGGCGCGGCCGGGGTGGGAGCCGGCCGGCCGCCGTGGGCCGCGTCGTAGCTGTCGATCAGGGGTGCCGGATCGAGGTGGACGGCGCGGGCGAGCGTACGGATGTGGCCGCGGGCGTAGACGTCGCCGCCGCAGCGCGTGAAGTCGTCCTCCTCGATCGCGTGCACGATCGGGATGCGCACGCGGGTGGTGGAACTGACCTCGTCGACGGTGAGCCCGGCGGCGATCCGGGCCTTCTTGAGGGCCGTCCCGATCGACGGCTCTTCGACGGAACGTTCGACGATGCGGTCCTCGGACCGGTCGTCGGTCGAAGGACGCTCTTCTTCGGGGGAGTTGGAGTTGCCGATGGACACGAGGGCGCCTTTCGAGCGTGTAGCCACCTGCTGGCTTACCAGTCTAGGGGGGTGACGAAAGGGTGGGGCAACCGGAGGGTCCTCTTCCTACGCCATCCGAATGGCTTCGGGAGGACCCCCGTCGTCTCCTCAACTTGACGCACGCCCAAGGGAAACGGTTGCCCGCCGATCCCATGCGGTCGAGTGAGCCGGACGGACCCCCGTGCTACGGCGTGTCCTGCCCCCGGATCACGGCGAGCACGCCGTCCAGCTCGTCCGGTTTGAGCAGGACGTCGCGCGCCTTGGACCCCTCGCTCGGGCCGACGATCCCCCGCGACTCCATCAGGTCCATGAGCCGCCCCGCCTTGGCGAAGCCGACGCGCAGCTTGCGCTGGAGCATCGAGGTGGAGCCGAACTGGGTGGAGACGACGAGTTCCGCGGCCTGGCACAGCAGGTCGAGGTCGTCGCCGATCTCCTCGTCGATCTCCTTCTTCTGCTTCTGCCCGACGGTCACGTCGTCCCGGAAGACGGGCGCCATCTGGTCCTTGCAGTGCTGGACGATCCCGGCGATCTCGTCCTCGGTGACGAACGCGCCCTGGAGGCGGACCGGCTTGTTCGCGCCCATCGGCAGGAACAGCCCGTCACCCTTGCCGATCAGCTTCTCGGCGCCCGGCTGGTCCAGGATGACGCGGCTGTCGGCGAGCGAGGAGGTGGCGAAGGCGAGCCGGGAGGGCACGTTGGCCTTGATCAGACCCGTCACCACGTCCACGGAGGGACGCTGCGTGGCGAGCACCAGGTGGATGCCCGCCGCGCGGGCCAGCTGGGTGATGCGGACGATCGAGTCCTCCACGTCGCGCGGGGCAACCATCATCAGGTCGGCGAGCTCGTCGACGATCACCAGCAGGTACGGGTACGGGCTGAGCTCGCGCTCGCTGCCCGGCGGCAGTTTGATCTTGCCGTCGCGGATCGCCTGGTTGAAGTCGTCGATGTGTCGGTAGCCGAAGGCCGCGAGGTCGTCGTAGCGCAGGTCCATCTCGCGCACCACCCACTGCAGGGCCTCGGCGGCCCGCTTCGGGTTGGTGATGATCGGCGTGATCAGGTGCGGGATGCCCTCGTACGCGGTCAGCTCGACGCGCTTGGGGTCGACGAGCACCATCCGGACGTCCTCCGGGGTGGCCCGCAGCATCACCGAGGTGATCAGGCAGTTGATGCAGGAGGACTTGCCGGAACCCGTGGCGCCGGCGACCAGCACGTGCGGCATCTTCGCGAGGTTGGCCATGACGTAACCGCCCTCGACGTCCTTGCCGAGCGCGACCAACATCGGGTGGTCGTCCTCGGCGGCGTCCGCGAGGCGCAGCACGTCCCCCAGGTTCACCATCTCGCGGTCGGTGTTCGGGATCTCGATGCCGACCGCCGACTTGCCGGGGATCGGGCTGATGATCCGTACGTCCGGCGAGGCCACGGCGTAGGCGATGTTCTTCGCCAGGGCAGTGATCCGCTCCACCTTCACCGCGGCGCCGAGGGTGACCTCGTAGCGGGTGACCGTCGGCCCCCGGGTGAAGCCGGTGACCTTCGCGTCGACCTTGAACTCGGTGAACACGTTGGACAGCGAGGCCACGACCGCGTCGTTCGCGGCGCTGCGCGTCTTGCCCGGCCCGCCACGTTCCAGCAGGTCCAGCGAGGGCAGCGCGTACGTGATGTCCCCACGCAGCTGGAGCTGCTCGGCGCGCGACGGCAGCGGCTGCGCCTCGGGCGCGGACTTCGTCAGGTCCGGCACGGACAGCGTCCCGGAAGCGGCCGCGGTGCGCTCGCTCGGCGGATCGGCGGCGACGGGCCCGCCCGGCGGCACCGGCGCGGTCGGCGCCGTCGGTGCGACCGGGGCGGGCGCCTCGGGGGGCACCGGCGGTGCGACGACGGTCCGCTCGTCGCGGGCGGGCGGGACCGGGGCGGTGATCTCGGCGCCCTCCGGCCCGGTGGAGATGCCGTGGGTGAGGTCGGCGACCAGCGGGGACGGGGGCAGCCCCCCGTAGACGACCCCGTCCAGGGCGGCGGCGGCCGCCGCGGCCACGTCGACGGCGTCCATCCCCCGCTCGCCCGGCCGGCCGGCGCTGCGCCGCGGCCGGCGCCGGCGGGCGAGCGCGGCCTCCTCGGCGGCGTCCGCCGGGTCGCCGTGCCCCGCGGGGTCCCCGGCGCGGGCCCGCCACTGCTCGGCGTCGTGCCGGTCGCGGCCGGCGCGCGGGACCGCGCCCTCCACGTCCCCGTACCCCTCGTCGTACTCGTTCGGCGCGATGATGCCGAGCCGGATGCCGAGCCGGCGCAGCCGCTGCGGGATCGCGTTGACCGGGGTCGCGGTGACCACCAGCAGGCCGAAGATGGTGAGCAGCACCAGCATGGGGACGGCCAGCGGCGCGCCCATGGTGAAGATGAGCGGCTTGGACGCGGCCCAGCCGACGAGCCCGCCCGCGTTCTGCATCGCGGTCGTGCCCTCGTCGCGGCCGGGCGCCCCGCAGGCGATGTGCACCAGCCCCAGCACGCCGACGACGAGCGCCGACAGGCCGACGCCGATGCGCCCGTTGGCATCGGTCTGTTCCGGATGGCGGATGAAACGTACCGCCATGACGCCGAGCAGGATCGGCACGAGCAGGTCCAGACGCCCGAAGGCCCCGGTGACCAGCATGGTGACCAGGTCCCCGACGGGTCCGCGCAGGTTCGACCAGGTCCCCGCGGCCACGATCAGCGCCAGGCCCAGCAGCAGCAGCGCGAGTCCGTCCTTGCGGTGGGCCGGGTCGAGGTTCTTGGCGCCGCGACCCATCCCGCGGAAGACCGCGCCGACCGCGTGCGCGAGACCGAGCCAGCAGGCGCGCACCAGCCGCAGCACGCCCCCGGTCGGGGACGGCGCCGGCTTCGCGGCGACCTTCTTCACCGGGCCGCGCCGGGCCGCAGCGGCCTTCTTCGCGGGGGGCTTGCGCGCGGGCGCGGACTTCTTCGCCGGCGCCGTCGTACGGCCGGTGCGGCCCTTCGCGGTGCCCGCACTGCTCGGGGAACCCTTGCCGGACGTACTTGAGGCCATGCGCCGAGGTTACCGGTGCGCACGCCGGTGGACACGCGTGCCCACCCCTTCACCCGTTCGTGTCGCCGGGTCCGTACGCACTTTGACGCCCCGACAGACCTGACGCCCGCCCAGCGCGGGTTCCGCGGACCGTCGTTCCGCGCGACCGCTCCCGCTCGGGCCGCAGCCCGCGGACGGCCGCCCCGCGCCGGGGCGGCTCCGCCCGCTCAGCCCTGGGCCGGGAGGACCGCGGTCGGGCCGTCGGTGCCCGGCTCCAGCGCGTCGAGCGCGCGCCGCAGTCCGGTCAGCTTGCGTTCCAGATGGGCGGCGGTCGCCACGACCGCGCCGTCCGCCGAATCCTCGCCGAGCTGCTTGGTCAGCGCCTCCGCCTGCTCCTCGACCGCCGCGAGCCGCGCGGAGAGTTCGGCCAGCAGGCCGGCCGTCTCCTTGCTGCCGTCCACGCCGTTGGAGCCGCCGCCCTCCAGTTGGAGCCGCAACAGCGCCGCCTGCTCCCGCAGCTTGCAGTTCTTCGTGTACAGCTCCACGAACACCGAGACCTTGGCGCGCAGCACCCACGGGTCGAACGGCTTGGAGATGTAGTCGACCGCACCCGCCGCGTAACCGCGGAACGTGTGGTGGGGACCGTGGTTGATCGCGGTCAGGAAGATGATCGGGATGTCCCGGGTCCGCTCCCGCCGCTTGATGTGCGCGGCGGTTTCGAATCCGTCCATGCCCGGCATCTGGACATCCAACAGGATGACCGCGAAATCGTCCGTCAGCAGCGCCTTGAGCGCTTCCTCCCCCGACGACGCCCGGACCAGTGTCTGATCGAGCGCGGAGAGGATGGCCTCCAGCGCCAGCAGATTCTCCGGCCGGTCGTCGACCAGGAGGATCTTGGCCTTCTGCACCATGCCCTGTCCTCCTCGCCCCGGCACGGGGCCTCCCCGGCTCCGGGCGCCGGCCTGTGTGCCGGGCCCCGCCCCAGAGAACGGCAACCCTGAGCCGTCCGTCCTTGTGCCGGTCATCGTAGCCCCAGTCCCGAGATCGCCACACCCTGTCACCAAGATGTCACTGTGCACGAAGCGGAAACGTGAACGGAGGGGAAGGTTCCCCTTCGCCCCGCCCATCACGTGCCCGCCCGAAGATCGGTGCTCACTCGTCGCGCATGTGCTGCTCCATCACCGACAACAGGTAGTCGGGCTCGACCGGCTTGGTGACGTAGTCGGACGCCCCGGAGTCGATGGCCTTCTCCCGGTCGCCCTTCATCGCCTTCGCCGTCAACGCGATGATCGGCAGCCCGGCGAACTGCGGCATCCTGCGGATCGCCGAGGTCGTCGCGTACCCGTCCATCTCCGGCATCATGATGTCCATCAGTACGAGCGCCACGTCGTCGTGCTGTTCCAGGACCTCGATCCCCTCCCGCCCGTTCTCGGCGTAGAGCACCGCCAGCCCGTGCTGCTCCAGCACGCTGGTCAGCGCGAAGACGTTGCGCACGTCATCATCGACGATGAGCACCCGCTCGCCGTGGAAGTCGTACGTCCGCGGCGGCGTCGGCAGCGGCTCCTGCACGTCCCACCCGCCCCCGTCCGCCTGCCCGGGCACCTCACCGCGCGCCGGCGCCTCCGGTTGCGCCTTGCGGCGCCGCCGGAACAGCGCCGACGACCCCTGACCGGTCGGCTCCGCCGCGGGCAGCGCGGCCCGTACCGGAGCGGCGGACAGCGGGGCCGGCGCGTACGGCACCGGCTCGGGCCGCGCCTCCTCGGCCGCCCTGCGGTACTCCCCGCGGGCGCCGCCCGGCGTGGGCGGGGCGTACCCCTGCGGGGGCAGCTCGCTCGGGTGGAGCGGCAGGTACAGGGTGAAGGTCGATCCCCGGCCGGGCTCGCTGGCCGCGTGGATCTCCCCGCCCAACAGTCGGGCGATCTCCCGGCTGATGGACAGCCCGAGGCCCGTGCCCCCGTACTTGCGGCTCGTCGTCCCGTCCGCCTGCTTGAACGCCTCGAAGATCACCAGCATCTTGCTCGCCGCGATCCCGATGCCGGTGTCGGTCACCGAGAACGCGATGAGGTCGGCGTCCGCCTCGCGCAGCGATCCGGCTTCCAGCAACTGTTCGCGGATCGCGGTCGGCACGTCCCCGCCGGCGGGTCGGATGACCAGCTCCACCGCCCCGGTGTCGGTGAACTTCACGGCGTTCGACAGCAGGTTGCGCAGCACCTGAAGGAGCCGCTGCTCGTCGGTGTGCAGCGTCGCCGGCAGCTCCGGGGACACCCGCACCGAGAAGTCCAGGCCCTTCTCCGCGGTCAGCGGCCGGAAGGTGGCCTCCACGTAGTCCACGAGCTGGACCAGCGCGATCCGCGTCGGCGAGACGTCCATCTTGCCCGCCTCGACCTTCGACAGGTCGAGGATGTCGTTGATCAGCTGGAGCAGGTCCGAACCCGCCCCGTGGATGGTCTCCGCGAACTCCACCTGCTTCGGCGAGAGGTTCTCGTCCGCGTTGTCGGCGAGCAGCTTGGCCAGGATCAGCAGCGAGTTGAGCGGGGTCCGCAGCTCGTGGGACATGTTCGCCAGGAACTCGCTCTTGTACCGCATCGAGACCGCGAGCTGCTCGGCGCGCTCCTCCAGGACCTGCCGGGCCTCCTCGATCTCGGTGTTCTTCACCTCGATGTCCCGGTTCTGCTGCGCCAACAGCTCGGCCTTCTCCTCCAGTTCCGCGTTGGCGGCCTGAAGGGCCTTCTGCCGGTTCTCCAGCTCGTCGGAGCGCTCGCGCAGTTGCTCGGTCATCTCCTGCGACTGCTTGAGCAGCACCTCCGTCTTGGAGTTGACGGAGATGGTGTTGACGCTCGTACCGATCATCTCGGCGATCTGGCTGAGGAAGTCCTTCTGGATCTGCGTGAACGGCTGGAAGGCCGCCAACTCGATGACGCCGAGCACCTTCCCCTCGAAGAGCACCGGCAGCACGATCACGTGCGCCGGCGGCGCCTCGCCGAGCCCCGAGGAGATCTTGAGGTAGCCGGGCGGAGTGTTCTCGACGAGGATCGTCCGCTTCTCCTCGGCGACCGCCCCGATCAGCCCCTCCCCCGGCCGGAAGGAAATGGGCATCTGACCGCCCGCGTAGGCGTAACTCCCGCGCATCCGCAGCTCGTACGAGCCCTCCGCGCCGCCGTCCGTCCCGATCTCGGTGGTGCCGCCGGTCGGCAGCGCCAGGAAGAAGGCCCCGTGCTGCGCGGACACCACCGGGGTCAGCTCGCTCATGATCAGCGAGGCGACGTCGTCGAGTTCCCGGCGACCCTGCATAAGGGCCGAAATCCTGGCCAGATTGCCCTTGAGCCAGTCCTGTTCCTTATTGGCCAAGGTGGTGTCGCGGAGATTCACGATCATCGTGTTGATGTTGTCCTGGAGGACCTGGATCTCTCCCGCCGCGTCCACGTCGACCTTCAGGCTCAGATCGCCTCGGGTCACCGCGGTGGCGACGGCCGCGATGGCGCGCACCTGCCGGGTCAGGTTCCCGGCCATCTCGTTCACCGACTCGGTCAGGTCGCGCCAAGTGCCATCCACGTCCCGCACCCGGGCCTGGCCGCCCAGGATGCCCTCGGTGCCCACCTCGCGGGCCACCCGGGTCACCTGATCGGCGAAGGAGGACAGTTGGTCGACCATCGTGTTGATGGTGGTCTTGAGCTCCAGGATCTCGCCGCGCGCGTCGATGTCGATCTTCTTGGTCATGTCGCCCTTGGCGATGGCGGTCGTGACCATGGCGATCTGCCGCACCTGCCCGGTGAGGTTGGAGGCCATGAAGTTCACCGAGTCGGTGAGGTCCTTCCACGTCCCCGAGACACCGGGCACGTGCGCCTGCCCGCCGAGCCGGCCCTCCGTACCCACCTCGCGGGCCACCCGCGTGACCTCGTCCGCGAACGAGGACAGGGTGTTCACCATCGTGTTCACGGTGTCGGCGAGTTGCGCGACCTCGCCACGCGCCTCGACGGTGACCTTCTTCGTCAGATCTCCGTTGGCGACCGCCGCCGAGACCTGGGCGATCCCGCGCACCTGCGCCGTCAGGTTCCCGGCCATGGTGTTGACGTTGTCGCTGAGGTCCTTCCAGATGCCGGTCACCCCGCGGACCCGGGCCTGGCCGCCCAGGATGCCCTCGGTACCCACCTCACGGGCCACCCGGGTCACCTGCTCCGCGAAGGAGGACAACTGGTCCACCATCGTGTTCACGGTCGTGACGAGTTCGAGGATCTCGCCCTTGGCGTCGACCGTGATCTTCTTCGAGAGGTCGCCCATGGCCACCGCCGTGGTCACCTCGGCGATGTTGCGCACCTGCGACGTCAGGTTGTTGGCCATGAAGTTGACGGACTGCGTGAGGTCCTTCCAGGTCCCGGAGACCCCCTTGACCTCGGCCTGGCCGCCGAGGATGCCCTCGGTGCCCACCTCACGGGCGACGCGGGTCACCTGCTCGGCGAAGTTCGAGAGCTGGTCGACCATCGTGTTGAGGGTGTTCTTCAGCTCCAGGATCTCGCCCCGGGCGTCCACGTCGATCTTCTGCGACAGATCACCACGGGCCACCGCCGTCGCGACCTGGGCGATGTTGCGGACCTGCGAGGTCAGGTTCCCCGCCATGCCGTTCACCGAATCGGTCAGGTCCCGCCAGACCCCGGCCACCCCGGGCACCTGCGCCTGACCGCCGAGCCGGCCGTCCGTACCCACCTCACGGGCCACCCGCGTCACCTGCTCGGCGAACGCCGAGAGCTGGTCGACCATCGTGTTAATGGTGTTCTTCAGCTCCAGGATCTCGCCCCGGGCGTCCACGTCGATCTTCTGCGACAGATCGCCCCGCGCCACCGCCGTCGTCACCTGCGCAATTTGGCGGACCTGCGAGGTCAGGTTCCCGGCCATGAAGTTGACCGAGTCGGTGAGTTCCTTCCAGGTTCCGGAAACCCCCTCGACCCGCGCCTGACCGCCGAGCCGACCCTCCGTACCCACGTCCCGCGCCATCCGCGTCACCTGGTCGGCGAACGACGACAGCTGGTCGACCATCGTGTTCACGGTGTTCTTCAGCTGGAGCATCTCGCCCGAGACGTCCACGGTGACCTTCTGCGACAGATCGCCGTTCGCCACCGCCGTCGTCACCTGCGCGATGTTGCGGACCTGCCCGGTCAGGTTCCGGAAGGCGGTGTTCACCGAGTCGGTGAGGTCCTTCCACGTCCCCGCCGCACCCGGCACCTGCGCCTGACCACCCAGCTCGCCCTCGACGCCGACCTCACGGGCCACCCGCGTCACTTCGGCACCGAAGGACTGGAGCTGGTCGACCATCGTGTTGACGGTGTTCTTCAGCTCCAGCATCTCGCCGGCCACGTTGACCGTGACCTTCTGCGACAGATCGCCGTTCGCCACCGCGGTCGTCACCTGGGCGATGTCACGCACCTGCGTGGTCAGGTTGCGGAAGACCGTGTTCACCGAGTCGGTGAGGTCCTTCCACGTCCCCGCCGCACCCGGCACCTGCGCCTGACCACCGAGCAACCCCTTGGCGCCGACCTCGCTCGCCACCCGCGTGACCTCGTCCGCGAACGTACGCAGCGTCTCGGTCATCTGGTTGATCGTTTCGGCCAGTTGCGCCACCTCGCCGCGCGCGCTGACCCGCACCTTCTGCGACAGGTCACCGTTCGCGACGGCCGTCGTGACCTGCGCGATCCCGCGCACCTGGGCCGTCAGGTTGCCGGCCATGGTGTTGACCGAGTCGGTCAGGTCCTTCCACACGCCCGCGACGCCGGGCACCTTCGCCTGACCGCCGAGTTCGCCCTCGGTACCCACCTCGCGGGCCACCCGGGTCACCTCGGACGAGAACGACGACAGCTGGTCCACCATCGTGTTCACGGTGTTCTTCAGCTGGAGCATCTCGCCGGCCACGTGCACCGTGACCTTGCGCGACAGATCGCCCTTGGCCACCGCCGTCGTCACGAGAGCAATGTCACGCACCTGAGCGGTGAGCCGGTACGCCATCGTGTTGACGGAGTCGGTCAGGTCCTTCCAAGAACCGGACATTCCGCGCACCTGCGCCTGCCCGCCGAGCTTGCCCTCGGTCCCGACCTCCAGCGCCACCCGCGTCACCTCGTCGGTGAACGCGGACAGCTGGTCGACCAGGTTGTTGACCGTACGACCGACCTTGAGGAACTCCCCGCGCAGCGGGTGCCCGGCCCCATCCGAGGCCTGCGTGCGCAAGTCCATCCGCTGGTCCAGATCACCCTCGGCCACCGCCGACAGCACCCGACCGACTTCGGACACCGGCCGGGCGAGATCGTCCACCAACTGGTTCGAGGCGTCGATCGCGGCCGCCCAGGAACCCTCGCAGGCACCCGTTTCCAGCCGTTCGCTCAGCTTGCCCTCACGGCCCACCATCCGCCGGACCCGGGACAGTTCACCGGTCAGGTGGAGGTTGCGGTCGGCAACCTCGTTGTAGACGGCGGCGACCTCCGCCATCACACCGTCGCCGGAAACCGTCAGCCGCTTGCGGAAGTTCCCGTCCCGCATCGACACCAGGGCCGTGAGCAGCCGGTTCAGAGCGGCGGTATCGACCTCCGTCGTACCTCCGCGCCGGGACCGGCCCCCCTTGGGGCGCGTTCCCGCACGCCGCACCGCTGCTCCAGACTCCACCGTGTCCCTCCCGAAAGGGTCGACCACTGTTCCACCGGACATCCGACTATCCAAAATCCGGCTCTCCAAGCCTGCCCAGTGTTTCACCCCGGCCGAACCCGGCCATAACACTCCGGCACCATCGCACACCGGCCGTACCCTGCGGGTGGAATCCCCCACGACGGCCTCCTTGCCACCGCGAAGGTAAGTAACCTGGCATCCGATGTCCCACCGCGTCGAAGGAGACTTGTGATCACGGCACGGGCGGCTGCCAGTTTCGACCCCCAAGGGCGCTCGGTCGCCGCTGCCCGCGCGTTCGTCCGCGACACCCTGCAGGGCTGGGGTTTCGCGGACATCGTCGACGACGCCGTGGTCCTCACGAGCGAGCTCGTCACGAACGCCGTCGTGCACGCGGGGACCCGGGCCGAGGTCCTGTGCCTGCGCGCCGAGGACGGCGTACGCGTCGAGGTCGCCGACCGGTACCCGGAGCGCGAGCTCCCGCTCGCCCACCCCGGTGAGCGCCCCTACGCCGACCCCGACCGCGAGAGCGGCCGCGGCCTGATGCTGTGCGCCGCCCTCGCCACCCGCTGGGGCGTCGAGTACACGGCCACCCACAAGCACGTCTGGTTCCGCCTGGACCCCCCGGACCGTCCGGTCGGTACCCGCTCCGCGGGCCCCGTCGTACCGGACCAGTTCCTGCCGCTCGCCGAGAGCCGGGTCCGCGTCGCCGTGATCCAGGTCGACGCCTCGGACTCCGTCGCCGCCTGGAACGAGGACGCCGAGCAGATCTTCGGGCACCCCGCCGAGAAGGTCGTGGGCCGCCCGCTCGCGGAACTCGCCGCCTGGCCGCAGACGCCGGGCACCGGCACCGGCATCGCCGAGGCCCTGCGCCTGTCCCGCTGGGAGGGCAGCTACGGCATCCGCGGCGCCGACGGCCGGGTCATCCCCGTGTACGCCTCCCACCTGCGGGTCCGCGACGCCCACGGTGAGCCCTCCATCGTCTGCCTCCTCGTCCACGACGACGAGCGCGCCCTGCTCCAGACCCCCGTGCGCATCCCCACCGACGGGGGCCACCCGGGCGAGAGCCGCCCGGTCGACCCGTTCGAGGTGTTCATCGGCTCCCCCGCCCCGGACGACCTGGAGAGCCTGCTCCAGCGCACCGTGGAGCGCGCCCGCGACATGCTCGACGCCGACGCCGCCTTCCTACTGCTGGCCACGGACGACGAGACGGAGTTGGAGGTCCGCGCGACCACCGGCCTGCCCTCGACCCGCCAGCGCTTCGCCCGGGTTCCCGTCGAGGCGGGCACCAACCGGTACGGCTCGGCCCGCATGCCCGCCGTCCACGACGACCTCGCGGCCGTCCCCGGAGCCGTACCGCTCCTGGAGTCGACGGGCATGCGCTCGGCCGTCACGGTCCCCCTCAAGGTCGAGGGCCGCCTCACCGGCTCCCTCGGCATCGCCGCCGAGGGCCCCGGCCGCTACACCAACGAGGAGGCCCTGCGCCTCCAGTTCGCCGCCGACCGCATCGCCCTGGCCGTCGAGTCCGCCCGCCTCGGCGAGCTGGAACGGCTGCGCCGCGGCTCCCTGTCCTTCCTCGTCGAAGCCTCCGACCTGTTGGCCGGCACCCTCGACCGGGACCAGACGCTCGCCCTCATGGCCCAGATGACCGTTCCGACCCTCGCCACCTGGTGCGCCGTCTACACGATCGCCGACCAGGCATCGGACCCGTACCTCGCCTACGTCCTCCACGAGGACGAGGACAACATCGACGGGCTGAAGGCCCTGCTGTCCCGGGTCAGCCCGCCCGAACCGGTCCGCGAGGCCGGCGCCCGCCCGTGGGCGGCGGCGGCCACCGCGGTCGGAGGTGACTCCGTCGTGCTGCCCCTGTTGGCGCGCAACCGCGTCATCGGCATGCTCACCCTGGGCAAGCCCCGCGAGGAGCACTTCCGCCAGGAGATCCTCGAACTGGCCGACGACCTCTCCCGCCGAGCGGCCTTGGCCCTCGACAACGCACGGCTGTACTCCGAGCGCACCGCCATCAGCCGCTCCCTCCAACGCAGCCTCCTGCCGCCCGGCTCCCCGGCCATCCCGGGGATGGAGGTGGAGGTCATCTACCGCGCCGCGGGCGAGGGCAACGAGGTGGGCGGCGACTTCTACGACGTCTTCCCGATCCGCGACGGCGTGTACGGCTTCGCCATCGGCGACGTCTGCGGTACGGGCCCGGAAGCGGCGGCCGTCACCGGCCTGGCCCGGCACGCCCTGCGGCTGCTGGCCCGCGAGGGCCTCGGCGGCCCGGCGGTCCTGGAGCGCCTCAACGCCGCCATCCTCGACGAGGGCGCCCGCAGCCGGTTCCTCACCCTCCTGTACGGCGAGCTCCACCCCCAGCCGGACGGCAGCGCCCTGATGAAGGTCGTCTGCGCCGGCCACCCGCTCCCGCTGCGCCTGCGCCCGGACGGTGAGGTCACCCCGGCCGCGGAACCGCAGCCCCTGCTGGGCGTCATCGACGACCTGGACCTGTACGAGCAGACGCTCACCCTGGAGCCGGGCGACGTCCTCCTCTGCGTCACGGACGGTGTGACGGAACGCCGCGAGGGCGCCCGCATGCTGGGCGACGACGGCCTCGCCGAGGTCCTGACCACCTGTACCGGCCTCACCGCGGGCGCGGTCGCCTCCCGCGTCCTGCGCGCGGTGGAACGTTTCGCGGCGGAGCCCGCCTCGGACGACATGGCCATCCTCGCCTTCCGCGTCCCCCACCAGCGCGAAGGTGCCTGACTCCGCCACCCTTGATGCCCTGCTTGGAATCCGCTGGTTGCGGCCGCTGCGAGCAGGGCATCGGCACGACCCTCGACCTCAAAAGCCGCTGGAACGCAAAAAAGGCCCCCGCCTGAGGCGGGAGCCTTTTTTGTCTTACCTGAGCCCTTTAACGGAATCGAACCGTTGACCTTCTCCTTACCATGGAGACGCTCTACCGACTGAGCTAAAAGGGCGGGTTGTTCGGCGGCGTCCTACTCTCCCACAGGGTCCCCCCTGCAGTACCATCGGCGCTGAAAGGCTTAGCTTCCGGGTTCGGAATGTAAACCGGGCG
>NZ_JBEZKS010000030.1:0-14710 GCF_040651775.1 Streptomyces sp. NPDC048383
CTTCGTTTTTCCGTGGCGGGTCGGTCGGTCAAGGGTGGCCGTAGGCCATCGCGTAGCGACGCGACCGAAGGGAGCGCCCTTGAGGGACCGGCCCGCCACGGAGAGACGAAGACCAGCGGGAACCCCCCAAACCCGCCCTGATCCGGATCAACGGGGTTCCGCCACCCCCCGACCCCGCCCCCAGAACCGGCCCCGGCGCCCCCAGCTCCAGCCCCCCGCCCACACCATCAACTCGGTGGACACCGGTCCGGTCGTGATCGATAGTGCCGCCCATGAGCTCACTCGTGCGACACATCACCATCGACTGTTCCGACGCCTACCAACTGGCGCAGTTCTGGGCCGGGGCCCTTGACGGGGCCGTGGCCGACGATGACTTTCCCGGCGATCCCGAGGCGTTGGTCACCGCCGGCGGGACCGGGCTGCTGTTCGTGACGGTGCCCGACGCCAAGGCAGTGAAGAACCGTGTGCACCTCGACCTCCAGCCGCAGGACCGGTCCCGTGACGAGGAAGTGGAGCGCATGCTCGCCCTGGGGGCGACGGTCGTCGGTGACCGGCGGAACGCGGACGGGACCGGCTGGGTGACCATGGCCGACCCCGAGGGGAACGAGTTCTGCGTCGAGCGCAGCGCCGCCGAGCGGGGGTAGTTCGAGGGTGCGCAGGCCGCCGTCCGCCGGGAAGATCGATTTCCCGCCGCCCAGCAGCACCGGCAGGACGATGAGCTTCGACTCGTCGACGAGTCCCTCGGCGAGCAAGCCGCGTACCAGCGTGGGGCTGCCCATGACCAGCAGGTCGCCGGGGTCGGTTCTGGGGGCGGGGTCCGTTCACCTGACACATGCGGGGCCCGTTCCATCGCCTCCGGCGGGGGGCCCGTAGTCTCCCGCCATGATCGATTCACGGACCCACATCCGCGTGGCGCGGCCGTCCCTCGACCTGGAGGCAGCCGAGCGGTTCTACGTCGACGGGCTCGGGCTCGACGTCCTCTGGCGGACCTCGGGGCAGGTCGACGGGGAGCACGATCTGGTGATGGTCGGGCCGGCCGGGGGAGGCTGGCACTTCGAACTCACCCTGGATCCGCGGAGCCCGCTCGCGCCCGCGCCGACGCTCGACGACCTCTTCGTCGTCTACCTCGGGGAGGCGCCCGACGAAGCCTTGGTGCAGCGTCTGATCGACTGTGGCGGGACCCGGGTGGCCTCGCACAACCCGTACTGGGACGAGCACGGGGTCACGGTCGTGGACCCCGACGGCTACCGGTTGGTGCTCTGCTCCCGCACCTGGGGCTGAGCCCACCCGCAGCCACCCACAGCCCACCGGCCACCCGCCCCCGCCCCGACCCCGCCGCCGAACCGGACGTTCTGCTCCGGGTCGGCGTCGGCGCCTCGGGTTGTCGGGGTCAGTTCACGCTCGGGGCCTTGGGGAGTCCTGCGGACAGGGCACCGCCCGCGCCGGCCAGAGAGGCCTCGGTGGCCTTGGAGGCGGAGCCGGCGGCCTGGGAGGTCACGGCGACGGCGGTCTTGGTGTCCTGGACGGCCTGCCCCGGGTGGTCGACGATGTCGGTGACGCGCTGCGTGATCGGGGGCGCCTCGACCGGCGATTCGTCGGCGTACGCGGCGACGGGGGTGAGTGCGAGGGCGGCGCCGCCGGTGAGGACCAGGGCGGAAAGGGTGCGCTTCATGGCATTCATGCCCCGCCCAACGACCCCGCCGCTCCCCGGGTCACTGCGACTCCGTCCACAACCGCCCCGCGCGTTCCCCGCGGCACGCCCCGCGCGTTCCCCGCAGGACGCCCCCCGACTTCCCCGCACGACGCCCCCGCGCGTTCGCCGCCGGTCATCGACGCGCCGCACGCCCGCGGCCCGACGCGCCGCACGCCCGCGGCCCCGCGCCGGGAGGAACCGGTGCGGGGCCGCGGGGAGGACACGGGCGGGCGAGCGGGCGGGAGGGCGCTGCGATCGGAGGTCAGTCCTCGACCACCAGGGCCGGGGTGGACTTGGTGAGGATCTCGCCGCGGAAGAACGCCGGGCTGCGACGCTCGGTGACGATCATGATGACCAGGCCCAGGGCGAGCAGGCCGACGCCGATGACGAAGACGCTGCCGACGCCGAGGACGGTGGAACCGGATCCGTACGACGGGTTCCACATGTCGATCAGGGTCTTGAAGAAGACCGTGGCGAGGAGCAGGCCGCCGAGGACCGGGAAGACGCCCTTGAAGAACAGGTCACGGGCGGAGCGGCGCAGCTCGCCGCGGAAGTACCAGGCGCAGGCGAAGGCGGTCAGCGAGTAGTAGAAGCAGATCATCAGGCCGAGCGCGAAGATCGTGTCGGTGAGGACGTTCTCGCTGACGAGGGTCATCACGGTGTAGAAGACGCCGGTCGCGATGCCCGCCATGACGGTGGCGCGGCCGGGGGTCTTGAACCGCTCGTGGACCTTGGCGTAGGAGGGCGGCAGCGCCTCGTACGTGGACATGGCGAGGACGGTGCGGGCCACGGGGATGAAGGTGGTCTGGAGCGACGCCGTCGCCGAGGCGAGGACCGCGACGAAGAGCAGGATGCCGAGCATCGGGCCCATGACGGGGCCGGCGAGGGCGGCGAAGACGTTGTCGCTGGTGTCCGGGTTGCCGAGGCCGAGGCCGGTGGCGCCGGAGCCGACGGCCATCTGGGCGGCGACGCCGGTGGCCAGGTAGGAGCCGACGAGGACGACCATCGCGATGAGCGAGGCGCGGCCGGGGGTCTTGGTGGAGCCGGTGGTCTCCTCGTTGGTCGCCAGGCAGGCGTCCCAGCCCCAGTACATGAAGATCGAGAGCGAGAGTCCGGCGGTGAAGGCCGCCATGGACTCGACCGCGAAGGGGTTCATCCAGGACCAGGAGAAGTCCAGGCCGGTGTCGAAGGTGCCCGCGGAGGCCTTCTGGAAGGCCATCGCGACGAAGATCGCGAGGACGGCGAGCTGGAGGCCGACCAGGGTGTACTGGACGCCCTTGGTGGCGGTCATCCCGCGGTAGCTGATGGCGGTCGCGGCGGCGATCAGGATGAGGCAGGTGACGATGTGGACGAGCTTGTTGTCGTCCAGGGCCGCGATCGACTCGTTGCCGCTGATCTCGCCGGCCAGGAGCCAGAAGTACGAGGTGGCGACGCCGGCGAGGTTGGAGAGGACGATGATCGTGGCGATCACCAGGCCCCAGCCGCACATCCAGCCGATGCGGGGGCCGAAGGCCTTGACCGTCCAGGTGAAGGAGGTGCCGCAGTCCGGCATGGCCTTGTTGAGCTCGCGGTACGCGAAGGCGACCAACAGCATCGGCAGGAACCCGGCGAGGAAGATCGCCGGCATCTGCATGCCGACCTCGCCGGCGGTGGAGCCGAGGGTCGAGGTCAGGCAGTAGACGGGGGCGACGGTGGAGATGCCGATGACGGCGCTTCCCACCAGGCCGACGGACCCCTTGCCGAGCCCCTTGCCGCGAACGTCGCCCTCGGCCACGCCGCTTACCGTGTCTCCGACCTGAGGTCGAACGTCCAGCTGTGTCATGAGTCAGGACGTTAGACGCTGCGGTTTCCTCATCCGGAGGGCTTAAGTCCAGTAGTTCATAGGGCTAAATCCCTTGGAATCCCGAGGGCGGGACTGTTCACACTCCCGCAATACAAGGTTCACTCAGGCATCCAATCGCGCTTCGGAAGGCTCCGGGCCCGACCTTCCGGAATGCGGAAACCGCAGCTGCGCCCGATTTGCCCCAATCAAAACTTTCCCGTGCAAATTTTGGGACCGGCGCCACCAAGGCCCCGGCCGCCACAATGGCCCCATGCCCACAGCCGACGAGCTCCTCAGCGCGGATACCGTCAGTAACCTGGCCCGAACGCTCGCCCGGGCGGCCCGCGCCCCCCGCTCTCCCGCCCTGCTCACCTGCGCCGCAGCCCTGGACGGCCTCGGCTACGGGGCGCGCGTCGCGGCCGTACGCGACGCCGTCCTCGCCGACCTGCCGGACGACTGGCCGGCCTTCGAGGCCGTCGTCCGCACTGCCCTGGAGGACCCCGGGTTCGCCGGCTGGATGACCTTCCCCGTCAACGAGGCCGTCGCGGTGCGCGGGCTGGCGGCCTTCGAGCCCGGCCTCGCCCTGCTCCGCGACCTCACCCCCCGCCTCACCGCCGAATCCGCCGTACGCCCCTTCCTGCGCGCCGACCCCGGGCGCGCGCTGGCCGTCGTACGGACGTGGACCGGCGACCCCGACCCGCACGTGCGGCGGCTCGCCAGTGAGGGCACGCGGCCCCGGCTGCCCTGGGCCCCGCAGCTGCCGGCGTTCGTCGCCGACCCGCGCCCGGCCGTCCCCGTACTGGACGCCCTCCACCGCGACCCCTCCGCGTACGTGCGCCGCTCCGTCTCCAACCACCTCAACGACATCAGCCGCGACCACCCCGACCTCGCCGTCGAGACCGCCGCCGCGTGGCGCTCGGACCCCGCCGCCACCACCGACCGCGTCGTACGGCACGGACTGCGCACCCTGATCAAGGCCGGCCACCCCGGCGCGCTGGCGCTGCTGGGGCACTCCCCCGACGTGGCCGTCACCGTCCGCGGGCCGGTCGTCGCGACCCCGCGCGTCACCGTCGGCGAGTACCTCGTCTTCGGGTACGAGGTCACCCACACCGGCCCGCTGCCGGCCGAGCTGGTCATCGACTACGTGATCCACCACGTCAAGGCCAACGGCACCCGCACCCCGAAGGTCTTCAAACTGACCACCCGCGCCCTGGCCCCCGGCGAAACCCTCACCGGCAGCCGGCGGCACTCCTTCAAACCGATCACCACCCGCCGCTACCACCCCGGCGAGCACCTGGTGCAGCTCCAGATCAACGGTCGGGTGCGGGGAGAGGCCGGCTTCTGCCTGGACCTCCCGGACGGGCCCTGACCGCGCGCGTCACGCCGTCTCCCAGCCGGCGGAGCAGGACGGTCGGCAGGAAGAGCAGGTCCGCCGCGACCATCGTCAGGGCGAAGTAGGGCAGGCCGAGCAGGATCCCGATCCCCGCGTGCATGGACATCATGATCAGGACCATCACGGTCCGCAGGCGGGTGCTGAAGAGCGTGAAGGGGAAGGCGACCTCGACGAGCACCGTGCCGTACGTCAGCAGCAGGACGATCGCACCGCTGCTCGCGATGAAGTGGGACAGGGCGGGCCACGGCGTGACGTTGCCGAGGTGCAGCACGTAGTAGAGCGCCGAGCCCTCCTGCCAGAGGGAGCCCTGGATCTTGTACCAGCCGGAGGCCGCGTAGATCAGGCACACCTGGGCCGCGATCACGAACATCGCGCCGGCGTGCACCACGTTCCCGACCATCTCCATCACGGTGCGGGGCTCGCCCGGCGCGTAGCGCCGCACCAGCCACCACGCCAACTGCACCAGGGAGAAGCCCCACAGCAGCAGCGCCCAGCCCGTGCTCAGCAGGCCCAGTCCGGTGACCAGGGCCAACACGGCCGTGAGGAGCGCCCACAGGACGATCCCGACCGGATCCCGGCCGCCGTCGTGGCCGCGCGCGGCCCGGCGCGCGTCCAGCGACCAGACCCGGCCGCAGCGGGTCAGCACGAGGTAGAGCGCCATGACGTGGATGACGTTGTCGCCGCCGTTCCCGACGAAGGGACTGCGGTTCTGGAGGGCCAGCACACCGATCATGAAGAGCAGGGAGGCGGTGCGGGTCCGCCATCCGAGGAGCAACATCACCGCCGCGGCGATCGCCAGCACGTAGACGATCTCGAACCACAGCCGCCCGTCGTTCCACAGGAGGATGCTGAAGGCGCGGGTGCTCGCGTTCCATTCGCGGGCCATGCCCCAGCTCCAAGCGCTTTCCGTCCCGAAGAGCGCGTTGCGGTGGACCCACTCGCGCAGCAGCAGGACGAGCCAGGCGACCGCGAAGCCGATCCGGACGACGGCCGACTGGTACGGCGCGACGGCCTCGACGGCGATGCGGGCGATCCCCCGCCGGGCGGTGGCACGGATGCCGCGTGGCGGTGGGGCGGGCGGAGGCGGTTCGGACGTGTGGCCCGGCGTGACGGCTGAGTACGTGGTCACTTGAGGTCCTCCGCCCCGACGGCCCACCACGGCTGGACCAGGTAGGCGGTCCGGGTGTCGATCCGCTGGTCGCTCCAGGAGGGCGCCCCCACCGGTGTGACGGCCGAGCGCAGTTGGACGGACCGGATGGTGCCGCCGTCGATCCGCGGTTCCAGTCGGTCGACGGCGAGGCGCAGCAGGAGGCGCTGTGTCAGCTCCCCGAACTGGCCGATCGGGCGCCCCTGGTCGTCGAGCGAGTAGATGTAGTTGGTCCAGGCGAGCCGGAGTTCGTTCTGGTTCGCTTCGCTGGGGAAGGGGTGGTGCAGGATCCCCTTCTCGTCGATGGCGGTGAGGTCCACCCAGTCGGTCTCGGTGAGGCCGAGGCCGTCACGCCCGTTGGGCATCAGGACCTGTGCGCGGGCCTGCACATGGATGTTCGCCGACTGCGGGTTGGGGGCGAAGAGCTGCCATTCCTGGGTGAACTCGGGTGCGACGTACTTGTTGATGACCGCGGCGTGCTGCCGAGAAAGGGCGTTCGGTGGGGCGTTGTTGAGGAAGAGCATCGTCATGTGCAGGGCGGCCGCGACCATGACGGCCGCGACAGCGAACACGATGATTCCCACCGAGGTGCGGGAGAGGCCGAACAGTGCGCCCGGCCCGGCGACTTCGTCATGCGGCGATCCGGTGGGCCGGCCCGCGCCTTCCGGGGGGTCTCCGGTCGGCGCGTTCCCGCCTCTCCCCGTCCCCATGCCTCAGCCCGCGTTGCCCTGGACGTTGCCCTGGGCTCCGCCACCAGCGGCGTTGCCCTGCACGTTGCCCTGAGCGTTGCCCTGGGCCCCGCCGCCTTCGGCCTTGCCCTGAACATTGCCCTGGACATTGCCCTGGGCCCCGCCACCAGCGGCGTTGCCCTGCACGTTGCCCTGAGCGTTGCCCTGGGCCCCGCCACCTTCGGCCTTGCCCTGAACATTGCCCTGGACGTTGCCCTGGGCCCCGCCACCAGCGGCGTTGCCCTGCACGTTGCCCTGAGCGTTGCCCTGGGCCCCGCCGCCTTCGGCCTTGCCCTGAACATTGCCCTGGACGTTGCCCTGGGCCCCGCCCCCAGCGGCGTTGCCCTGCACATTGCCCTGAGCGTTGCCCTGCGCATTGCCTTGGGCGTTGCCCTGGACGTTCCCCTGGACGTTGCCCTGGGCGTTGCCCTGCACGTTGCCCTGCGTGTTGCCCTGGGCGTTGCCCTGCGTGTTCCCTTGCGTGTTGCCCTGGGTGTTGCCCTGCGCTCCGCCGCCCTGGGCCTTGCCCTGGACGTTGCCCTGCACGTTGCCCTGGGCTCCGCCGGTCTTCCCGCCCGCAACCATCCTGCAGTTGGAGAAGGTAGGAGTCTGACCCTCGTTGACGGCGACGACGGTGAAGGACTCGGCCTTGGGGCGGGTCACCTTGAACGCCCCTCCCACGGGGTTCACGGTGATGTTCGTCCCACCGCCTTGGAGCTTTCGCGGAGCCGTGAAACCTTCACCGGTGACGGTGACGTCGTTTCCGGGACCGGGCGTCACCGTGCAGCTTGCGGAGGGCACCGCCTGGGCGGTGCTCGCGAAAGCGAACGCGCCGGACAGTACGAACGAGGACGCGATCAACGCAATCGAGGCGCGTCTGGTGGACAGATGCATGATGGTGCTCCCATCAGGGACTGGCGGGAGAGGCGGGCCGCCGGAAAGCCGCCTCTGCTCATCGCCGGGGCACAGAGCTGTGACCTGGGGGCGGACGGGTGCGCTTTCCCCTGAACCCCGGCCGTCGCTTCATTCCGGCGGCAACCTGAAGGCCGGACGATGCCCTGCCCTTCCCATGCTCCCCCTCCCTTCCCGGGGTGTCGACCGGGGGCACGCTCATGCGGACGGCCCCCGGTCGCGGATCCCGGCCCCGCCTCAGCCCGGCCAGACGATCGACTGGACCTCGCTGTAGGCGTGCAGGGCGTACGAGCCCACGTCACGGCCCACGCCCGACTGCTTGAAGCCGCCGAACGGCGCCTCCATGTTCCGGCCGATCGTGTTGATGCCGACGCCGCCCGCCCGGAGCCGCCCCGCCACCCGGAAGGCGCGCGCCGAGTCCCCGGACCAGACGTAGGACAGCAGCCCGAAGTCGCTGTCGTTGGCCAGCGCGACGGCCTCGTCCTCGCCGCCGTCGAAGGGGACGACCACGACGACCGGGCCGAAGATCTCCTCGCGCACCACGCGCATGTCGTTCGTGCAGTCCACCAGCAGGGTCGGCGCCACCCAGAAGCCCCGACCGGCCCCCACCACGGGGCGTTCCCCGCCGTGGACGATCCGAGCCCCTTCCTTGCGGCCGAGTTCGACGTACGACTCCACCCGGTCGCGGTGCGCCGCCGAGATCACCGGCCCGACGACGGTGCCGCGTTCGGCCGGGTCGCCGACCTTCATGAAGGCCAGGTAGCCGGTCAGCTTCTCCACGAGCTTCGCGTACACGGAGCGGTGCACGATGACCCGGGTCGGGGCGGTGCAGATCTGTCCGCTGTAGAAGGAGAAGGTGGTGCCGATGCCCAGGACGGCGGAGTCCAGGTCGGCGTCGTCCAGGACGATCGCCGCGCCCTTGCCGCCGAGCTCCATCAGCTGCCGTTTCATCGTCCGTCCGCACACCTCGGCGATGCGCTGCCCGACGGCGGTGGAGCCGGTGAAGGACACCATGTCCACGTCCGGGGAGTCCACGGCGGCCTCGCCGACCTCCACCGACGTGCCGGAGACCACGTTGACGACGCCGGCGGGGACCCCGGCCTCGTGGAGGGCCTCGGCCATCTTGAACACGGACAGCGGGTCCTGCGGCGCCGGCTTCACCACGACCGTGTTGCCCATGGCCAGGGCCGGGGCGACCTTGCCCGCCGGGTTGGCCCACGGGTTGTTGTACGAGGTGACGCAGGTGACGACCCCGACGGGCCGGCGGACCTCCAGGGCGCCGAGGATGGCCGCCCGCCCCATCGGTCCGGCCTCGGTGACCTGCGGGGGCAGTGCCTTCTCGACGGGTTCCAGGGCGCCCCGGGCGTACCGCCGGAACCGGGACACCCCCACGCCGACCTGCATGCCGCGCGCGATGCCGGTGGGCGCCCCGGTCTCGGCCCGCGCGAGCGCCGCCCAGGGTTCGTACTCCCGCTGCATGATGTCGGCGGCCCGGTCGAGGATCGCCGCCCGCGCCTCGGGCGTCGTGCGGGACCAGGCGCCGAAGGCCTCCGCCGCCGCCCGGCAGGCCTCCGCCACCTGGGCGCGGCCCGCCTCGGGGGCGAGGCCGACGACGGATTCGTCCGCCGGGTTGATGACCTCGTAGTGCCCGCCGGCGGGCTCGACCCGTTCGCCGCCGATCCAGAGCCGCTGGGGCGTCCCGCTCGCGTCCGCGCTCATCGGGTGCTCACCGTCCTGGTGTGCCGGCCGGAACGGAGCACGGTGCCGGGGACGGCGCCCGTCACCTCGTCGTCGCGGATGGTCTCCACGCCGTTGACGCGTACGGAGACGATGCCGATGGCCCGGGCGTCCAGGCGCGGGCTGTCCCCGGGCAGGTCGTGCACGAGCGTGGCCGGGCCGGCCTCGATGCGTTCGGGGTCGAACAGCACCAGGTCGGCGTGCCAGCCCTCGGTGACGCGGCCGCGTTCGCGCAGCCCGAAGAGCTGCGCGGGGTCGTCGGTGAGCATCTTGACGGCCTGTTCCAGGGGGACGAGCTTGCGGCCGCGCAGGCAGTCGCCGAGGAAGCGGGTCGTGTACGGGGCGCCGCACATCCGGTCCAGGTGGGCGCCGGCGTCCGAGCCGCCGAGCATGACGTCCTCGTGCTGCCAGGTTTCGGCGCGCAGGGTCCAGCTGGCCGGGTCGTTGTCGGTGGGCATCGGCCACAGGACGGTGCGCAGGTCGTCGTTGGCGCAGATCTCGACCAGGCAGTGGAAGGCGTCCAGGCCGCGTTCGGCGGCGATGTCGTCGACGACGCGGCCGGACAGGCCCTCGTTCTCCTTGCTGTACGTGTCACCGATGACGTAGCGGCCGAAGTGGGCGAGCCGGCGGAAGACGCCGGCCTCCTTGCTGTCGGCGCGGCGCAGCATCTCGGCGCGTACGTCGGCGTCGCGGAGCTTCGCGATCCGTTCGGGGACGGGCAGGCCGAGGACCTCGCCCCAGCCGGGGATGAGGTTCAGGGCGCAGAAGGTGCCGAGCGACATGTTCATCGGAGTGAGGATCGGCATGGTCAGCGCGACGATGCGGCCGCCGGCCTGCCGGGCGCGGGTGCTGGGGACGAGCTGGCGGGGGACGCGTTCGGGGACGGAGGCGTCGATGGTCAGGACGTTCCAGTTGAGGGGCCTGCCGGCGGCCGCGCTCATGTCGACGAAGAGGTCGATCTCCTCGTCGGAGAACTGGTCGAGGCAGCCCGCGACGATGGCTTCGAGCTGGGTGCCCTCGTGCTCGGCGACGGCGCGGGACAGCGCGAGGAGTTCGGCGGGTCCGGCGTGCCGGGAGGCGACGGGCTCGCCGGCGCCGTCGGAGTGCGTGGAGGACTGGGTGGTCGACAGGCCCCAGGCGCCGGCGTTCATGGCGTCGTGGAAGAGGTCGAGCATCTGCCGGAGCTGCTCGGGGGTGGGTTGGCCGCCGACGGCGTCGGCGCCCATGACGTGCCGGCGCAGGGCGCAGTGGCCGACCATGAAGCCGGCGTTGACGGCGATGCGCCCTTCGAGGGCGTCGAGGTATTCGCCGAAGGTGGACCAGGTCCAGTCGACGCCCTCTTCGAGGGCCTTGAGGGCCATGCCCTCGACCTTGCTCATCATGCGGCGTGTGTAGTCGGCGTCCTCGGGGCGGTCCGGGTTCAGCGGCGCCAGGGTGAAGCCGCAGTTGCCGCCGGCGACGGTGGTGACGCCGTGGTTCATGGAGGGCGTGGCGTACGGGTCCCAGAACAGCTGGGCGTCGTAGTGGGTGTGCGGGTCGATGAAGCCGGGCGTCAGCACGAGGCCGGTCGCGTCCTCGGTGGTGCGGGCCTCTTCGGTGACGGTGCCGGGGGCGCCGATGGCGGCGATCCGGCCGTCCCGTATGCCGACGTCGGCTACGCGCGCGGGGGCGCCGGTGCCGTCCACGACGGTGGCGCCCTTGATCAGGTGGTCGAGCATGGCGTCCCTTCAGCGGGTGCGGTGTGGTCGCGGCGTGCGCCGCCGTCGGAGCGGCGGGGTGCGCGTGCGGCGTGCGCGCCGCTGCCCCGGCCGGAGGGCGCCGGGCCGGCCGCGGCCCGTGGCGACCTCCGGCCGGGGCCGGTGCGGGGTGGCGGTCCGGGAAGACGCCGCCCCCGTGCGGTGGGTGCCGTCAGGAGCCGGCGGCCTCGCGGAAGCGGGTGGTGCGGTGGACGGGGTCGGTGTCGATCTCGGGGATGACGTGTTCGCCGAGGAGCTTGATGGTGGTCATCGTGTCCTCGTACGACACCCCGGTCGGCAGTCCGAAGGACAGCTGGTCGGCGCCGGCCTGTTCCCAGCGCTTGCACTGCTGGAGGACCTCGGAGGGGTCTCCGCAGATCATCAGCTCCTCGGCGATCAGCAGCTCGATGATCTCCGCGTTGTACTCGGGGAGCAGCTCGGGCCACTGCGGTATGGCCTCGGGCCGCGGGAAGGTGTCGTGGTAGCGGAAGACCAGCGACTGGAAGCGGTTCATGTTCGCGTTGACGGCGATCTCGACGGCCTTGTCGTGGGTCTCGGCGCAGATCGCGGTGGAGGTGACCATGACGTTGTCGTTGACGAAGGCGCCGATGGCCTTCGCCTCCTGGATGGCCGTCTTGTACTGCTCCAGCACCCACTCCATGTCGGAGACCTTCTGGACGCTGAACCCGAGGACGCCGAGGCCCTTCTTCGCCGCCATGGCGTACGAGGAGGGGGAGCCGGCGGCGTACCACATGGCCGGGTGCGCCTTGCCGTACGGCTTGGGGAAGATCTTGCGCGGCGGCAGCGACCAGTGCTTGCCCTGGAACCCCTCGTACTCCTCCTGGAGGAACATCTTGGGGAATTCCGCGATGGTCTCCTCCCAGATCTCCTTGGTGCCGTTCATGTCCTCGATGCCGGGCAGGAAGCCGAGGATCTCGTGGCTGCCGGCGCCGCGGCCGGTGCCGAACTCGAAACGGCCCTTGGAGAGGTGGTCGAGCATGGCGACCTTCTCCGCGACCTTCACCGGGTGGTTCACCGGGGCGAGGGGGTTGAAGATGCCGGAGCCGAGGTGGATGCGCTCGGTGGCGTGCGCGAGGTAGCCGAGGAACACCTCGTTCGCGGAGAGGTGGGAGTACTCCTCCAGGAAGTGGTGTTCGGAGGCCCAGGCGTACTTGAAGCCCGACTTGTCGGCCTGGATGACGTACTCGGTCTCCTCGATCAGCGCCTTGTGCTCTGCCTCGGGGTCGACCCTGGACCGTGACTCGGCCACGTATCCCTGCACGAAGAGCCCGAATTCCAAGGGGGTTCACCGTCCTTTGATTTCTGACGCTGCGTCAGATTCGATGTCCCGACTGTTCCACCGCCGGGGCGTGAGCGTCAATACCTGACGCTCCATCAGATACGGGGCCCGTGGCTAGAGGATGCTGACGCCCGCCATCCAGCCGCCGTCGATGACGAACGGCTGGCCGGTGATGTACGAGGAGTCCTCACCGGTCAGGAACAGCGCCAGCCGGGCCACCTCCTCCGGCCGCCCCACCCGGCCCATCGGCACGACCCGCTTGTACAGCTCGGCCATCGCGTCCCTGGCCTCGTCCGTGATCCCGGCCGGGTCCAGCAGGCCCGGATTGGCCATCGGGGTGTCCACCGCCCCCGGGCACATGGCGTTCACCCGTATCCCCTTGGCCGCCAGCTCCAGCGCCGCCACCCGGGTCAGGCCGAGGATCGCCGCCTTCGTCGCCGCGTACGTGCCGACGTACGCCATGCCCGTCAGCCCCGTGTACGACGAGGTGTTGACGATGGTCCCGCCGCCCGCCGCCGCGATCTCCGGGGCGACCGTCTTGATGCCGAGGAAGGCCCCGACCTGGTTGACCTGGACGACCTGCTGGAACTCCTCCAGCGGGGTCGCCGTCAGCTCGTTGAACCGCAGGATGCCCGCGTTGTTGACCAAGCCGCTCACCGGCCCGAACGCCTCCTTCGCGGCGGCGATCGCGGCCGCCCAGTCCCCCTCGCGGCTCACGTCCAACCTGACGTAGCGCGCCCGGTCCTCCCCGATCTCCTTGGCGACGGCCGCCCCCTGCTCGTCGAGCACGTCGCCCAGCAGCACCTTGGCGCCCTCGGCGGCGAAGAGCCGCGCCTCCTGCTCGCCCTGTCCGCGCGCCGCACCCGTGATGATGACGACGCGCCCGTCCAGCTTGCCCATGCCCGTGCCCCTAGTCGTTGAGGAGCGGAGCCACCTCGGCCCCGAAAGCGGTGATCTGGTCCACGAGTTCGTTCCGGTCACGGCTGCGGAAACGGACCTGGATCTGGTCCACGCCGAGCGCCGCGTACTCGCGGAGGGACTCCGCGAGCGCCTCCGCCTTACCGGTGAGGGCCCGCCGGCCGGTGTCCCAGCCGGGCTCGCCGACGTAGAGCGCCTCGGTGATCGCCCCGATCTCCAAGGGCCCGGTGACGCCGGCCGCCTCCCTCAGCTCGCGGATGCGGGCGACCTGCCCCGGGATCTTCTCCCGCGGGTCCCCCTGCGGGAGCCAGCCGTCGCCGCGCACGGCGGCCCGGCGCACCGCGGCCGGCGAGGAGCCGCCGATCCACACGGGGATCCGCGCCTGGGCGGGCCGGGGCAGCTGGCCGAGGTCGCGGAAGGAGAACCGCTCGCCCGCGAACTCCGGGTACTCCTCGGGGCCCAGGGCGGCGCGCAGGGCGTCCAGGGTCTCGTCGAGCACCGCGCCGCGGCGCTCGAAGTCGACGCCGAGCACCTCGAACTCCTCCTGGACGTGACCGGCCCCCACCCCGAGGATGAGCCGGCCCCCGCTGAGGTGGTCGAGCGTCGCGTACTGCTTGGCGGTGACCAGCGGGTGGCGCAGGCCGACGATCGCGACGTGGCTCAGCAGCCGCACCCGCTCGGTGATCCCGGCGAGGAAGGCCAGGGTGGCCACCGGGTCGTACCAGACGGTGCTCATCGGGCCGGCGAGGCGCCGCGGGACGGCCACGTGGTCGCAGGTGGCCACGTACCCGAACCCGGACCGGTCCGCCGCTCGGGCCACCTCGGCGAGGTCGACCGCGCCGGCGGAGGCCTCCCAGGGTTCGGCGTAGATGGTGCTCTGCGACTGGATCGGGAGCTGCATCCCGTACGCCAGCCGGCCTTCCGGAAACACGCGTGTCATGCCGGACCCGCCTCGCCTTCGTCTGCCGGTCGTCTGCCGGCGCCTGCCGGTCGTCCGCCGGTCGTCCGCCCCGGCGCGCTGTCGACGCGGACGGCGACGCGCGCGGCGAAGCGCGCCGTCGACGCGCCCGGGGGCTGCGGGGCCATCGTCGTAGCTGACGGTTCGTCAGGCAAGAGGGGCGGCGCGGTCCCGGCGGAAACGGAGGGGGCCGCGGAGGTGCCGGCGTACGGGTGCGCGGGCTCGGCGCGGTGGTGCGATCGGGGCGGGCGCGGGGCGCGGACGGAGCAGGCGGAGCGGGCGGAGCGGGCGGAGCGGGCGGAGCGGGCGGAGCGGGCGGAGCGGAAAACGGACGGGCCGGGTGCGGCGTCGCGCGACGGGGAGGGG
>NZ_JBEZKS010000030.1:14719-96307 GCF_040651775.1 Streptomyces sp. NPDC048383
GGGGGGGGTGGTGGGGGGGGGGGGGGGGGGGGGTGGGGGGGGGCCGGGGGGGGGGGGGGGGCCGGCACCGCGCCGGGGGGGGGGGCGGCGTCGCGCGACGCCGCACCCGGCCCGTCCGTACGGTCAGAAGCCCTCGGGGCCCATCGCGATGATCGGCTTCGCCGCCGGGTCCAAGGTCGTCAGGAGGGTCCGCATCGCGTCCTTCGGGATGCCGACGCAGCCCTGCGAGGGGCCGTCGTGGTCCACGTGCAGCCAGATGTTGCCGCCCTTGCCCTCGCCGTCCGGCTTCTCCGGGTCCAGCGGGGACACGCCCTGCTTGCGGTTGAAGTCGATCGCCACGACGTAGTCGAAGGAACCCGCCAGGGACTCGCCGTTCACGCCCCGGCCCGACGCGACGAACGAGGCGTCCCGGTCGTACGGCAGCCGGGTGCCGGGCGGGGCGGGCAGCAGACCGCCCGCGTCGGTGAGGGAGAACACGCCCTGCGGGGACGTCAGGTCCCCGTACGCGCGCTCCGTCGACCAGCCCTTCGCGCCGTTGCGGCCCGCCCACTGCGCGGACCGCGTCCAGTCCGCGCCCGGCGCGGGCCGCGTGTACAGGGCGACCGCCGACTCCGAGGAGCCCTTCGCCTTGCCCGTGACCAGCACCAGCTGCCGGGAGTCCGCCGGGATCCGGGCGCGGGTGTCCGCGCTGATGCCGGGCAATCCCTGGAACGGGTCGGTCCGCTGCACGGTCCGCGCCGCCCGGTCGGCGGTCTGCGGGCGCGCGTCCGAGCGGGTCTGCGGAGCCGGGGCGCCGGGCGGCTCGTGCAGCGCGTACAGCCAGCCGGCGCCGAAGGCCAACAGTCCGAGGAACGCGGCCACGGTGACGGCCCGTTGCGGTCGGCCTGCGGCGGACGGACGCGTACGGGTGCGGGAGCGGGCTCGGGCGTGCTTGCTCATTGAACCGACCGTACATCAGGTGATCTTCAGATCCGCCGAACGCCCGCCCTCCCGGGTCCCGGTGCCACCGGAAAGCGGACCCGTACCGTCAGCCCGCCCTCGGGCTCCGGGTTGGCCCGCGCGAGCAGCTCCGCGCCGTGCGCCCGCGCGATCGAGGCGACGATCGACAGACCCAGACCGGCGCCCTCACCAGCGGTATGACGCCGCTCGGCCCGCCGCCGGAACGGCTCCAGCAGCCGCGGCACGTCCGCCGCCGCGATCCGCGGCCCGGTGTTCGACACCGTCAACACCCCGTCGGCGGAGGTCGCCACGACCACCCGACCGCCCGCCCGGTTGTGACGTACGGCATTCGCCACCAGGTTCCGCACCAGGTGCCCGAGCAACGCCCCGTCCCCGCTCACGGTGAGCGGCGCGAGGTCCCGTACGAGGACCAGGGCGTCCGGGACGTCCCCCGGCCCGGGGCCCGGGGCGGGGGCGGGCGGGGCATTCCGGGTGGTGCCCTGCGCCGTGCCCGGGTCCGCGCCGGCCGGCTCGCCCGGGAAGGCCGCCGCCAGTTCCGTCGTCGCGAGCGCCGCCAGGTCCACCGGCTGCGCCGACTCCAGGCCCTCCTCGGAGACCGCCAACAGCAGCAGCGACTCGATCAGGTGCTCGCTGGAGTCGGCCACCGCGATGAGCCGCTCGCGGATCCGGGCCACCTTCTGCGGCTCCGGATCCCCCGCCAGCCCGATCTCGGCGGCCGCCCGCTGCACCGCGACCGGCGTCCGCAGCTCGTGCGCCGCGTTCGCGGCGAACCGGCGCTGCGCCGTGACCAGACCCTCCATCCGGTCCAGCATCCCGTCGAACGTGTCCGCCAGCCGCTTCAGCTCGCCCGGCGGGCCCCGCAGGGCGATCCGCTCGTGCAGGTTCGCCCCCGACAGCCGGCGCGCCTTCTCGGTGATCACGCCGACGGGGCGCAGCACCCGGCCCGCCATCCACCAGGCCAGCCACACCGACAGCACCGCGAACAGCGCGAGCGCGACCAGGGACACCACCGTCAGCTCGTGCAGCGCGGCCTGTTCGGCGGCGCGGGACACGTTGCGCGTCGCCGCCCACCGCGCGAGCTGCGCCTCGGTCGGGGCGACGCCCGGCGGCAGCTTCTGCGCCGGTACGAACACCGTCTCGCCCGTGGCGGGGTCCCGGCCGTCGACCGGGATGCCGGGCATCACGGTGGTGACGGCGCCGCTGACCCGCGATCCGAGCCCCTTGCGCAGCAGCACGTTGACCAGCGCGACCAGCCCGCCGCCCGCGAGCACGAGCAGCGTGCCGTAGAGCGCGGTGAGACGGGCGCGCTCGGAGTGGAGCACCGCTCTCATCGCGGACCGGTGATCCGGTAGCCCGCGCCCGGGACCGTCTCGATCAGCGGCGGCTCGCCCAACTTGGCACGCAGCTTGCTGAGGGTGACCCGGACCGCGTTCGTGCTGTAGCCCGTGCCCTCCTCCCACACCCGCTCGATCAGGTCGTCGCTGCTCAGCACCGCGCCCTCGGCGCGCAGCAGCGCCTCCAGCACGGCGAACTCCTTGCGCGAGAGCGCCAGCCGGTGCCCGTCGCGGGCGGCGGAGCGGCGGGCCGTGTCCAAAGCCAGCCCGGCCCGTTCCAGGACCGGCGGCAGCGCCGGCCGGGCGCGCCGGCCGAGCGCCAGGACCCGGGCGAGGAGCTCGTCGTAGGCGAACGGCTTGGTGAGGTAGTCGTCGGCGCCCAGCCCCAGACCCTCCACGCGGTCGCGGACGGTCCCGGAGGCGGTGAGCATCAGCACCCGCGTCAACAACCGTTCGCGCACCACCTGACGGCAGACCTCGTCGCCGTGCAGCCCGGGCAGGTCGCGGTCCAGGACGAGGACGTCGTAGTCCCCCAGTCGCAGGCGGTTCAGCGCCTCCAGGCCGTCGGCCGCCTCGTCGACGGCCAGCGCGTCACGGCGCAGCCCCTCGGCGATCATCTCCCGGAGGAACGCCTCGTCCTCCACCACCAGAACTCGCATGGCGTCCTCTCTACAGGAGGAGAACATTTCGCCGTTGTAAGCGGACTGCGAGAGAGAAGCGAAATCCCCCTTTCCCGCACGCTCGGGCCATGAAGCGATCCCTGACCATGACCACGGCCGCCGCGCTGACCGGCCTGACCCTCCTCGTCACCGCCTGCACGAACGGCGGCACGTCCGGCGGGAGCGACGGCAAGGACGGCGACGGCAAGGGCGGTTCCGCGAGCGGCGGCAGCGCAGGCGCGGGCGTCGGCAGGACCAACGGCGGGGCCGACGCGGACGCGGCCGTGAAGATGCGCCAGTGCCTGCGCGAGCACGGCATCGACGCGCCGGACCCGGAGCCGGGCCAGAACCCGAACGGCATGACGGTCGGCGGCGGCGCGGACCCGCAGAAGATGGAAGAGGCGATGAAGGCCTGCGGGATGAACGCCCCCGGCGCCGGCAAGGAGCCGACGCAGGAGGAGAAGGACAAGGAACTGCGCTGGATCCAGTGCATGCGCGGGAACGGCGTGGACCTCAAGGACCCCGAGTACCTGCCCGGCGGCATGAAGTCGGGCATCGAGATCCCCAAGGGACAGGAGAAGGCCTTCGAGGAGGCCCAGAAGAAGTGCGAAGCGGCCTGATGGCGCGGCGCGGCAGGTGGCTGACGGGCACCCTGGCGGTCGTCCTGGCCGCCTCGGGCGGCGGGTACGCCGTCCTCGCCCAGCCCCGGGACGACGGCGGACGGCAGGAGCGCGCCGACGGGCTTCCCCCGGCGACCGCCCCCGTACAGCGCGGCGACCTCGGCGCGGGCCTCCAGGTGGAGGGCACCCTCGGCTACGCGCTGGAACGCAAGCTGAGCGCGCCCGGCCCGGGCGTGCTGACCTGGACCTCCCCGGAGGGCTCGGCGGTCGAGCGGGACGCGAAGCTGTACGAGATCAACGGGAAGCCGGTGCGGCTGATGTACGGGTCCACGCCCATGTACCGGCCGTTGAAGGCGGGCGACAGGGGCGACGACGTCAAGCAGCTGAAGCGGAACCTGATCGCCCTCGGCTGGGGGACCGGTCTCGACGCCTCGGACGGCACCTTCACCACGGGCACGACGGCTGCGGTGAAGCGCTGGCAGAAGGCCCACAAGGTGCCGGAGACGGGCGAGGTCGCGAGGGAGGACATCGCCTTCGCGAGCGGCCCCCAGCGCATCAAGCGGAACGACTCGGCCGTCGGCGACGAGGCGGGACCGGGCAAGCCGGTGCTGACCGTGACCGGGACCGAGCGGATCGCCCGCTTCCAGTTGGAGGCGGCGAAGGCGGAAGCGGCGCGGATCGGCGACAAGGTGACCGTACGGCTGCCCGGCGGCGCCGGCGCCTCCGGGAAGATCGACGCCGTCGGCGGCACGGCCGGCACCGACGACCCGAACGGCGGCGGGGGCGGCGGCGGGGGCGGGGGTGGTGCGGGCGGCGGCGACAAGAAGGCCAAGGTCGAGGTGAGCGTCACCTTCGACAGCCCGGGCGACGTCAAGGGCCCCGACCAGTCGCCCGTGTCGGTGCGGCTCACCGGGGAGACCCGCAAGGGCGTCCTGTCCGTACCGGTCAACGCGCTGCTGGCGCTGCCCGGCGGAGGCTTCGGCGTCCAGGTCGTCGAGGACGGGCGCGCCCGCGACGTCAAGGTCGAACTCGGCATGTTCGGCAACGGCCGCGTCGAGGTGACCGGCGACGCCCTCAAGGAGGGCATGCGGGTGGGGGTGCCGAAGCTGTGACGGAACCGATCACCGAAGCGGTCCCGGGGGCCGGGGCCGTCCGGGCGGGGGAGGCGCACGCGCACCCCGTCGTCGAACTGGCCGGGGTGACCAAGGAATACCCCGGTGGGGTCACCGCCCTGCGAGGCATCGACCTGACCGTCATGAACGGTGAACTCCTCGCCCTCGTCGGCCCGTCCGGCTCCGGCAAGTCCACCCTGCTGCACATCGTCGGCACCCTGGACCGGCCCACCGCCGGCCGCGTCGCCATCGCGGGCCACGACATCGCGACCCTGTCCGACCGGGCCCTGTCGGCGCTGCGCTCGCGCCACGTCGGGTTCGTCTTCCAGTCCTTCCACCTCGTACCGGGCCTCAGCGCCCTCGCGAACGTCGCCGAGGGCCTGCTCTACTCCGGCCTGCCCCGGGCCGAACGCGGCCGCCGCGCGGCGGCCGCCCTGGAGCGGGTCGGCCTCGGCGACCGTACGGACCACCGGCCGCACGAACTGTCCGGCGGGCAGAAGCAGCGCGTGGCCATCGCCCGCGCGGTGGCGGGCCGGCCCGACCTGCTGCTCGCCGACGAACCGACCGGCGCCCTGGACACGGCGTCCGGCCGGTCGGTGATGGAGCTGCTGCGCGAACTGAACGAGGACGGGGCCACCATCGCCGTGATCACCCACGACCACGGGATCGCGGCGAGCCTGCCCCGCCAGGTCCGCATCCGCGACGGCGGGATCGTCGCCGACCTGTGGAACCCGTCCGGGACGGAGGCCGCCTGATGGGCTCCCGTACGAGGACCCGTGCGGGCCGGCGCGCCCGACTCGTCCCGCCCCGACTCACCCCGCGGGACGTCCTGCACGCGGGCTCGGCGGGGCTGCGCTCGCGGCCGATGCGGGTGTTCCTGTCGGCGCTCGGCATCGCGATCGGCATCGCGACGATGATCGCGGTGGTCGGGATCTCCTCGTCCAGCCAGGCGAAGCTGCTGCGCGAGCTCGACAAGCTCGGGACGAACATGCTCGTCGCGACCCCGGGGCAGGGCATGTTCACGGGTCAGGACACCACGCTCCCCCCGGACGCCCCCGCCATGATCGGCCGGATCGACGGGGTCCTGTCGGTCGGGACGACCGGTGACGTGGCGCAGTCCGTCCGCCGGTCGGAGAACATCCCGGCCGGTGAAACGGGCGGCATCGCGGTCAAGGCCGTCAAGGACGACCTGCTCGGCACCCTGCGGGCCCGCACGGGCAGCGGCGCCTGGCTGAACGGCGCCACCGGCCGCTACCCGTCGGTGGTCCTCGGACACGTCTCGGCGCAGCGGCTGGGCATCACCGCGCCGGGGCAGCAGGTCTTCATCGGCGGCCGCTACTTCACGGTGACCGGCATCCTCGAACCGGTGCCGCTGGCCCCGGAGATCGAACGCTCGGCCCTGGTCGGCTGGACGGCGGCGGAGGAGCTCCTCGGCTTCGACGGCAACCCGACGGCGGTGTACGAACGCTCGGCGGACGACCGGGTGGCGGAGGTCCGCGACCTCATCGCCCGGACGGCGAACCCCAAGACCCCGAGCGCGGTGTCGGTGACGGACCCGTCGGCCGCGCTCCAGGCGAAGGCCGCCACCGAGGGCGCCTTCAGCACCCTCCTGCTCGGCCTGGGCGGCATCGCCCTCCTGGTGGGCGGGGTCGGGGTGGCCAACACCATGATCATCTCGGTGCTGGAACGCCGCCACGAGATCGGCCTGCGCCGCTCGCTCGGCGCCACGAAGGGCCACATCCGGATCCAGTTCGTCACCGAATCCCTCCTCCTGTCCGGCCTCGGCGGCCTCGCGGGCATCGCCCTGGGCGCAGCCGCGACGGCCGCATACGCCCGCGCGGGCGACCTCCCCTGGGTGGTCCCCCTCTGGGCCGTGACGGGCGGCTTCGCCGCCACCCTGGCGATAGGCACCCTGGCCGGCCTCTACCCGGCGGTCCGCGCCTCCCGCCTCTCCCCGACGCTGGCCCTCCGGACGGGGTAGGGGCGGCGGCACGTGGGGTGGCGGGGTCGGGGGTGGGGTCGCTCGGGGCGGGGCCCCCTCCCCCAAGACCCCGCCTCCGACCCCCCACCCACCGCACCCCGCGACCGCACACCCCTCCCTCTCCCCGGCCCCCCGGTCGTACGCTGAACCGATGAGAACTCCACGTCAGGCGGCCCGCATTGTCGTTCTCTCCCCGAGCGGATCGGTGTTCCTGTTCCGGGAGAACAACATCGAGGTCGGTATCCACTGGCTGCCGCCGGGCGGGGGGATCGATCCGGGCGAGACGCCCGAGGAGTGCGTGCGGCGCGAGTTGCGCGAGGAGACCGGGTGGACCGATCTGGAGCCGCAGCGGCTGCTGTGCACCTGGGAGCACGACTTCACCCATCAGGGCGTTCCGGTGCGCCAGCACGAGTACATCTACGTCACCACCGGCCCCACCCGTGAACCCGTGCTCGAAGCCCCCGACATCCACTGGCAGTGGGTCTCCCGGGAGCGCCTGGCCACCCTCGGCGAGCCCCTCTGGCCCCCGCTGCTGCCGGCCCTGCTCTCCGACCGGGCCCTGGAGCCCGTCCATTTGGGCCTGTTGGCCTGATCGGCGGAGCCGTCACGCACCCCGTCCGCTCCGGCACCCCGCCGGACCGGTACCGGGCCCCGCCGCGCATCGACCCATCCACCCGCCCACCCGTGTCAGGTCGGGCGGCGGGCGGGTCAGCCGGTCGTGGTGGTGGCCTTCTCGTAGAGCTGGGCGGCGTAGTCGCCCAGGATGGTGCTCGTCGAGACGTCGTCGGTGTCGCCGCCCGTCAGGATCCCGATGATCTTGCTGTCGCGGCTGATCCAGGCGCTGCCGCTGGTGCCGCCCGGGAAGTCGGCGCAGTCGAAGCGCTGTTCCGTCGGGCTGAGCCGGACGGTGGTCGACGTGCAGGTGCGGGGCACCTTGCGGTCGGACGGGTAGCCCGTCACCGTGACTTCCTCGCCGGCGCGGCCGGAGGCGTCCAGGGCGGCGGCGTCGGTGACGTCCTCGATGGAGCGACCCTTGTCGTCGGGGGCGAGGCGGGCGAAGGCGAGGTCGTAGTCGTCGTTCGTGTCCTCGGCCCAACGGTCGTCCTCGAAGACCTCTTCGATCTTCCACGTCCCGTACGGGGCAACGCCGTTCGCGTACGCGGGTGCGAAGACGGCTCCGCCGGCGCTGTCGCGCTGCTTGCCCGCGAGGAGGCAGTGTCCGGCGGTGACGATCAGGTTCCTGCCGGGGCTCCGGACCACGGTCGCGGTGCAGAAGTGCTGGCCGTCCAGGCCACCGGTGAACAGGGCGCCGGTGTAGGCGGCGGGTCCGCCGGGCTGCGGGGTCACGGCCGGCGGCAGTTGGTCCGCCAGCAACGGTTTCGACGCTTGCGATCGCGACGGCCCGGTCGGGGTTCCCGAGGGCGCGCCCGAAGGCGCGGCCGCCTTGGCCCGGGCGGACGGTGCCGCTTCGGGTGGTGGCGCCAACTCCGCCACCGCCGCGGAGGCGCCCAGCGCCGCCAACGCGCACAGCACCGCAGTCACCACGGTCCGCTTGTCCACCGCCACGATCCCTCCCCGCTTTGCCCCGGCGAAGCATGCCCCGGGGGCGGCCCGAGGTGCAAGATCGGAGGCCTGCGGCCGGCCCGATCCCGCCGCCACGGCCGGAACGGCCGCCCCATGACGGCCGACACCCGGCCGTCACCCGACACCCCGAGAAGGTCAGTCCGCCGTGCCCGCCGGGACGACCCAGCGCGTGGGCTGGCCGGTGACGGCGGCGATCGTGTCGAAGTCGCCGTCGTAGTGCAGGACGGTGGCTCCATGACGCTCGGCGGTGGCCGCGATGATCAGGTCGGGGAGCGATACGGCCTTCCAGTTCCCCGCCACGATCAGCTGTTCCCGCACCCTCAGCGCCCGGTCCCAGGCCTCGTCCGGCGTCGACAGCCAGTCGAAGGCGCCGAGACCGGCGCGGACGCGGTCCGCGTCGGCCTTGGACCGGGCGCTGGACATCACCTCCAGCTCGACCGCACCACAAACGGCAAGGACGCCGGCCGTATGGAGCGGATGGATGACCTCGTTGACGGGCGGCTTGGGATACCGGGCAAGGGCTGACTTGTCGATCAGGAAGCGCTCGGTCATGCCGCCCTGTCCCGCACGCGCTCGGTCTCGACGACCGCCTCTTCCACCGGGCCGGTCAGGTCCGGCAGCCCGCCCTCGGCGAGCCAATTGAGGAACTCCTCGCGCTTGCGGCGCTTGACCGCGTCCTCCAGGGCCGCGTTCACCGTGGCGACCTTCGTCTTCGTGCCGAAGATCTTCGCGGCCTCCGCCAGCAGGTCGTCATTGACGTCGATCACGGTTCGGGCCACGGGGAACCTCTTCCGTAGGGGCGGACCTGACCGGCCACACTTAAACGATATCAAGATCTACGTCAAGAGATATCGTTTCTGCAGCCCGACCCGGCCGCCCCCAGCCCGCCCCCTCGCCCGAGCCCCCTACGCCCCCGGACCCGCCCACAACCCGTCCGGGGTCAGCCCCAGCAGGTCGATAGCGTTGCCGCGCACGATGCGGTCCACGACGTCCGGGTCCAGGTGGCCCATCTGGGCTTCGCCCACCTCGCGGGACTTCGGCCAGGTGGAGTCCGAGTGGGGGTAGTCCGTCTCGTAGAGGACGTTGCCGACGCCGATGGAGTCCAGGTTCTTCAAGCCGAACGCGTCGTCGAAGAAGCAGCCGTGGACGTGCTCGGCGAACAACTCGGACGGCGGGCGCAGCACCTTGTCGGCGACCCCGCCCCAGCCGCGGTTCTCCTCCCAGACCACGTTCGCGCGCTCCAGGATGTACGGGATCCATCCGATCTGGCCCTCGGCGTACATGATCCTGAGTCGGGGGAAGCGTTCGAACTTGCCGCTCATCAGCCAGTCGACCATCGAGAAGCAGCAGTTGGCGAAGGTGATGGTGGAGCCGACGGCCGGCGGCGCGTCCGCCGAGGTGGACGGCATCCGCGACGAGGAGCCGATGTGCATGGCGATGACGGTGCCGGTCTCGTCGCACGCTTCGAGGAACGGGTCCCAGTCGTCGGTGTGGATCGACGGCAGGCCCAGGTGCGGCGGTATCTCGGAGAAGGCGACGGCGCGCACCCCGCGGGCCGCGTTGCGGCGGACCTCGGCGGCGGCGAGGCGGGCGTCCCACAGCGGGACGAGGGTCAGCGGGATCAGTCGGCCCCGGGCTTCGGGGCCGCACCACTCCTCCACCATCCAGTCGTTGTAGGCCTGTACGCCGAGCAGGCCCAGCTCACGGTCCTTGGCCTCGGTGAAGGTCTGGCCGCAGAAGCGGGGGAAGGTGGGGAAGCAGAGGGCGGACTGGACGTGGTTGACGTCCATGTCCGCGAGGCGTTCGGGAACCGAGAAGGAGCCCGGGCGCATCTGGTCGTAGGTGATGACTTCCAGCTTGATCTCGTCACGGTCGTACCCGACGGCGGTGTCGAGGCGGGTGAGCGGCCGGTGCAGGTCCTCGTACACCCACCAGTCGCCGACGGGTCCGTCGTCGCCGGGGGCTCCCATGACGGGGGCGAACTTGCCGCCGAGGAAGGTCATTTCCTTGAGGGGGGCGCGGACGATCCGGGGGCCGATGTCCCGGTACTTGGACGGGAGCCTGTCCCGCCAGACGTGCGGGGGCTCCACCGTGTGGTCGTCCACCGAGATGATCTTCGGGAAGGTCTCCATGCCTCACACCGTAGCGCCGATCTGACGAACCGTCAGCTAGTTGGCGGCGGAACGGTCCGCTGCGGACTGACGTGTACGCGCAAGACAGGGCAGACTGGCCCCCAAACGACGGAAGGCAGGGGGACGACCGATGGACGGCATACCGGCCATCCCGCACCAGCGGAACCACCCCGAGGCGGCCCGGACGACCTCCGGCCCGGCCGGACCCGCGCCGTCCGGCCCGGCGCCGGCCGCCTCCGCCCCCTCCCCCGCCCCCTTCCTCGCTCCCGCTCCCGCCGCTCCCCAACCCGCCCCCGGCGACGACCGGTTCGCCGTCCTCGGGCCCGTACGGGCCTGGCGCGGCGGGCAGGCGCTGCCCTCCGGGAGCCCCCAGCAACGCGCCCTGCTCGCCGCGCTGTTGCTGCGCGACGGCCGCACCGCCACCGCACCCGAGCTGATCGACGCCATCTGGGGCGAGGACCCGCCGCAGCAGGCCCTGGCGACCATCCGCACCTACGCCTCCCGGCTGCGCAAGGTCCTCGATCCCGGGCTGCTCGTCACCGACGCCGGCGGCTACGCGATCCGGCTGCGCCGGCCCGAGGCCCTCGACCTCGCGATCGCCCGCGGCCTCGCCGCCGACGCCGACCGGGCGCGCTGCGCCGGGGACCGCGCCCTCGCCCTGACCCTGCTCGGCCGCGCCCTGGACCTGTGGGACGGCGAGCCCCTCGCCGGAGTCCCGGGCCCACACGCCGAGACCGAGCGGACCCGGCTCGCCGAATGGCGCCTCCAGTTACTG
Source organism: Streptomyces sp. NPDC048383 (assembly GCF_040651775.1). Classification (NCBI taxonomy): domain Bacteria; kingdom Bacillati; phylum Actinomycetota; class Actinomycetes; order Kitasatosporales; family Streptomycetaceae; genus Streptomyces; species Streptomyces sp. NPDC048383. The sequence continues at coordinate 25,877 of NZ_JBEZKS010000030.1, forward strand.
GAGGCCCGCCTCGACCTGGACCTGGAGGTCGGCCACCACGCCGAGGCCGTCTCCGAGCTGACCGCCCTCACGGCCGCGCACCCGCTGCGGGAGCGGCTGCGCGAGCTGCTGATGCTCGCCCTGTACCGCAGCGGCCGGCAGGCCGAGGCCCTGGCCGTGTACGCCGACACCCGCCGACTGCTGTCCGACGAACTCGGCGTCGACCCCCGCCCCGAGCTCGCCGCCCTCCAGCAGCGGATCCTGCGCGCCGACACCGAGCTGGCCCGCGCCGAGGACCCGACGCCGGCCGCCACCCCCGTCGCCGTGCGCCCGGCCCAACTGCCGGCCACCGTACCGGACTTCACCGGCCGGGCCGCCTTCGTCAGCGAACTCGGGCACATCCTCGCCGGGGCCGGGGGCGAGGTCATGGCCGTCTCCGCGCTGGCCGGCATAGGCGGCGTCGGGAAGACCACCCTCGCCGTGCACGTCGCCCACGCCGCCCGGCCGTTCTTCCCCGACGGCCAGCTCTACATCGACCTGCAGGGCACCGACCCGCGCCCCGTCGAACCCGAAGCCGTCCTCGGCTGCTTCCTGCGCTCGCTCGGCGCCCCCGACAGTTCCATCCCCGACTCCCCCGCCGAACGCGCCGCGCTCTACCGCTCCCTCCTCGACGGACGCCGCGTCCTCGTCCTGCTCGACAACGCCCGCGACGCCGCCCAGGTCCGTCCGCTGCTGCCGGGCACCGCCGGCTGCGCCGCCCTCGTCACCAGCCGGGTCCGCATGTCGGGGCTCGCCGGGGCGCACCTGGTCGACCTCGACGTGATGAGTCCGGACGAGGCGTTACAGCTGTTCACCCGGATCGTGGGGGGCGAACGGGTGGGCGCGGAACGGCAGGCCGCCCTCGACGTCGTCTGCGCCTGCGGTTTCCTGCCGCTCGCCATCCGCATCGCCGCCTCCCGGCTGGCCGCCCGCCGCACCTGGACCGTCTCCGTCCTCGCCGCCAAGCTCGCCGACGAGCGTCGCCGCCTCGACGAACTCCAGGCCGGGGACCTCGCCGTCAAGGCCACCTTCGAGCTGGGCTACGGCCAGCTCGAACCCGCCCAGCAGCGCGCCTTCCGCCTGCTGGGCCTCGCCGACGGCCCGGACATCTCCCTGCGCGCCGCGGCCGCCGTCCTCGACCTGCCCGAGCACGACACCGAGGACCTCCTGGAGGCCTTGGTCGACTGCTCCCTGCTGGAGTCGGCCGCGCCCGGCCGCTACCGCTTCCACGACCTCGTACGCCTCTACGCGCGTGCCTGCGCCGACCGCGACGAGCGGTCCCCGGACGCGCCGGACGCCGCCCGCGACCGGCTCCTGGACTTCTACCTGGCCACCGCCTCCCGGGTGTACGAGCTGGAGCGCCCCGGCGACCGGCTCCCGGCCCACCTGTCCGCGACCCGACACCCGGGCCTGGTCCTGGCCGCCCCGCGCGCCGCGCTGGACTGGCTGTTCGCGGAGGCCGGCCCGCTGCTGGCCTGCGTGCGCCAGGCCGCCGTACGAGCCGCCGCGCAGGCCGAGGACGGGCCGGGCGCCGGGGCGCGGGCCGACCACCGGCCGGACGCCGGGGCGCCCCACGGCCCGCGCGGTGACGCGCTGCGCCGGGCCGTGGACCTGCTGTGGGCGGCGAAGGACCTCGCCGAGTCGGGCGCCAACTCCAAGCAGTACGAGTCCGCCGCCCTGACCCTGCGCGAGGCCGCGCGGACGGCCGGCGACCCGCGGGCCGAGGGCCGCGCCCGCACCACGCTGACCATGGTCCACCTGTTCGCGGGCCGGTTCGCGGAGGCCGACGACGAGGCCCGGCAGGCCATGGACCTGGCCCGCGCGGCCGGGGACCCGCTGCCGAACTGCTGGGCGCCCAACGACCGCGGCATCATCGCGCTCTACCAGGGCCGGTACGCCGACGGCGAGCGCTACCTGCTGGAGGCCATCGAGAACTTCCGGGCCGACGGCAACCGCGTCGGCGAGGCCAGCGCCCTGTGCAACCTCTCCCGCATCCACGTCGGGCTGGGCCGGCTGTCCAGCGCCATCGACCTCGCGCAGCAGGGCATCGCCGTCTACGACCGGATGGGCCTGACCCTGCGCCTGGCCAACGGCCGCTACGCGCTGGGCATCGCGCTCACCCAGGCGGGCCGGCTCACCGAGGCCCTGTCACAGCTCGGCGAGGCCCTGTCGCTGTTCCACGAGAACCGGCAGCCGTTGTGGGAGGGCGTGACCCATTTCCGGCTCGCCGAGACCCACTTGGCGGCGCAGCGGCCCACGCAGGCGGCCAAGCACGCCGAGCAGGCCATCGCCCTGCGCGGGATCGGTGGGGAATGGCGCCGGGCGACGGTGCTGACCGTCCTGGGCAAGGCGCTGCGCTCCCTCGGCCAGGCCGACCGGGCGCGGGCCTGCTGGCGGGACGCGGAGACCGTCTTCGCCCAGCTGGGCTCCGCCGAACTGGCCGAAGTACGGGCCCTGCTGGCGACGGAAGTCGCCGCCTGACCGGCGCCGACCAGGGCCTTTCGCCGGATGGACGCGGCGTTCATCGTTCGTTTATCGCCGCCCGGCACGATGGGTTCATCGACCCGGAGCACCCGGGGGGGAATTCGGGTCGACGATGGAGGACCACCCGTTCGGCGGCCGCGGGGGAATCGCCGAACGGGTCCGACCCACCCCCAGGAGAGCCGATGACGACGCCCGAGAACGCCTCACCGCTCGACGATGACATCAGACCGCTCGACAACCACGCCTCGGGCATCGGCAGCAAGCCGCCGGTGGACCCGCCGGCGCAGCCGCCGCTCGACGCCTCGGCCGAGGCGGGCGGCGAGGAGATCGTGACGCTGGACAACCACGCGTCCGGCACACGCCCGTAGCGGCAACGCACGGGGCACGACCGCACGACGTACGGGGGAAACGTACGGGGGGCGTGCGGAGCAAACCCCACGGGGGACGTGGGGGACGTACGGGGGAAACGTACGGGGGAACGGCGGCCGCGGTGGCCAGGAGGGGGACCACCGCGGCCGCCGCACGTCCATGTCCGGAACGGCGGACGGCCGACGGCGGACGGCGGACGGCGGACGGCCGAGAACCGATGCCCGCCGGCCAACACCGCCGACCGACGCCCGACCCCCACCGACCGCCATCCCGCCGCCGCGCGGCCACGCGCCCTAAGGTGGGGGCGTGTTCACCTCACAGGGCCCGAGCCTGGGCGAACTGGCCGTGCAGGCCCTCTCCTCCGTCGAGCGCGGCTACGACCTCCTCGCGCCCAAGTTCGACGGGACGCCGTTCCGCACCCCCGACCGGATGCTCGACGCCGTCGAGGAGACGCTGGCCCGGTACGAGGGCTCCTTCGGCTCCGGGCTGGACGTCTGCTGCGGCACCGGCGCCGGCCTGCCGATGCTGCGCCGGCTGTGCCGGGACCGGGTCACGGGCATCGACCTCAGCGCGGGCATGCTGGCCGAGGCCGCGCGGGCGCACCCCGAGGGGGTGGACCTCGTACGGGCCGACGCGCTGGCGCCGCCGCGCTCGCTCGACGGCTCCTACGACCTCGCGGTGAGCTTCGGCGCCTTCGGCCACTTCCTGCCGGCCGAGCGGCCCGCCCTGTTCGCCGGCGTGCGCCGGACCCTGCGCCCCGGCGGGCTCTTCGCCTTCCCGATCGGCGCCCCGATCCCGCCGAGCTCCCCGGTGTGGTGGGCGGTCACGGGCTTCGACGCGGCGATGCGGGTGCGCAACGCCGTGTGGCGGCCGCCGTTCGTCATGTACTACCGCACGTTCCCGTTCGGACCGGTCCGCGCGGACCTGACGGCGGCGGGCTTCACCGTGGGGACGGTCCCCCTGGAGCACTTCGGGCGGCGGCCGGACGGCAGCCCGCGCTGGCGCCTGGTGCTGGCCCGGCGGCCCGCCGCGCCGGCCGGCTGATCAGCCGATCCGGTCGAAGGTGAGCCGTACCCTCTCCTGGTCGCTGACGTCGCTGCCGGTGCGCAGGCGGGCCCGGTCGTTCGCGGACAGGGCGCGCCCGTAGATCCGTACGTCGTCCAGGGCGCCCGCGTAGAAGGCCTTCTGGTCGGGCTGCGTACCGAGGTGGATGGTGAAGGCCCCGGTGGGGCGGAAGTCGAGCCTGCCGGGGGGTTGTTCGGTGACGGCGGGGGTGTCGTCGTCGACCGAGAGTTGGAGTCGACCGCCTTCGCGTTGGAAGACGACGTGGTGCCAGGCGTCGTCGTCGACGGCGTCGCGGGAAGCCACGGAGACGGGTCCGGTGCCGCCGTTGAGGGTGCCTTCCAGGCGGCCGGTCTCCGGGTCGGCCTCGATGCGGAACTGCGGGGCGTCGGGACCCTGGCCGTAGCCCCACACGAGGGGCAGGCGGGCGCCGCCGTCCCGGTCCTGGCCGCGGGTCTTGTACTTGACCCAGGTGGCGACGGCGAAGTCGCCGTCGCCGAGGCGGAGTTCGTCGGGGCAGTCGATCAGGCGCAGGAAGTCGTCCTTGCCGTCGAAGCGCATGGTCCTGCCGCCGCCGGGCCGGTTCCCGAGGCGGGGTCCGCCGTGCACGACGGCGTGGTTGCGGTACGGGGTGGCGTCGGGGGTGAGGCGCGGGGTGAGGTCCTCGGCGGCGGCGGCCAGCGCCCGCGGGGTGAAGGCGGTGAACTTGACGTAGCCGTGCGGGGTGCCGTTGGCGGTCTCGTAGAGCATGCCGATCTCGCCGGTGGGCAGCACCGCCATGTCGGAGTACCCGGCGCGTTCGCGCAGGACGACGGCCCCGTCGGTGGACCAGGTCCGCCCCTGGTCGGTGGAGGTGCGCACGGCCAGCGTCCAGCGGTCGGAGAACTCGGCGCCGGGCCGGCTGGGCGCCGACAACAGCAGCGGGCCATCCGGCAGTTGGAGGAGCGAGCCGGAGGCGGGCGGGGCGGAGAGGCCGGCGACGGGGGTGAAGCCGGGGGCCGGGAAGTCGGGCGCGGCGGGGTCCTCGACGAGGGCGGACATCCGGTGGTCGGAGGTGCCGCAGGTGGCCGTGGAGCGGGCGTTGACGTAGATCCGGCCGTCGGGGAGCTGCGTCAGGGCGGGCTCGTTGGGGGCGGGCGTGCCCTCGGGGGCGCCCCAGCGGGCGCCGGCCGCCCAGGTGAGACCGCCGTCGTCGCTGTGGAGCAGCTGGGCGCCGGATTCGTTGGACTCGGTGCGGTAGTCGGCGCTGACGACCATGCGGCCGGGCCGGTCGGGGGCGGTGGGGGTGAGTTGGATGCCGTGGCCGGGGCCGACGGAGATCCAGGCCAGGCCGGGTGCCTTCAGGTGGGGTTGGGGGTTGGGCTCGGCGCTCCAGGTCGCGCCGTCGTCGGTGCTGTGGGCCAGGCGCAGTTCGCGCGGGCCGCGGACCCGGTTGCCGGTGTCGTCGTAGGCCCAGGTGCTATAGGCGTGCAGCAGGGAGATCCGGCCGGAGGCGGAGTCCACGACCGGGACGGGGTTGCCGTGGGCGCCGGGGTCGCCCGCGCCGCGGACGACCTCCATGGGGCCCCAGGTACGGCCGTGGTCGGTGGAGCGCTTCATGACGAGGTCGATGTCGCCGATGTCGTCGCAGCCCGCGGTGCGGGCCTCGGCGATGGCGAGCAGCGCGCCGCCCTTGGTGGTGGTGAGGGTGGGGATCCGGTAGCAGTCGTAGCCCTCGGTGAAGGCGCTGAACGGCGTGGACAGGGCGGCCGTCAGCCCGTTCCCGCGCCGCCCGGCCGGCGCGTCGTCGGCGGCGCCGCCGGGCGGTTCGGCGGGCAGGAGGACGGCGGCCACGACGGCCAGGGCGACGGCCGCCGCGGCCCCGATCGCGATCCGGACGCGGGACGCGAGGAGGAACCGTACGACGGTGGGGTGCGCGCTCACCCGTGCAGGCTAACGCGGCCGGCCGGCGGGTCCCGTCAAACGTGTTGCGGGCGCGCCCTGAGCTGGGCCTTCAGCACCTTCCCGCCGGCGTTGCGCGGGAGTTCGGTGACGAACTCCACGGCGCGGGGAACCTTGTAGTTGGCCATCTCCCGGCGGGACCAGGCGATGAGGTCCTCGGCGGTGAGGGTGGAGCCGGGCCGGCGGACCGCGTACGCCTTGCCGACCTCGCCGAGCCGGGCGTCGGGGACGCCGATCACGGCGATGTCGGCGATGTCCGGGTGCAGGCCGAGGAGTTGCTCGATCTCGGCGGGGTAGGCGTTGAACCCGCCGACGATGAACATGTCCTTGATCCGGTCGGTGATGCGCAGGTTGCCCTCCGCGTCGAGGACGCCGACGTCGCCGGTGCGCAGCCAGCCCTCGGGGGTGATGGCGCGGGCGGTGCCCTCGGGGTCCTCGAAGTAGCCGCGCATGACGTGGTGGCCGCGCACCCAGACCTCGCCGGCCGTGCCCGCCGGTTCGGTGTCCCCGCCCGGTCCGACGATGCGCAGTTCGGTGCCGGGGATGGCCCGGCCCGAGGTGGCGGAGACGATGTCGGGCCGGTCGCCGCGGCGGCACATGGTGACGATGCCGCTGGCCTCGGAGAGGCCGTAGGCGGTCAGGACGGTGGCGATGCGCAGTTCGGCGCGGAGCCGTTCGACGAGTTGCAGCGGGACGACGGCCGCGCCGGTGACGACCAGGCGCAGGGCGGACAGGTCGTGGTTCTCGCGCTGCGGGTGGTCCAGCAGGGACTGGTGGAGGGTGGGCGGGCCGGGGAGCACGGAGATCCGCTCGGCGGCGACGTTGGCGAGGACGGTGTCCACGTTGAAGACGGGTTGCGGGACCATCGTGGCGCCGCGCATCAGGCAGGCGATGATCCCGGCCTTGTAGCCGAAGGTGTGGAAGAACGGGTTCACGATGAGGTAGCGGTCGCCCTCGCGGAGTCCGGCGAGTTCGCTCCACACGTCGTAGCAGCGCAGGGTCTGGGCGTGGGTGATGACGGCGCCCTTGGGGCTGCCGGTGGTGCCGGAGGTGAAGATGATGTCGGAGGGGGTGTCGGGGCGCAGCGAGGCGGCCCGCTCGCGCACCCGGGCTGCGGGGACGGCGTCGCCGGCGGTCAGGAAGTCCTTCCAGGTGCGGAAGGACTCGGGGGCGTCCTCGGCGAGGACGACGACCTGTTCCAGGTGGGGCAGGCCGGGCAGCGGTCCGGTGCCGGGGCCTTCGGCGGCGGCGCGGCGCAGGGAGGCCACGTAGGAGGTGCCGAGGAAGGTGCCGGTGACGAACAGCAGCCGGGCCCGGCTGCGCCGCAGGACGTAGGCCGCTTCGGCGCCCTTGAAGCGGGTGTTCAGCGGGACGAGGACCGCGCCCGCGGAGACGGCTCCGAGGGCGGAGACGATCCATTCCAGGGTGTTGGGCGCCCAGACGGCGACCCGGTCGCCCGGTTCGATCCCGGCGGCGAGGCAGGCGGCGGCGGCGCGTTCGACGCGGTCGCCGAGTTGCGCGTAGCTGATCCGGACGCGGCCGTCGACGACGGCCTCCTGGTCGGCGTATCGGGCGGCGGCGTCGCGCACGAGCCCCGCGACGCTGCCCCAGCGCAGGTCACCGCGGCCGTAGAGGCCGTCGGGGGCTCCTGCGTCGGGAGCACCGCCCGAGCCGGCCCGGGCGCCGGCAACCGCGTCGACCCCGGGGCCGACCCCCGCGTCAGCCCCGGCACCGAGCCCCGCGTCGACCCCGCTGCCGACCCCGCCCTCGCAGCCGTTCGCGTCCATGACCTCGTGTCCGCCCTCGACCATCGCCCGCCCCTCCTCGCGACCCCATAGCTGACTATCCGTCAGATTAGCTGTAGCCTTCGCGGCTGTCAGTACTGGCGCACCCCCCGGAGGTGGCGATGGCGGCAACGCTCAAGGACGCTACGGCAATCGTCGGCATCGGCCAGACCGCCTTTGCCAAACAACTGCCGAGCACCGAAAAGGAACTGGCCTGCCGGGCCGTCCTGGCCGCGCTCGACGACGCCGGCATAGCCCCCGGCGAGGTCGACGCGTTCGCCTCCTACACGATGGAGGAGACCGACGAGGTCGAGGTCGCCAAGGCCATCGGCGCCGGCGACGTCACCTTCTTCTCCAAGGTCGGCTACGGCGGCGGCGGCTCCTGCGCCACCGTCGGACACCTCGCCGCCGCGATCGCCACCGGCCAGGCGACCGTCGGCGTCGCCTGGCGCTCCCGCAAGCGCGGCTCCGGCCCCCGCCCCTGGAAGAACACCGCCGTCCAACTGCCCACCCCCGGCCAGTGGACCCGCCCCTTCGGACTGCTGCGCCCGGCCGACGAGATCGGCATGCTGACCCGCCGCTACATGCACGAGTACGGGGCCACCCGCGAACACCTCTTCAACGTCGCGATGGCCTGCCGCAACCGGGCCAACGAGAACCCGGCCGCCATGATGTACGAGCGCCCGCTGACCCGCGAGATGTACATGACCGCCCGCATGATCAGCGACCCGCTCTGCCTCTTCGACAACTGCCTGGAGACCGACGGCGCCCTGGCCTGCGTGATCGTCTCCGCCGAACGCGCCCGGGACTGCCGGCACAAACCCGTCTACGTCCACTCCGTCGCCCAGGGCCTGCCCGCCCAGCACCACGGAATGGTCAACTACTGGAACGACGACCCGCTGACCGGCCCCGCCTGGACCGCCGCCCGACACCTCTGGAAGCAGGCCGACTTCGGCCCGCAGGACGTGGACGTCGCCCAGATCTACGACGCCTTCACCCCGCTCATCCCGCTCTCCCTGGAGGGCTACGGCTTCTGCGGGCGCGGCGAGGGCGCCGCCTTCACCGAGGGCGGCACCCTGGAGATGGGCGGCCGGCTGCCCATCAACACCGGCGGCGGCGGCCTCTCGGAGGCCTACGTCCACGGCTTCAACCTCATCAACGAGGGCGTCAAACAGCTGCGCGGGATCTCCACCGCCCAGGTACCGGACGCCGCGACCTGCCTGGTGACCGCCGGCGAGGGCGTCCCCACGTCCGCGGTCCTGCTGCGAGCCTGAGGAGACCCCGCCATGACCGCCACCGACGACGCACTGCTGCTCCCCGTCCCCGACGCGGACGGCGCCCCCTTCTGGGAGTACGCCGACCGCGGCGAACTCCGCGTCCAGGCCTGCGCCGGCTGCGGCCGGCTGCGCTTCCCGCCCCGGCCGTGTTGCCCGCACTGCCAGTCCTTCGACAGCGAGTGGCGCCCGATGAGCGGACGCGGCCGGATCTGGTCCTGGGTACGGCCGCACCCGCCGCTGCTACCCGCGTACGCCGCGCAGGCCCCGTACAACGTCATCCTCGTCGAGCTCGTCGAGGATCCGCTGATCCGGCTGGCCGGGAACCTGGTGACCTCCGCCGACGCGCCCCTCGACTCGGTGGACCCGGCGCGGCTGCGCATCGGGGCCCGCGTCCAGGTCGCGTTCACGCGGACGGGCGGGATGAGCGTGCCCCGCTGGATCCTGGAGAAGCCGTGACGCCCCGGGTCGAGCGGGACGGGGACACCGGGGTCGCGGTCGTCACCCTCGACCGGGAGCACCGGCACAACGCCGTCGACCTGGGGACGGCCGCCGCGCTGACGGCGCTCTGGCGGGAGCTGCGCCACGACGAGGAGGTCCGCGCGGTGGTGCTGACCGGCGCGGGCCGCGCCGCGTTCTGCACCGGCATCGACCGCTCCGCCGAGGTGACGCAGCCGGCGTCCCCGTACTCGCTCGACGATCCGCTGCTGGGGATCGGCCCCAAGACCTGCGACCTGTGGAAGCCGGTCGTCGCCGCCGTCAACGGGATGGCCTGCGGCGGCGCGTTCTACCTGCTCGGCGAATCGGAGTTCGTCGTCTCCTCCACCACCGCCACCTACTTCGACCCGCACACCTCGTACGGGATGGTCAGCGCCTACGAGGCCGTCTACATGGCGCAGCGGATGCCCTTCGGGGAGGTCGCCCGGATGTCCCTGATGGGCACGGCGGAACGGCTTTCCGCGCGGCGGGCCTACGAGATCGGCCTGGTCTCGGAGCTCGCGGAGCCCGAGGAACTGCTCGGGGCGGCGCTGCGGTCGGCGCGGACCCTGGCCGGGTACCCGACGGAGGCCGTGCAGGGCACCGTACGGGCCCTGTGGTCGGCGAAACGGGCCGCGCTCCAGCAGGCCCTGGACCAGGCCCCGGCCCTGATCGGCCTGGGCAACCTGCCCCCGGAGCGGCAGGCGGAACTCTTCGGGGCCCGGCGGCCCGGAGCGGAGTTCCGCCTGCGCTGATCAGCTGCGGGGACGCTTGGTGGGCTTCGCCGGCGGCTTGGTCCGCCGCTTGGAGCCGTCGTCGTCCGTGTCGGTGGCGCCGGCGCTGGGCGACGGCGAGGCGGACGACGGCACCTCGACGACCGAGGTGATCCGGCAGTCCGTCACCTCGGCGCCCCGCTGCGCGGCGACCAGGGCGATGACCAGGGTGCCGGTCCGGCGGGCCTCCAGGGTCACCGTCGCGCGGGCCGTCTCGACGAGCGCGCCGGCGGCGCCCGTCCGGTCCACGGTCACCTCGAAGGTGGCCGTGCGGTCCAGTCGGGAGGTGACCTCGACGGTCGTGGACGGCTTGCCCGCGCCGACGCAGGTGATCACCACGGCCGTCGCCGGCGTGCCGAGCGGGGACGGGGAGGCGGTCGGGCTGCTCTCGCCGCCGCTGCCGCCGCCGCTGTGGGTCTTCTTGCTCTTGGACTTGCTCTTCGAGCTGGAGCAGCCGCCCCCGCTCTTGCTCTTGCCGCCGCTTCCGCTTCCGCCGCCGCTGCCGCCGCTCGACGAGAATCCCGTGAGCGCCAGGACCACCGCCACGAGTACCGCGGCGAGCCTGATGCGGCTGCCCCTTCCGGTCACCATGTCGCGAACCCCTCCCTGTAGGACGGCGCGACGCTACCAGCCGCCACCGGGCGCCGGAGGGCCCGCGGCGACCCCCGACGGGCCGCCCGACGTATCGGCATTCGCCACCCCACGGCCGGAACGCCCCCCTCCGCTCTCTTCGCCACCAGCGAAGACGCCCCCGCGACCGGCCCCTGACCGGCGAATTCGTGGTTGCATCCCCGGACCGAACCCGGCGGCCGGCCGCAATTCCCCGCGTCCCTTCGGTGAGCACCGACCACCATGAGGAGCACGGCACCAGTGCGCACCATCGCCACCGAGATCGTCATCGACGCGACGCCCGAAGAAGTCTGGGCGACCCTGACCGACCTGCCCCGTTACTGCACCTGGAACCCGTACATCCGCCAGGCGTTGGGCGAGACCGTGCCGGGCGCGCGGCTCGATCTGACGTTGTACTCGCGGGGCGGGAAGCCGACGGCCTTCCACCCGACGGTCCTCGTGGTCAACCCGGCCGTGGAGTTCCGCTGGAAGGGCCGGTTCCTCATCCGCGGCCTGTTCGACCGCGAGCACTGGCTCCGGCTGTCCGAGGGCCCGGGCCGCACCACGCGCCTGGAGCACGGCGAACGCTTCGGCGGCCTGCTGGTGCCCTTCCTCGGCAAGCTCCTCGCGAACACCGCCCGCGACTTCACCGCGATGAACGACGCCCTGCGCGCCCGCGTCGAAACGGCCCGTTCCAAGTCCTGACACGGGCCCCCCGGCCCCCCGACCCCCGCCCGCCCCGTCCGGCGTGCGGGGGCCGGGACCCGGCAGTAGCGTTGCCGATCACGACGTCTACCCGGAAGGCCGGGCATGATCCGCAACGTCCTCGGTTCGCTGATGGGTCTGGCCGGCGCGGCAGCCGCCCTGTGGAGCCCGTACCGCGCCTGGTACGAAGGCCGACGGGGCCGCGACTACCGCGTCGAGGAGCTGTTCTCGGGCTCCGGCATCACCCCCGACGGGGCCGCGCTGCTGGGCTCGCTGATGCTGCCCTTCCTGTGCGCCGCCCTCCTCGCGCTGGCCGCGACCGTCCTGCGCTCGCGGCTGCTGATGGCACTCGCCGGGATCGTGGTCCTCGGCTTCGCGGTGCTGTGGATGGTCCGCCAGGGCCAGGCGGCCGGCAGCCTGTCGGTCGGCGGCGACGGTCAGGGGCTCGGTCCCGGCGTCGCCACCGCCTTCGCCGGCGGCGCGCTGATCCTGCTCGGCGCGTTCGTCATGCGCGGCCGCGTCCGCCGCGACCGGCGCCCATTGCCCCGCGACGCCGGTACGCCCGGCGCCGTCACGGGCTGGCAGGACCGGCCGGTCACCCCGCAGACCGAACCCTGGCACCCGGACGACCGCCCCCGGCGGGACCCCGGACCCCAGGACCCGGGCCCGTACGGCACGGGCCCGCAGCACCCGGGCCCGTACGGCACGGGCCCGCAGCACCCGGGCCCGCAGGACCCGCGGCCCCAGTACCCCGGCCAGGGCCCCGGCCCGCAGTACCCCGACCAGGACCCCGGTCAGGGCCCCGGCCCGTACGGCCCCGGTCCGCAGGACCCGGGCCCGCGCGACCCCCGCGCGTAGGCGCCCCCGGGCTCAGGACCCCGGATCCCCGCGCCGCGTACCCGCCCCCACCGGTCCCCGGAAACGGCGGCGGCCCCGACCCCCCTCGACGGGGGGCGGGGCCGACCGGCACGGTGTGGGTCAGGCGGCGTCGACGACGCCGGAGGCCGCGATCTCGACCTTGGCCTTGGGGGCGCCGGACTGGGAGCCCAGGGCCTCGATCTGCTTGACGAGCTCCTGGCCCTCGACGACCTCGCCGAAGACGACGTGCTTGCCGTCGAGCCAGGAGGTGACGACGGTGGTGACGAAGAACTGCGAGCCGTTGGTGTTGCGGCCCGCGTTCGCCATCGACAGCAGGTACGGACGGTCGTGCTTCAGCTCGAAGTTCTCGTCGGCGAACTTCTCGCCGTAGATGCTCTTGCCGCCGGTGCCGTTGTGGTTGGTGAAGTCACCGCCCTGCAGCATGAACTGCGGGATGATGCGGTGGAAGCCGGAGCCCGCGTAGCCGTAGCCGTTCTGGCCGGTGGCCAGCTCGCGGAAGTTCTTCGCGGTCTGCGGAACGACCTTGTCGAAGAGCTCGAAGACGATGCGGCCCGCGGGCTTGTCGTTGATGTTGATGTCGAAGAAAACGTTGCTCATGGGGTCCATCCTGTCACTCCCGGTGCCGTGGGGCAGCTGGAGGGGCCACAGCCCCGCCGTCCGCGCAGGTCATCCGCCCGTACGGGTGCCCGTGCCCTTGGCCGCGTCCAGGGCGTAGACGCACCGGTCCTTGCTGCACGCGTAGACCACTCCCGCCTCCGCGACCGGGGCGCCCGTGATCTCCCCGCCGGTGGCGAGCTTCCAGCGGAGCTGGCCGCCCGCCGCGTCCAGGGTGTACAGGCAGTGGTCCGCCGAACCGAAGTGGACCCGGCCGTCCGCGACCGCCGGCGCGCCGGTGATCCCGCCGCCCGCCGCGAACCGCCACTTCGGCGTGCCGGTCACCGCGTCGAGCGTGTAGAGGGCGCTGCCGGCGCCCAGGTGGACGTTGCCGTTGGCCACGATGACCGCGTCCCCCGAGGGGCGCGGCTCGGTGGCGATGCGCCAGCGGTCCTTGCCGTTGGCCGCGTCCAGGGCGTAGACGGTGCCCAGGTAGTCGACGAGATAGACGCCGCCCCCGGTGACCGCCGCGCCCGGCGCGAACGCCGGCGGCGCCAGGAAGACCGCCGGGGCCTCGAAGTGCCAGCGGACCCGGCCCGAGGCCCGGTCCACCGACAGGACGCGGGTGCCGGCGGCGACGTACACGTTGCCGTCGGGGGCCGGCGTGACGCGGACCGGGACGTTGCCGCAGGACGCCGCGTCCCCGACCGGGTACGACCAGGCCTCCTGGCCGGAGCGGGCGTCCAGCGCCCGCAGCCGGGCGTCCTGCCACACGTAGACGGTGCCCTCGTGCAGGACGGGGGCGGCCTCCGGGGTCTCGAAGTCGCTCTGCGCGCCGGTCAGCTCCCACAGCTTCTGGCCGTTGGAGGCCTCCCAGCCCTGGACGCCGCCGCCGCGCGTGGCGGTGATCACGGTGCCCCGGTCGGCGCGCAGCGCGTACACCCAGGCCTCGGTGGACAGCCGCCACCGCTCGGCGCCGTCGGCGGCGTCGAGCGCGTACAGGGAGGGCCCGTCGGAGGCGTGGATGCGCCCGTCGGAGACCGCCATGGACCAGGCGACGTCCCGCGTCTTGAACTGGCGGCGGCCGCTGCCGACGTCCAGCGCGTGCACCTCGAAGGAGGTGACGTACAGCAGGTCACCGGCGACGGTGGGGGTGCCCCAGACCTCGTTGGACATGCGGAAGCGCCACGGCCGCCAACGGCCGCTGTCCGGGGACGGACCGGGCGCCGGAACGGTCCCCACGGAGGACGCGGGAGACCCCGACGGCCCCGGAACGACCCCCGAGGGGGCCGGGGAGCCGTGCGGCGGGCGGACCCAGTCCGTCGCCGAGTGCGCGCCCGCGTACCCGACCGGAGCCGCCGCGGTCGCCCGCGGGCCGGGCCCGATCGGCACCGGGGAGGCGCCCAGCCGTACGGGGTCACCGGGCGCGGCCGGTACCGGCGGTCGGTCCGGGCGCGGCGGGGCGGCCTGCCCCGTCCGCGGGTCCACCCACGGGTCGGCGGCGCCGCGCGGCCTGCGGTGCGTGGCCGCGCCGGAGGCGGGCCCGGCGGCCGGAGCGCGGACCGGTCCGCGCGCGGGGACGACGGGCGCGGGCGGCGTACGGTGCCCCGCGCGCCGGGCCTCGATCATCGCGACGGCCCGCTCGGGCAGCCACGCGGACGCGGTACCGCTCTCGTCTCCGCCCTCGAAGAGGTGCGGGGCCAGCTGCGCCTGGAGGTCGGCGGGGGTGGGCCGTTGGGTGGCGTCCATCTGCATGCAGGACTCGATGAGCGGCCGCAGTTCCTCGGGCAGACCGTCCAGGTTGGGGCCCTCGCGCAGCAGCATGAACACCGTCTCGACCGGGTTCGCCCCGTGGTACGGGGGATGCCCGGTCGCGGCGAAGACGAGGGTCGAGCCCAGCGAGAAGACGTCGCTGGCGCCCTTGACGCTCCGCGAGTCCTTCGCCTGCTCCGGCGACATGTACGCGGGCGTGCCGACGGCGACGTTCGTCATGGTCAGGCGGGTGTTGGAGACCCCGCTCGCGATGCCGAAGTCGATCACGCGCGGGCCGTCCTCGACGACCAGGACGTTGGACGGCTTCAGGTCGCGGTGGACCAGGCCGGCGCCGTGGATGGACTGCAGCGCCTCCGCGATCCCGGCGGCGAGCCAGCGCACGGCCTGCGCGGGCATCGGCCCGCACTCGTTGACGATCTCCTCCAGCGAGGGCGCCGGGACGTACGCGGTCGCCAACCACGGCACCGCGGCCCGCGGATCGGCGTCGACGACGGCCGCCGTGTAGAACCCGGACACCGCGCGCGCGGCCTCGACCTCGCGCGTGAAGCGCACCCGGAACAACTGGTCCTCGGCGAGCTCGGTGCGCACCGTCTTGATCGCGACGCGCCGTCCGGACGCCGACCGCGCGAGATAGACCAGCCCCATGCCGCCGGCGCCGAGCCGTCCCAGCACCTCGAAGGGGCCGATCCGTCTCGGGTCGTGCTGCGTCAGCTGCTCCACCACTCGCCTCCACACCTCCCCGTACGGGTCCCCGCCGGACCCGTTCTTCCCTACCCGCGCGCACCGGTACGCAGGAACACGCATCGGCACGCGCACCGGCACGGCGGTCTGCCCGTGCGGCGTCCTTCGCGGGACCGCGCCCCGCCCTCGGGCACCGGCCCGCCGGGGCGGCGTCCCACTCCGTGCAGCGTCTCACCCGGCACAGCCAGGAGTCGCGCAACCTCGATTCTGTCAGGCCCGCGCCTGGTCCGGCCCCGGCTCCGGGTGGGCTTTCACACGTGGCTCCGAAAGGAGGGCGAAGACGGCCCCCTGATTGTCGGCGACGACGGCGATCCGGCCGTACGGCGTGTCGAAGGGATCGGCGGTGACCCGACCGCCGAGCCGGCGCACCGTCGCGACGCTCTGGTCGCAGTCGGGGACGGCGAAGTACACGAGGAAGTGGGCGGGCATGACCTCGGGGAAGGCGTCGGTGATCGGGCTGCGCCCCAGGACGGCGGTGTCGCTGCCGGGGACGCTCCCGGGCGGCGACCAGACGCGGTACTCGTCGCCGGTCGCGGGGTCGTCCTGGTCCTCGGCGACGTAGCCGAAGACGCGGCCGTAGAAGACGTCCACGGCGTCCCGGGCCCGGGTGTACACCTCGGACCAGCAGTAGGTGTAGGGCTCCCGCTGGGCGTCGAAGCCGTGGTGGGTGCCCGGCTGCCACAGGCCGAAGACGGCGCCACCGGGGTCGGCGGCCATCGCCGCGGTCCCGTACGGGCCGACGGGCTGCGGGTCCATGACCAGTTGGCCGCCGGCGGCGCGGATGCGGGCGGCGCAGGCGTAGGCGTCGGAGGTGTACAGGTACACGCCCCAGACGGTGGGCATGCGGCCGTCGGGCTTGGGGGCGAGGGCGGCGACGTTGCGACCGCGGCTGTAGGCCTGCGTGTAGTGGCCGTACGCGGCCCCCGCGCCGTCCCCGAAGGTCCAGCCGAAGAGCTCACCGTAGAAGCGCTTGCCCGCTTCGACGTCGGGGAGCGAGGCGTCGACCCAGCAGGGCGAGCCTTCCGCGAATGCGGCCATGAGCCGGGTCCTTCCGTTGCGCGGGGTCGTGCGGGGAGCCGGGGGTCAGGTGGCTTATGTTGCGGTTTGCGATGTCCGTGGAGATCGCGGTGGTGCACACCTCTCCGCAATGATCCGCCCGAAAAGTTGTCCACAGCCTGTTCATAAGACTATTCGGGGGATATCCCACGGTACGGCCCGGCTCGTCCCCACAGCGGAGCCGGGCCGCTCCCGCGCGGGAGCGGCCCGCGCCCGGCCGAATTCCGCCCCCGCGGACCGCGCGCGGGCGCTCCCGCGCAGGCCGGGGGCCTCGTCACCCCATTTGCAGGCGGCCGAATAGCGCGCCCATCCCCCCTCGGTAAGCTGACGACATGACAGGACAAGTACGCACCGTCGACGGGCGTGTCGCCGGCCGGCGCGGCCAGGCGACGCGGCAGAAGCTGCTCGACTGCCTCAGCGAGATGCTCAGCTCCTCGCCGTACCGCGACGTCAAGGTGATCGACGTCGCGCGCAAGGCCGGCACCTCCCCCGCGACCTTCTACCAGTACTTCCCGGACGTCGAAGGCGCCGTCCTGGAGATCGCCGAGGAAATGGCCACGGAGGGCGCCCAGTTGACGGCGCTCGTCGAGGGCCGCAACTGGGTCGGCAAGGCCGGCTGGGCCGCCGCCGAGGAACTCGTGGAAGGGTTCCTGGAGTTCTGGCGGCGCAACGACGCGATCCTGAGGGTCGTCGACCTCGGCGCGGCCGAGGGCGACAAGCGGTTCTACAAGATCCGCATGAAGATCCTGAACTCCGTCACCAACTCCCTCACGGAGTCGATGAAGGAGCTCCAGGCCAAGGGCAAGGTCGACAAGGACCTCAGCCCGGCGGCGATGGCCGGCTCGCTGGTGGCGATGCTCGCCGCGGTCGCCTCGCACCAGAAGGGCTTCCAGACCTGGGGCGTCAAGCAGGCCGAGCTCAAGCCGAACCTGGCCCTGCTCGTCCACCTCGGCATCACCGGCAAGAAGCCCACCAAGTAGCGGCGGAACCTCCCGGGGACCGCCGGGGGCCCACCCGGGGGTCCGCCCTGCCCGACCCGCCCTTCCCCCCTGCCCTCCGACCCGGCCTGCGCTCCGACCTGCCCGAACCTCCTGACCTGGCCTGCGCTTCCGACCTGCCCGAACCTCCCGACCCCGCGACCTGGCGGCTTCGACGGCTCCGACGGCTCCGACCTCTTGGACCGTCTTCCGTACAGGCCCGCCCCCGCCGGCGCTCCCGTCAGCGCCGCTCCAGACGGAAAAGCCTGATCTCGCGGTCGATGCGCGCCTGGTACGTCGCGTACGGCGGCCAGAACTTCAGGACCGCCTGCCACGCCGCCGCGCGCTCCGCCCCCTCCAGCAACCGGGCCCGTACGGCGACGTCCCGCCCCTGCCAGTTCACGTCCGCGTCCGGATGCCTGAGCAGGTTCCCGGTCCAGGCCGGGTGGCCGGGGCGGCCGAAGTTGGAACCGATCAACAACCAGCTCGTCCCCCCGTCCTGCGGCATGCACGCGAGCGGCGTGGTGCGCGGTTCGCCGCTCTTCGCGCCCTTCGCGGTGAGGATCACGCCCGGCAGCATCCGCGCACTGAGCAGCACCTTGCCGCGGGTCAGCCGGTGCACCGCCTTGTCCAGCGCGGGAATGAAGTGCGGTGCGATCCTGGCGAACAGCATGGTCGAGGAGACCTTCTGCATCAGCTTCACGCCGACGCCCTGAGCCACTGCCATCAGACGGCCGCCTTCTCCGGTTCGGTGGGGGTGGTGGTGGGGGTGGTGGTCGCGCCCGTTCCGGCGGGCGGTGCGAACAGGCCCGAGGTGTGCGCCGCGTGCGCCCGCAGCCGGTGGACCGGACCGAAGAGCAGTTCGTCGGCCGCCGCCCGCTTGAAGTACAGGTGGGCGTCGTGCTCCCAGGTGAAGCCGATCCCGCCGTGCAGCTGGATGCCCTCGCCCGCCGTCACCCGCAGCGCCTCCAGCGCCTGCGCGAGCGCCAGCGGGCCCTGCTCCGGGTCCCAGGCCGCGTAGTAGGCCGCGGAACGGGCCGCCTGGACCCGTACGTACAGGTCGGCGAGCCGGTGCTTGACGGCCTGGAAGGACCCGACGGCCCTGCCGAACTGCTCGCGCCGGCGTACGTAGTCCACCGTGCGGGCCAGCGCCTGGTCCGCCGCCCCGACCGCCTCGGCCGCCAGGACCGTGGCGGCGGTGCGCCCCGTCGCGGCGAGCGCGGACAGCACGCCGCCCTCCCCGTCCGCGTCCCCGAGCAGCTCGGCGGGCACGTCGCGCAGTTGGATCCGGCCCTGCGGCCGGGTCTCGTCGAGGGTGGTCTGCCGGGACCGTACGAGGCCGGGCGCGTCCTCCCGTACGAGGAACAGCAGGGTCCGGCTCCGGGCGAACCCGCCGGTGTGCGCCGCGACCAGGAGCAGGCCCGCGCTGTGGCCGTCCAGGACCTGCGCGACCTCCCCGTAGAGCCGCCACCCGTCGGGGGCGGCGGCGGTGTCGGCGCGGGCCTGCACCCCGCCGGCCCGGCCGCCGCCGGCCCACTCCCCGGGGGTGTTGTCGCCGGTCAGCGCGAGCGCGGTGGCCAGCGCGGGACCCGGGACAGCGAGCGCGGCGCCCAGCTCCCCGGAGGCCAGCGCGGGCAGCAGCGCGGAGCGCTGGGCGGCGGTGCCGAGGGCGGTGATCAGGGGCGCCGCCAGTACGGCGGTCGCCAGCAACGGCGAGGGCAGCAGCGCCCGCCCGGTCTCCTCGCAGGCGAGCGCCAGGTCGGCGGGGGTGCACCCGACGCCCCCGTACTCCTCGGCGACGGCGATGCCCGGCAGGCCGAGCTGCCGGGCGAGCCGCTGCCACAGCTCGCGGTCGTGTCCGGCGGCGGTGCGGGCGGCGGCCTTGACCTCGTCCGGGCCGCAGTGTTTGCCCAGGATCTCGCGCAGGGTGCGGCGCATCTCGTCCTGCTCCGCGGTGAAGGCGGCGTCCATCGTCGGGCTCCTCCCCGTATCTGACGGGCCGTCATGTTAGGGCGGCGGCGTCGAGATGCACAGGGGTGGGCGACGGGGGGTTCGGCGGGGAGGTGGGGACGGGGGCGAGGGGCGGGGTGTGCGGGCGGGGTGTGCGGCCGGTCCCGCGGGTCAGCCGCGGCCGCGCCGCCGGACCGCCTCGGCGCCGGCGAGGAGGACGCAGCCGACGAAGGTCATGAGCGCGTAGCCGAGGACCTCGTGACCGGCGGGAATGAGGTGCCGGGTGAACCCCAGGAAGCGGATGAAACCGAACCACTCGTGCAGCAGCCCCGTGGCGCCCGCCACCAGCAGGGCGCCGCCGGGCACACCCAGCACCCCGGACCAACCGCCGGAGGAGGCGGAGGGGGACGAGGAGGACGAGGAGGAAGTCATGCGCCGACCGTAGCCACCCCGGAACGCCGCCCGCGTCAGCCGTACGTCGCGGACGGGCGCGACGAAAGAGAACAGGAGGGGGGTGGAGTCGCCGGGGATCGGGGGGCGGAGGCCGGGGGTGCAGGGGCCGGGGGTGCGGGGGCCGGGGGTGCGGGGCGCGGGAGGCCGGGGATCGGAGGTGCGGAGGCCGGGGGTGCGTGGAGCGGATCGGGGCGGACCGGGCGGGCGGTCGCCGCCGTCCGCCGTCCGCCGTCCGGCGTCTGGCGTCCGGCGTCCGGCGTCCGGCGTCCGGCGTCTGGCGTCTGGCGTCTGGCGTCTGGCGTCTGACGTACCGTCAGATATACCGTCGCCTCATGCCTGGACCGTCTGGACCACCCCGACTCCCCTCCTCCCCCACGCCCCGCCGCCGGGTCGCGGTCGTCGGCGTCGCACTCTCCGACTGCGGCCGGGTCGACGGCCCGACCCCGTACGCCCTCCACGCGCAGGCCGCCCGCAGGGCGCTGGCCGACTCCGGCCTGGACCGCTCCGTCATCGACGGCTTCGCCTCCGCCGGCCTCGGCACCCTCGCCCCGGTCGAGGTCGCCGAGTACCTCGGCCTGCGCCCGACCTGGGTCGACTCCACCTCGGTCGGCGGCTCCACCTGGGAGGTCATGGCCGCCCACGCGGCGGACGCCATCGCCGCCGGCCACGCCAACGCCGTGCTCCTCGTCTACGGATCCACCGCCCGCGCCGACATCAAGGCCCGCCGCCGCACCGCGAACCTCTCCTTCGGGGCCCGCGGCCCCCTCCAGTTCGAGGTCCCGTACGGGCACACGCTGATCTCCAAGTACGCGATGGCCGCCCGCCGGCACATGCACGAGTACGGGACCACCCTGGAACAGCTCGCCTCCGTCGCCGTCCAGGCCCGCGCGAACGCCGCGACCAACCCCGACGCGATGTTCCGCACCCCGCTGACCGTGGACGAGGTCCTGTCGTCCGAGATGATCGCGGACCCCTTCACGAAGCTGAACTGCTGCATCCGCTCGGACGGCGGCTGCGCCGTGCTCCTGGCCGCCGAGGACTACGTACCGGACACGGCGAAGGCCCCAATCTGGGTGCTGGGCGCCGGAACCTCCGTCTCGCACACGACCATGTCCGAGTGGGAGGACTTCACCGTCTCCCCCGCCGCCGTCTCGGGCCGCCTCGCCTTCGCCCGCGCGGGCCTCACTCCGGCCGATGTGGACCTCGCCGAGATCTACGACGCCTTCACGTACATGACCCTGGTGACCCTGGAGGACCTCGGCTTCTGCTCCAAGGGCGAAGGCGGAGCCTTCGTCGAGAAGGGCCGCCTGCTCCGAGAGGGCGACCTCCCGGTCAACACGGACGGCGGCGGCCTGTCGGCCTGCCACCCGGGCATGCGCGGCCTGTTCCTCCTGGTCGAAGCGGTACGCCAACTGCGAGGCGAATCGGGCCCCGGCCAGGTCCGCAGACGCGAGGGCCACCTCCCGGAGGTGGCCCTCGCCTCGGGCACGGGAGGCTGGTTCTGCTCCTCGGGAACGGTGATCCTGGGGCGGGGGTGAGGGGGCCGGGCCCAAGTCAGCGGAACCGGAGCGGGTTCGGCGGCTTCCCGCCGGCCTCATCGTCTCTCAGCGCCGCGCCGGCCCCTCAGTGACGTGACGAGGGGCCGGGCAGAAGGGTCAGCCCTTCAGCATGCCGACACGCTGGGCCCGCTCGCGCAGATCTCGGACCGCGCGGACGGTGCTGCGGGGGCGCAGCCGGAGGGTCCGGCCCGCCCACCCGCTCCCCGGGCCGGTCCTACCGGTCCGGAGAGGGTAAAAGGTTCTGCACACACCCGCCTGCCGGGCGTGGAGAGGTGCTGTGACGTGCCCGTATGCCCTACCGGCCGGCGCCCCTCCCCTCGCCCCGCCCCTGGGGGACCCGCCCCTGCCGCTTCTGCCCCGTGACCGTTCTTTTGGGGGACCCCCAAACCCCTCCCTGATCCCGATCAAGGACACCCCGCACACCCCCACCCCCGCCCTAACCTGGTCCCATGACCAGCGACTTCCACGAGACCCTGCACTCCCTGCGGGTGTGGGACACCCCGCTTCCCCGCTTCGACGCCGAGGCCGCGCCGGACGAGCCCCTGCCCCTGTTCCGGGACTGGTTCGTCGGGGCCGCGCGGGCCGGGCAGCCCGAGCCGCACACGATGAGCCTGGCCACGGTGGACGCCGACGGGCGGCCCGACGTACGGACCCTGATGCTGCACGAGGCCGACGACCGGGGCTGGCACTTCGCGTCGCACGCCACCAGCGCCAAGGGGGTCCAGCTGGCGGCCCACCCGGAGGCCGCCCTCGGGTTCTACTGGCCGCTGGTGGGCCGGCAGGTCCGCGTCCGGGGCCCGGTCACGGCCTGCGGGCCCGAGGAGAGCCGGGCGGACCTGGCGGTCCGCTCGCGCGGGGCGCTGGCCGCCGCGCTCACCGGGCGCCAGAGCGAAGTGCTCGCCTCCACCGCCGAGTTGGCGCGGGTCTCGGCGGAGTCCTGGGAGCGGGCCGGTACGGATCCGGACGCGCCCGCACCGACCTGGACCCGGTACGTCCTGACCCCGACGGAGGTGGAGTTCTTCCAGGGTGACGCCGCCCGCCGCCACACCCGCCTGCGCTACCGCCGTCCCACCGACGGCACGGGCTGGGTACGCGAACTGCTCTGGCCGTAGCCCGGACGCCCCCGTCACCCCGGCCGGCGACGCCCAAGCCCCCCGCCTCTACCCTTCGCCGCATGAACGCCCCCGCCCTCGACCCCGACGACCTGGACCGGCGCACCCGGCTGCACGCGGGTTGCGTACCGCCCGACCTGGTCGCGTACCTCCTGGACCACGGACACGCCGACACGGTCCGGGAGTTGGCGTTGGACGGCGAGTGGTTCTGCGCCCGCGCCCGGGCGCGGTTCCTCGGCGCCGAGGGGCGGCAGGACGAGGCGCGCTCCGTGCTGGCCCCGTACGTCGCGACCGGCTGGTGGACGGCCGTCGCGGAGGCCGCCGGGCTGCTCGGCGCGTGGGGTCGCGTCGCGGAGGCCCTGGACCTCGTACGCCCCCGCGCGGAGGCCGGGGAGCACCCCGCGCTACGGGACTTCGCGCTGCTGCTGGCCCGCGCCGGCCGGGCCGAGGAGGCGTACGAGCTGCTGCGCCCGCACGTGACGGAGCGGCTCCTCGCGGGGCCGCTGGTGGAGGTGAGCGCCGGACTCGGTCGGGACGAGGAGGTGGCGGCCCTGCTGGCGGACCGCATCGCGCCGGGCCGCGCCTGCGCGGCCTGCGGCGACACGGAGTGCGGGGCCCCGTACGTCGAGCCGCCCGACGCGTCGGCGTTGCTGGCGGCGGTCCGGGAGCGGCAGGGCCGGACCGACGAGGCGGTGGCGCTGCTGCGCGCGCACGGGCCCGGCGCGGGGACGGTCAACGGCCGGGATCCGCTGGCCGGGTTGTTGGCCCGGCTGGGTCGAACGGCGGAGCTGCGGGCGTACGCGGCGCAGGAACCCGGCGGGAACGCGGAACGGTTCCTCGCGCGGTGGTTGGAGGAACGCGGGGACGTGGCGGGGGCGGTCGAGGTGTACCGCCCGTCGGCGGCGGCCTCCTCGCACGCCGCTCTGCGGCTGGCGGAGCTGCTCGTCCGGCACGGGCGGGGTGAGGAGGCGATCGACGTCCTGGCGGCGCTGCCCGCCGCGCGGGGCGGGCACTCGGACTGCATCCTCGACGCCCTGTGCACGCTGTACGTCGACCGGGGCCGCGCCGAGGAGGGGCTGGCCCGCTTCGCGGGCATCGTGGATCCGCCCGACTGCGAGGAGTGGGACCTGCTGCGGATGCGAGCCGCGCTCCTCGCGGCCTGCGGCCGCGTGGACCAGGCGGTGGCGGAGCTCCGGGCGCACCCGGAGGGCGGCAGTACGTACGCGGCGGAGGTCGTGGCCGGGCTGCTGGCCGGCGCCGGCCGGCCGGAGGAGGCCGTGGCCGTCCTGGATCCGGGCGACCCGGACCTCCGCAAGCCCCTCGCGGAGCTGCTCATGGCGTTGGGCCGGATCGGGGAGGCCGTGGCGGTGCTCCGTAGGCCGCTACCGGCCCCGCCCCCGCCCACCGTCTACCGCGAGGCCCCGCCGTGGTGACCGGCGCCGCCACCGGAGCCCTCGTCCCCGTCCCCACCCGCCGGCTCGAAGACCGGTACCCGTACGTCCTCGGTCGCCTCCCGGAACGTGACCCGGAGCGGCATGCCGATGCGGAGGTCCTCGTGCGCGCAGGCGACGACCTCGGTCATCATCCGGGGGCCCTCGGCGAGGTCGACGACGGCGGCCACGTACGGGACGCGGCCGCCGAAGGGGGGCAGGTCGTTGCGGTGGATCACGGACCAGGTGTAGAGGGTGGCGTTCCCGCTCGCCTCCTGCCAGGTGACGCGGTCCTCGCCGGCCCAGCAGGAGGGGCAGAACTCGCGCGGGTAGTGGTGGTGGCGTCCGCAGTCGGCACAGTGGCGCAGCAGCAGGCGGCCGGAGGCGGCGGCGTCCCAGTACGGCCGGGTGAACTCGTCCACCTCGGGCAGGTCATGACGGACGACGGCGACGGCGGCGGAGCGGGCGGGGGCGCGGTCGGCGCCCGGGGTTGGAGCACCGGGGGCGGTCACAGGAAGAGTCCGATCAAGGCGTCGAGGGACCAGGCCTGCCAGCTCATGGCGAACAGCGCGACGAGCGAGATCAGCGCCATCATCGCGTTCTGCCCCTGCTCGGCCCAGTCGTGGATCATCAGTACCAGGTACAGCAGGTTCAGCAACAGGCCGCCCACGAGCGCCACCGGGGTCAGGAAGCCGAACACCAGGCCGAGCCCCAGGGCGAGTTCGACGTAGACGACGACGTACGCGATGAGCCGGGGGCGGGGCTGGACGACCTTCGTGAAGCCGCTCTTGACGAACGACCAGCGGTGTTTGCCGGCGACGTCGGCGGCCCAGGCGATGCCGGTGCCGCGTTCGAACCAGCCCTTCTTGTCCTTGTGCCGCCAGCTCTCCAGCCACCACAGCCCGAGGCCTATGCGCAGCACGGCGAGCCATTCGGCTCCGCTGAGCCAGATGGTCTGCATCGGCAGCCCCCACCCCTCGTCCCTCACCCACACCGATCTGACGGTACGTCAGTTCAGCGGATCGGGGCCGATCCCGCAAGGCCCCGGGAGCCGGTCACGCCCCCGGACCCCCGAAAAGCCGCCCGTACCCGGTGACGCCCTCCGCGGAGGCGCCCGCCGCGCGCAGGGCGGCCCACAGCAGGACCTGGTTGGCGGTCAGCACCGGCCGGCCGAGGGTGGCCTCCAGGGCGCCGATCACCCCGACGGAACGGAACCCGTTGCCGCCGATCACGACCGCGTCGGCGGTATCGGGCAGCCGCGAGGCCACCCAGTCGTGCAGGGACTTCGGCCGGACCGCGCGCTGCTCGCCGGGGAGCCCGCACGGGGCGGCGTACGGGACCTCGAACCCGGCCTCCTCGTAGTACCCGCGCCCCAGGTCGTTCAGGGTGGCGTCGAACCACGGCGGGTCGACGAGGCCGATCCGCTCGACCCCCAGCACGCGCAGCGCCTCGACCACGGCGGCGCAGGTGGCGACGACCGGCAACCCGTGGGCCCGCTCCCCGAGCCGGGCCAGCATGTGCGCCTCGCCGCGCGCGCCGATGACGTACGCGGAGCTGGT
This sequence comes from Streptomyces sp. NPDC048383, assembly GCF_040651775.1. NCBI lineage: Bacteria > Bacillati > Actinomycetota > Actinomycetes > Kitasatosporales > Streptomycetaceae > Streptomyces > Streptomyces sp. NPDC048383. The sequence continues at coordinate 51,456 of NZ_JBEZKS010000030.1, forward strand.
GAAGGCGTAGCCGATCACGGCCACGGGCGCGGCGGCGAGGAGTTCGGCGGCGGCGTCCACGTGCGGGGGTTCGGCGAAGGCCCGCACCGGGCCGAGCGGGATCGTGGGGGCCATCACCCCGCCGCCGGCCATGGCGGCGAACGGCACCCGGGCGGCGTGCAGGCCCACCTCGGGCGGGGCCATGGCGCGCAGCTCCGATTCGGGGCCGACGTCGGCGTGCGGGGTGAGGATTCCGAGGCGGACGCGTACGTCCCACCCGTCGGGCTGCCACATCAGGTACTCACCTGCTCCTCTCCGGAACGGGGGCCGGCGCGGGCGGCCGCGAGCCCCCACGGGACGGACGGGACCCCACTGTGACAGCGGGACACCCACCCCGGCGCGAGGCAACGCCGACCGCGGCGGCCGGGACGCCGACGGCCACGCGGGCCGACGGGCCGACGGGCCGACGGGCCGACGACCACGGCGGCCGGCGCGACGACGGCCACGCGGGCCGAGGATCACGTCGCCAACGCGGCACCGACACGACACCAACACGGCACCAACACGGCGGACCGAGCGGCCCCACCCCCACGAAGCACCACCCGCACTCCCCCATAACGGTCAATCCAGCCCCCCGTGATCGTTCCGCAATCGATTCACTCCTTGTCCGAGACCCATCAACTCTGAGTGTCGATACGATCACCCGTCATGCCCGAGCAGCCCGACATGAACACCCAGCCCCGCCCCGTGTACGTGATCGGCGCCGGTCCCGGCGGCCTCGCCGTCGCCGCCGCGCTCCGCGCGCGCGGCGTGCGCGCCGTCGTCGTGGAGAAGTCCGACGCGGTCGGGGCCTCCTGGCGGGGCCACTACGAGCGGCTGCGCCTGCACACCACCCGGCGCCTGTCCGCCCTGCCCGGGCTGGCGGTGCCGCGCCGGTTCGGGCGGTGGGTCGCGCGGGCGGACGTGGTCCGGTACCTGGAGAAGTACGCCGAGTTCCACGAGCTGGAGCTGGTCACCGGGGTCGAGGTGACCCGGATCGAGCGGGCCGCCGACGGCGCCGGCTGGACCCTCCACGCGAGCGGCGGGCGCCTGCTGGCGGCCCGGGCGGTGGTCGTGGCGACCGGCTTCAACCACACCCCGGCGCTGCCCGACTGGCCGGGCGCGGACACGTACACCGGAGAACTGCTGCACGCCGCCGCGTACCGCGAACCGAAGCCGTACGCGGGCCGGGACGTGCTGGTCGTCGGCGTCGGGAACACGGGCGCCGAGATAGCCGTGGACCTGGCCGACGGCGGGGCGTCCCGGGTGCGCCTCGCGGTGCGGACCGCCCCGCACGTCCTGCGGCGCTCGACCGCGGGCTGGCCCTCCCAGCGCACGGGGATCCTCGTCCGCAGGCTGCCCGTACGGCTCGTGGACCGGCTCGGGGCAATCGTCACGAGGCTCTCCGTGCCGGACCTGTCGGCGTACGGGCTCCCGCGTCCCACCACCGGCCTGTACAGCAGGGTCCGGGAAGGGGCGATCCCGGTGCAGGACGTCGGCCTGATCGACGCGGTGCGCGGCGGCCGGGTCGAGCCGGTCGCGGCGGTCGTCTCCTTCGACGGCGCCGAAGTGGTGCTGGCCGACGGTGCGCGGATCACCCCGGACGCGGTGGTCGCGGCGACGGGCTACCGGCGCGCCCTGGAGGACCTGGTCGGCCACCTCGACGTCCTCGACGGGCGCGGTCGACCCCTCGTACACGGCGGACGCAGCCCGCAGGGCGCTCCGGACCTGTACTTCACCGGCTACACGAACCCGATCAGCGGCATGCTGCGCGAACTGGCCCTGGACGCCGAAAAGATCGCGAAGTCCCTGTCCCGCCGCAAGCGTCGGTAGGCCGAAACCGCTCTGGACCACCCCCGAACGGATCTGCCACCGTTCGAACTTCGGGCACACACACCACCTCCACCACCTTTCCTGCGCATCCCTGTTCCTGACGGCGCGTCAGTTCAGTAATCTGACTACGCGTCAGCTATGGACTGCTTCGCGTTCCACCGAAGTACACCGAGGTCCATCGAGGTTCATCGAGCAGGAGCGGGCGGAACGATGCTTGGATCTACTCACGGCACCCTCACCACCGACTTCCGCGCACGTGTCGAGGCCTGCGGGGAGACCCCCAGGACGGCCGTCCACTCCACGGCCGCGCCCTCCTCCGAGGGCGCGATCGCCCTGGACGTCAGCGGACGGCCCCTGCACTCCGATGTGCCCGACCTGGACCGGTTCTTCCGGCCCGAGTCCGTGGCCGTCATCGGTGCCTCCGACGCCGACGGCAGACCCAACACCGGCATCACCCGCCAACTCCTCGCCTGGGCCGAGCGCGTCGGCGCCCGGGTGTACCCCGTGCACCCCACCCGTCCGAGCGTCTTCGGCCTGCCCTGCCTGGCCGCCGTCGCCGACCTGCCCGAACAGGTCGACCTCGCGGTGATCCTCGTCGCCGATCCGCTGCCCGTCGTCGAGGAACTGGCCGAGGCCAAGGTCAGGTTCGCCGTCGCCTTCGCGTCCGGCTTCGCGGAGACCGGCGAGGCCGGCGCCGCCGCCCAGGCGCGGCTCGCCGCCGCCGTACGGCGCTCCGGGCTGCGCCTGCTCGGCCCGAACACCAACCTCAACGCCTTCGAGGAGTTCCGCCAGGACCTCGACGGGCCGGCCATCGCCCTCATCACCCAGTCCGGGCACCAGGGCCGGCCCGTCTACACCCTCCAGGAACTCGGCATCCGGCTCTCCCACTGGGCTCCCACCGGCAACGAGGCCGACCTGGAGACCGCCGACTTCATCTCCTACCTCGCCGAACAACCCGAGGTCGGGGCCATCGCCTGCTACGTGGAGGGCCTCAAGGACGGCCGTTCCTTCCTCCTCGCCGCCGACCGGGCCGCCCGCAACGGGGTCCCCGTCGTCGCCGTGAAGGTCGGCCGCACCGAGACCGGCGCCCGGATGGCCGCCTCGCACACCGGCAAGCTGACCGGCGCCGACACCGTCGTGGACGCCGCCATGCGGCAGTTCGGCGTCATCCGCGTCGACGGACTCGACGAACTCCAGGACACCGCCGCCCTCCTCGCCCGGGCCCGGCCGCCCCGGGCGGACGGCGTCGTCGTCTACTCCATCTCCGGCGGCACCGGCGCCCACTTCTCCGACCTGGCCACCGAAGCGGGCCTCACGCTCCCCACCCTCTCCGAGGCCAAACAGGCGGAACTCCACCAGTGGATCCCGCCGTACCTCGGCGTCTCCAATCCGGTCGACAACGGCGGCCACCCCGTCGGCGACTGGCGCGGCCGCAAGATCATCGACGCGATCCTGGCGGACCCGTCCGTCGGCGTCCTGATCTGTCCCATCACCGGGCCGTTCCCCCCGATGAGCGACAAGCTCGCCCAGGACCTGGTGGACGCCGCCGAGCAGACCGACAAGCTCATCTGCGTGATCTGGGGCTCCCCGGTCGGCACCGAGGAGGCCTACCGCACCACCCTCCTCGGCTCCTCCCGCGTGGCCACCTTCCGCACCTTCGGCAACTGCATCACCGCCGTCCGCGCCTACCTCTCCCACCACCGCTTCACCGCGTCCTACCGCTCCCCCTTCGACGAGGCACCCCGCACCCCCTCCCCCTCGTACCGCAAGGCCCAGGCCCTGATGCGGCCCGGCCAGCAGCTCAGCGAACACTCCGCCAAGCAGCTCCTGCGCGCGTACGGCATCCGCGTACCGCGCGAGCAACTGGTGACGAGCGCGGCGGCCGCCGTACGGGCGGCCGGACTCGTCGGCTACCCGGTCGTCATGAAGGCCTCCGGCCCCCAACTCGGCCACAAGACCGAACTCGGCCTGGTCAAGGTCGCCCTCACCTCGGCGAGCCAGATCCGCGACGCGTACCGCGAACTCACCGACATAGCCCGCTACGAGAACATCCCCCTGGACGGGATCCTCGTCTGCCAAATGGTGGAACGCGGCGTCGAGATGGTCGTCGGCGTCACCCAGGACGACCTCTTCGGCCCGACCGTCACCGTCGGCCTCGGCGGGGTCCTGGTCGAAGTCCTGCGGGACGCGGCGGTCCGCGTGCCGCCGTTCGGCGAGGACCAGGCCCGCACGATGCTCACCGAACTGCGCGGCCACCCGCTCCTGGAGGGCGTACGGGGCGCACCCCCGGCCGACGTCGACGCGCTCGTGGAAGTCATCCTCCGCGTCCAGCGGATGGCCCTCGAACTGGGCGACGAACTCTCCGAACTGGACATCAACCCCCTGATGGTCCTCCCCCGGGGCCAGGGCGCGGTGGCCCTGGACGCCCTCGCCATCTGCCGCTGACCTGGCCGGTCGGTACGGGGCCACTCCCCGGCACAACCGGACGCCCGACCCGGACCGCCCGGCGGGGACTCGCAGCCGGGGCTCCGCCCCGGACCCCGAACCCGAACCGGACCCCCACCCCACCCCGCCCCCCAGGAGGCACCCGTGACCCTCACCCCCTCGGACGAGATCCGCCACAGGATCGAGAACAGCGTCTCCTGGATCACCCTCAACCGCCCCGAGGCCATGAACGCCCTCACCCGGGACCAACGCGAACGCGTCATCGCCCTGCTCACCGACGCCTCCGCCGACCCCGCCGTCCGGGCGGTCGTCATCACCGCCACCGGCAAGGGCTTCTGCGCCGGCGCCGACCTCCGCAGCAGCGGCCCCACCCCCGCAACCGCCGGAGGCAACCGCATCGCCGGCGACGTCACCCGCATGATCCGCCTCGGCGCCCAACGCCTCATCACCGCGGTCCTGGACTGCGAAAAACCCGTCATCGCCGCGGTCAACGGCACCGCCGCCGGCATCGGCGCCCACCTCGCCCTCGCCTGCGACCTCGTCCTAGCCGCCGAACCGGCGCGCTTCATCGAGGTGTTCGTCCGCCGCGGCCTCGTCCCGGACGGCGCCGGCGCGTACCTGCTGCCCCGCCTCCTCGGCCCGCAGAAGGCGAAGGAGCTGCTGTTCTTCGGCGACGCCGTCCCCGCCGAGGACGCCGCCCGCCTCGGCCTCGTCAACAAGGTGGTGCCGGCCGACGAGCTGGAGGAAACCGCCCGCGCCTGGGCCGAGCGCCTCGCCCAGGGCCCCACCCGCGCCCTCGCCCTCACGAAGCAGCTGGTCAACGCCTCCCTGGACGGTGACCGGGCCACCGCGCTCGCCGCCGAAGCCACCGCCCAGGAACTCAACATGACCACCGCCGACGCGAACGAGGGCGTGGCCGGCTTCGTGGAGCGCCGCACCCCCAAGTACCTGGGCCGCTGACCAGGAGGGGCCCGCGATCAGCCCCGTGGGTCGGGCTTCAGCAGCGCGAACACCGCCCCCGCCGGGTCGGCGACCCAGGCGATCCGCCCGACCCCGGCGATGTCCTCGGCCGGCATGGGCACCGACCCACCCGCCCCCAACGCCGCCGCGGCGACCCCGTCGACGTCCGGGACGTTGAAGTACGGCACCCACCGCGGGATCCGCCCGCCCTCGTCACCCAGCGGAGCGACCCCGCCGAAGGTGCCCTCCTGCTGCTCCCCGTCGGCGATGGACAGCACCCGGTACGTCATCCCGGCCATCCCCATCTCGGAGTGCCGCCACCCGAACACCCCGCCGTAGAAGGAGAGGGCCGCGAGCGGGTCCGGGACGTGCAGCTCCGCCCACACCAGGCTCTTCTCGGCGGAGGTGAGGTCGAGCCCGCCCGTCCCCCCGGGCTGCCAGCACGCGAACTCGGCGCCCTGCGGGTCGGTGAACTGGGCGAGCCACCCCTCGCCCATGACGTCGCCGGGTTCCATCCGCACCGCCCCGCCGCCGGCCCGCACGGCATCGGTGGTGGCCTGGATGTCGGAGGTCATGAAGTGGAGCATCCACGCGGACGTCGCCCCCTCCTCGGTGAGCGGGCCGAGCGCGGCGACGGTCTTCCCGTCCACCTGGAAGAAGCCGTACCCGCCCGCCTCGGGCCCGGCCGAGGCGAAGTCCCAGCCGAGCGCCGCCCCGTAGAACGCGGCGGCCGCCGCGGTGTCGGGGCTGCCGAGGTCGAGCCAGTTGGGCGAGCCGGTACGGAAGTCGGTGCCGAGCATGGGGTTCCTCCTTGAGGGCGTACGGCGCTGCACGGTCCCGGGCCACGATGCCCCCGCCCGCCGGAGCGCCCCCGCACGAGCCGCCCCGCACGCCCCCGGTTCACCCGAACGCCCGAGCCCCGTCCGCGTCCGCGTCCGACCGGAGGACCTTCAGCACGTCGGCGTCCGGGCCGTACAGCCACGTGAACAGCTCGGGCCGCTCGGTCGTGCCCGAGATCCGCCAGGCGGGTACGGATCCGGTACAGGACCGGATGTCGAGCCACACCCCGTCCCGGTTCGCCGGCACCGCCTCGGGGTCGAAGCTCCACGTCCCGTCGCCCGTGCACCGGTCGATCCCACCGTCGCGGGCCACCACGGGCAGCGCTTCGGCGCTCATCGTGCCGTCCCGGTGGAGCACCAGGCGGGCGCCCCCGTCGCCGGTCCACGTCCCGGCGTACTCGGACGCCGCGAGGCGGGGCGGCCGGTACTCCGGCAGGAGCCCGGCCAGGCCCGCGGCGTGGCCGCCTCCGAGGAGCAGCAGGCCCGCACCCGTCACGCCCGCGGCCCGGCGGATCATGCCCCACGGGCGGACGTCGCGGGCGCGGGCGTAGCGGGCGGCGGCCACCGGGAGCAGCCCGGTCCCCGCCACCCACGCCCAGGTCGGCCCGTAGGGGAGGTCGAACCGCCACCGGCCGGCGGCCGCGTAGAGCGCGGCGAGCGCGGCGGTCAGCAGTACGGCCCAGACGCCGGCCGGTACGCGGCCGCGCCGGCCCAGGGCGTGCGCGGAACCCGTGACGGGCAGGGCGAACAGGGCCGCGTGCAGCAGGCCGAGCACGGGGAGCAGCAGCGGGGAGAGGAGGAGGAACCCCGTCAGGAGGACGGCTCCGAACGCCCCCTCGCCCCGGTCGTGGTCGTACGGGCCCGCGAGACCAGTGAGGACGAAGGCCGCGGCGAGGAGCAGGAGGGGCTGTCCGGCGGAGATGGCCGCCGCCGCGGGAAGTTCCCGGCCCAGGAACGTGGCCGGGCGGACCGTTTCGTCGTGCGTCATGGCGTCGCCCCCGCATCCAGTTTTGAACAAGTTCAATCACTTGCTGCCCGCACCCTACCCCCCACCCGCACCACCACCGGCCGGGACCCCCGCACGACCCCGCACCCCCCGCGCGACCTCAACGCGACCCTTCCCATCTGACGACCCGTCAGCTTCAATCGGGGGTGTGATGGGACACGCAGGGATGGCGGCCACCGTCGTCCGATACCTCAGGTCAGCCGGCGCCCCCGCATCCGCGGCCCCGGAGTCCGTCGACGCTCTGCCCCGGCCCGCGCTGCGGGCCGTCGGTCGGGACGAGCGCGCGCCCGTCGGTCCCGCGGAGTTCCGGGCCGTACTGGGCCGGTTCGCCAGCGGGGTCACGGTCATCACCGCGCCGCCGGGCGAGGGCGAGGACGGCCCGGCGGGCTTCGCCTGCCAGTCCTTCGCCTCGCTCTCCCTCGACCCGCCGCTGGTCACCTTCATGGTGGCCCGTACGTCGACCACCTGGCCGCGGATCGCCCGCGCCGGGGTGTTCTGCGTCAACATCCTGGGCGCCGAACAGGGCGCGCTGTGCCGGGGGTTCGCCGTCAGCGGAGCCGACAAGTTCGCCGGGGTCGGCCACCGGCCGGCGCCCGTCACCGGCTCGCCGCAGCTCGACGACGTGCCCGCCTGGATCGACTGCCGCATCCAGGCCGTGCACACCGGCGGGGACCACCTCATCGTCGTCGGCCGCGTCGCGGCCATGGGCGCCGAGGGCGAGGGCGACCCGCTCCTCTTCCACCAGGGCCGCTTCGGCCGCTTCGCCCCCTGACGGAGGACGACGCCACCTCACGGCACCCCACCCCACACCCCGGTCCGCACCCCACCCCGCACCCCGGCCCCGCCGCCCCCTCCCGGGGCGCGGGGCCGGACCCGTACCCCCCGCTCAGAAGGTGAGCACCCCGCGCGCCACCCGCCCGTGGTGGGCGTCGTCGGCCGCCTTGGCGAAGTCCTCGATCGGGTAGACCTCCGTCACCAGCTCGTCGAGCAGCAGCCGGCCCTGCCGGTACAACTCCGCGTACAGGGCGATGTCGCGCTGGGGGCGGGACGACCCGTACCGGCAACCCATGATCGTCTTGTCCAGGTACATGGACGAGACGAGGAACGACGCCTCCTCCTTGAACCCCGGCACCCCGAGCAGGATCGCCTGCCCGTGCCGGTCCAGCAGGTCGACGGCCTGCCGGATCAACCTCACGTTGCCCACGCACTCGAAGGCGTGGTCCGCGCCCGTCGGCAGGATCTCGCGTACGGCGGCCGAGGAGTCCCCGGCGGCCGACGCGTCGATGAAGTGGGTGGCCCCGAACCGCCGGGCCACCGCCTCCTTCGCCGGGTTCGCGTCGACGGCGACGATCGTCGTCGCGCCGGCTATCCGGGCGCCCTGGAGGACGTTCAGGCCGATCCCGCCGGTGCCGATGACGACGACGCTCTCCCCCCGGTCGACCTTCGCCCGGTTCAGCACCGCCCCGACGCCCGTCAGCACCCCGCAGCCGATGAGCGCCGCCGAGGTCAGCGGCACGTCCCGGGGGATCTTCACGGCCTGCACGGCCTTGACGATCGTCCGCTCCGCGAAAGCCGAGTTGGAGGCGAACTGGAACAGCGGCTTCCCGCCCCGACGGAAGGGCTGACCGGGCATCCCGATCGCCTTGCGGCACATTGTCGGACGCCCCCGGTCGCAGTCCGGGCACGCCCCGCAGTTCGCGAGCGTGGACAGCGAGACGTGGTCGCCCGCCGCCACGTGCGTGACGCCCGCGCCGACCGCCTCGACCACCCCGGCGCCCTCGTGCCCGAGCACCACCGGCGGCGGGAACGGGATCGTCCCGTCGATCACCGACAGGTCGCTGTGACACAGCCCGGCCGCCTTGACGGCGACGAGCACCTCCCCCGGTCCCGGGTCGCGGATCTCCAGATCGTCGACCACTTGGGCCTGCTTGCCGTCGAACACGACGCCTCTCACCTGGGCTCCTTAGGCAGGCCGAGCACCCGCTCGGCGATGATGTTCCGCTGGATCTCGTCCGAGCCGCCGTAGATCGTGTCGGCCCGGGTGAACAGCAAGAGCCGCTGTGCCTCGTCGAGTCCCCGCTCGTACGGGACGTCGGGCGCCCAGGGCACCGGCCCGGCCGTCGCCGCCGCCCCCCGGACCTCGACCGCCAGCTCTCCGAGCCGCCGGTGCCAGCCGGCCCACAGCAGCTTCGCCACGCTCGGCGCCCCCGGGTCACCGGCGCAGCCGAGCGTGCGCAGCGCGTTCCAGCGCATGGTGCGCAGTTCGGCCCACTGCCGGACGAGGCGTTCGCGCAGGACCGGGTCCGGGGCGCCGGCGGCGAGGTGGTCGGCCAGGACGCGTTCCAGTTCGGCGGCGAAGCCGATCTGTTGGACGAGGGTGGAGACGCCGCGTTCCAGGGCGAGCAGGCCCATGGCGACGCTCCAGCCGTTGCCCTCCCCGCCGACGGTCTCGGTGGCGACCGCCCCGTCGAAGAACACCTCGTTGAACTCGGCGGTGCCCGACATCTGCCGGATCGGGCGGACCTCGACGCGGCCCGGCTGGTCCATGGGCACCAGCAGGAACGACAGGCCCCGGTGCCGGCGGGAGCCGGCCTCGGTGCGGGCGAGGACGAAGCACCAGTCGGCGTCCTGGGCGAGGGAGGTCCAGATCTTCTGCCCGGTGACGCGCGGCAGCCCGTCCGCGGGGTCGCGCACGGCGACGGTACGGATGCCCGCCAGGTCCGACCCGGCGTCCGGTTCGCTGTACCCCTGGCACCACAGTTCCTCGCCGCGGGCGATGCCGGGCAGGAACCGGGCCTGCTGCTCGGGGGTGCCGTGGGCGATCAGGGTCGGCGCGAGGAGGTTCTCCCCGATGTGGCCGACCCGGCCGGGCGCGCGCAGCGCCGCGTACTCCTCCGCCCAGACGACCTGGCCGGTGAGGGAGAGCCGCTGCTGCCCGTACGCGCCGGCGGGGACGTCCCAGCCCTGCCCGATCCAGCCGCCGCGGCCCAACTCCCGTTCCCAGTCGCGCCGCTGCTGCGTCCCCTCGTGCTCGGCGCCCGGCCCGCCGAGGCCGCGCAGGTCCGCGTACGGTCCGTCGAGGCGGGCGGTGAGCCAGGTCCGGGCGCGGGCGCGCAGCTCCTCGTCGCCGGCTCCGAGGCTGAAGTCCATGCGGTCTCCCTGTCAGGCGTCGGCGGGACGGCGATCGGTGGTGCGACGGCCGGGGTCGTCCGTGCTTCGGCCGCCCCCGCCCCTCCCCGGGCCGCGGGTCACGCGTTGGGCCGGTCCTTGGCGGCGGCGGCCCGGGCCATCGCCTCCAGTTGCGCGAGCATCGGCATCGGGTCGGTGCCGACGGTCCCGGGCAGGAAGTCGGCGATCTTCTCGGGGGTCCAGGAGCCTTCGGCGTACCCGGCGCGCAGTTCGCGCGGCTGGGCCCACACGGCGATCTTCGGGCCGGCGATCGTGTACACCTGCCCGGTGATGTTCTCGGCGCGGGCCCGGTCGCTGAGCAGGTAGGTGACGAGGGCGGCGACGTCCTCGGGCTCCCCGATCTCCTTCAGCTCCATCGGGACGCCCGCGGACATCCGGGTGCGGGCGACGGGGGCTACGGCGTTGGCGGTGACCCCGTACTTGTGGAGGCCGAGGGCGGCGCTGCGGACGAGGGAGATGATTCCGCCCTTGGCCGCGCTGTAGTTGGCCTGGGCGACGGAGCCCTGGTGGTTGCCGCTGGTGAAGCCGATGAGCGTGCCCGTGCCCTGCTTGCGCATGACGGCGGAGGCGGCGCGGAAGACGGTGAAGGTGCCCTTGAGGTGGGTGGCGAGGACCGGGTCCCATTCCTCCTCGGACATGTTGAAGAGCATCCGTTCGCGCAGGATGCCGGCGACGCACACCACCCCGTCGACGCGCCCGTACCGGGCGAGGGCCGTGTCGATGACGCGTTGGCCGCCGGCCATGGTGGAGATGTCGTCGGCCACGGCGACGGCCTCCCCGCCCGCGGCGGTGATCTCCTTCACGACCGAAGCGGCGACCTCGCTGGTCGGCTCCCCGCCCTCGATGCCGACGCCGTAGTCGTTGACGACGACCGAGGCTCCCTCGGCGGCCGCGGCGAGCGCCACGGCCCGCCCGATGCCCCGGCCCGCGCCCGTGACGGCGACGACCTTGCCTGCCAAGAAGTTCCCCATGCCGGCCCCTTCCCGCGTTTTCTGACGGACCGTTAGATTCTAGGGGCAGCCCGACGCACCAGCACAAGACCCGGTCGCCGCCACCTTCACCAGGAGCTGATGAGGCCCATGTCCCTGCCCCCCGAGTTCCACGACATCGCCAAGCGCGTCAACAACTGGGGCCGCTGGGGCGCCGACGACGAGATCGGCACCCTGAACCTGATCACCGACCCGGTCGTCCGGGCCGCGGCCGCAGGCGTCCGCAGGGGCCGCCGGGTCCCGCTCGCGCTCCCGCTGGAAGAGGACGGCGTCCAGGTCGGCATGATCCCGGGCCGGATCAACCCGCTGCACACGATGGTGCAGATCAACCAGGAGATCTTCGGCCCGGGCACGGTGGCGTGCAGCGACGACGCCGTGACGATGGGACTCCAGGCGGCCACCCACTGGGACGCCCTGACGCACGTCTCGCACTCGGGGAAGATCTACAACGGCCGCCCGGCCTCCTCCGTCACCGCGCACTCCCGCGCCGCGTTCAGCGGCATCGACAAGGCCCGGCACATCGTCTCGCGCGGCGTCCTGCTGGACGTGGCCCGCGCGAAGGGCGTGGACCGGCTGGCGGGCGGCCACGCGGTGACCCCCGAGGACCTCGTGGAGGCGGAGGAGTTCGGTGGGGTCACGGTCCGCGCCGGCGACATCGTCCTCGTCCGCACCGGCCAGATCCAGGTCTACCTGGCGGGCGACAAGCACGGCTACGGCTTCCCCTCACCCGGCCTGTCCGTCCGCACCCCCCAGTGGTTCCACGCCCGGGACGTCGCGGCCGTCGCCAACGACACCCTGACCTTCGAGATCTTCCCGCCGGAGATCGACAACCTGTGGCTGCCGGTGCACGCCCTGGACCTGGTCGAGATGGGCATGCACCAGGGTCAGAACTGGAACCTGGAGGAGTTGTCCACAGCCTGTGCGGAAGAGGCCCGCTACTCCTTCCTCCTCTCCGCCATGCCGGAACCCTTCGTCGGCGGCACGGGCACCCCGGTGGCCCCGATCGCCGTCTTCTGACCCACCCCCTCCCGGGGCCCGCGCCCGGACGCGGCGGCGCGGCGTTCCGTACGGTTCCGTCGCCCCCGCCCGCGCTCCGCGCCCTTCGCGCCACCGGCGCGGCGGTGGGCCCGCGGGGCGGGCGGTGGGGCGGGGAGCCCGGGCCGGGCAAGGGGGCGGGGGCCGCACCCGTGGGTTCCGGCCGGGTGCGGTGGGACTGCGGGCGGGGCTGCTGGGGCTCGGGGAACCCTGAGGTATGCCCACAAGAGCCGCAGCGAGGCCGATTTCGCCCTTCTCGACCCCGGGTGACCTTCGAAAGGATGGTCACGCGTCTTCAGGCCGCCGTCACGGGCGCGCGGCTTCCCGGACGCCGAATCAGAGGGGTTCCACCATGTCACCGCGCAAGATCCTGGCGATGATGACCGCGACCGCGGCCCTGATCGCAGGCCCCGTCCTGACCGCCCACGCCTCCGACGCCACCGGTTCCACCGGCTCCACCGCCACCGACTCGACGTCCGCCCGGTCCGCCCACCTCGGGCAGGCCCGCGACGCGGGGTTGAGCGCCCCGCAGGCGGCCGCCCTCCAGCAGCGGGTCGACGCCATCCTCGCGAAGGACCCGGCGGCCCGCCAGGTCTCCGCGAACCGGATGACCACCGCCGGCGGCGCCCTGACCCTCGCCGTCCCGGGCCGGCCGGAGGCCCGCGACCTGGCCTCCCCGAACACCGCGCTCGCCTGCGGGCACGGCCACCTGTGCATCACCGACGGCCGGGGCGACACCTACGACTTCTACCGGTGCGGCTACTACGACTTCTGGGGCATCGGCGACGGCACGTTCCACAACAACCAGACCTCGGGCACCCGGGCCCGGTTCTACAACGACAACGGCAGCGAACGCTGGTCGAACGTCGCCAAGTCCACCGGCACCGCCTACTGGACCCCCGTCTACCACATCCGCCCCTGCTGACCCGCTCCTCCTGACGCCTCCCCAGCCGCCCCCGGCCCCCACCCCCCGGGCCGGGGGCACCCACCCGCGCCGCCGGTCCGGCATCCTGGGCCGGGACACCAGGGAAGGGGGCGGCGCGGGATGCGTGGGCACGCGTACGGGTTCCTGACCGCCGCACGGCCCGCGCCGGCAGACCTCGTACGGGTCCTCGGCGAGGCCTTCGGGGTGGGTGCGCGGGGGGTCGACGTCGGACCCGAGCACGAGGCCGAGGGACGGAACTGGGACGCTCCGATCACCTGCGGGTACGCGTACCTCGACCGGGGCGACCTGGCCTGCGCGCTCTCCATCTACGCCGTACCCGCCGTCACGGAGCCACCGACCCCCGGGGCCCTCGGACGGTCCCTGGCCCGGGAGTTGGGGACGACCGTACTGCTGGACGGGGGCCGGCCCGACATCGAGCGCGTGTTCACCCCCACCGGCGGCGCCACCTTCGCCCGGATCGAGGAGCCGGACGGCGACGAGACCGGCTGCCTGGTACTGGCCACCCAGGCCGGGGTGGCGGCGTTCCCGCACGCCCCGGTGCAGGGGCTGCCCGAGGTCGTGGCCGGCCTGCCGCTCGCCCCCGCCGGCACCGACCCGCGGCTGTGGCGGTGGGCGGACCTCATCTGCCGCATGGAGGCCGACTGGCCGCCCGTCCGCTGGTACGGACTCGACCTGTACCGGGACGTCCTGACCTCCCGCGACGAGCTCGCCGACCTCGCGGAAGACCCCGAACTGGCGGCGCTGGACGCCCGCTTCCGGGCCGTGACGGTGGACGACGACGGCGCGGAGATCGGCACGGAGAACGGCACGGAGGACGGCGCGGAGAACGGCGCGGGCCCGAGCAGCACCGGCTCGGACGGCGCCGCCCGCCCGACCCCCGCCCCCTGGTACCGGCGTCGGCGACCCGTCGTGCTGCCGTGGCGGGTGCTGCCGCCCGCAGACCCGGAGGGCGCGCGCTGGTTGTGGGAGTGGGTGAGGGCCGGCTTCCCGGCCGCGGCCGACCTGACGGGCCTCGACCTCGGCGGGGCGGTCCTGTCCGGCGCCGACTTCTCGCAGACCCTGTTCACCGAAACCCGCCTCGCCGGCGCCCGGCTCGTCGGGACGGATTTCTACCGCTGCGACCTCCAGCGCGCCGACCTCTGCGGCGCCGACGCCACCGGCGCCCGCTTCGTACGGGCCGTCCTCGACGGCGCCGACCTGCGCGGGACCGTCCTCGACGGCGCCGACCTGGTCCGCGCGGAGCTCTACGGCGCCGACGCCCGCGGCGCGAGCCTGCGCGGCGCCCGCGTCCTGGGCGCCGCACTCCTGGACACCGACCTGCGCGGGGCGGACCTCAGCGGGGCGCGGGTGCGGGAGAACTCCTTCGAGGTGCTGCTGGACGACAGCACCCGCGTGACGGGGCTGACCGGGACGGTGTTCGGCCCGGCCGGCCTGATCGCACCGGACGGCAGCCGTCACCCGCTCGTCGGGTCCGCGCTGGAGGACTGGCTCCGGTCCCGCGGGGGCGACGTACGGGTCATCGCGCCCCCCGGCCGCACCCGTACCCCCAAGGCGCCCGGCGGAGCCGGCAGCTGACCGGCGCCACCCCGGCGCCCCCGCCCCGCCCCCGCACGCAACCCCTCAAGACCAGCGGGTGGCGGCGTGTGTCCGTGCACACCCCGAGCGCGGCACGGCAGCCGCCACCCCGCGACCCGCACTCGTCAAGGCAGGGCCCTTGGCGTCCCCTCGCCACGAATCGCTCACCACCAGGGTGATCAACAGGTGACAATCCGTCAACACCTCGTTAGAGGTACACGCGCGGTTCCCGATGGTGGGCAAAGTTTTCGTCGGGTGCGGTCCCGCTCGGCTCATCCCGGTCGATCTCGCACCAGATGCGCTTGCCCGCGCCCTCGCGCTGCCAGCCCCACCGGTCGGCGAGCCCGTCGACGAGTTCCAGGCCGCGCCCGCCGGTGTCGTCCCCGGCGGCCTGCCGGGGGGCCGGCGCCCGGTCGCTCGAGTCGGCGACCTCGACCCGCACCCCCGGCCCGCCGAACAGCATCCGCAGCACGGCCGGACAGCCCGTGTGCACGACCGCGTTCGTGACCAGTTCCGAGATCAGCAGGATCAACGTCTCGGCGAGCGGCTCGTCGTCCCGCACACCGCACCCCGCCATCCGGGACCGCGCCCAGCGGCGCGCCCGCCCGACCTCGGCGGGGTCCGGTCCTACCTCCAGCTGTACCTGAAGCACCTGCACCGCTCACACCATCCGAACCGGCGGACACTTCGCCTCGCGACAGGATGGGATCACGGAATGTGATCCCCGTGCTGTGCAGCATGGTTGACATACAGTCACCACAACAAGCGCTTCGGGCATATTCCAGCGCGAAGGAGTAGGCGTGGTGCATACTGTGCGACGCTCGCGCCGCTCAACCGCTCGCATTCGTGGGAGCGTACCGGAGCACACCCCCGCCTTCGGCCCGGATCGGGCTGGGCCCAGGACACAAACCGATATCAACTCTCCGTAATCGGACATGCGTCCCGCCCCGTTCCTCCCGTGCCCCGCGGTCACGGTGAGCGACCGCCACACGCTCCTACCCCGTTACGGCGCCGCCAAGTCCAACTTCCGCAGCCGCCGGTTCCGCGGCCAGCAGTTCCGCGGCCAGCAGTTCCTCCGCCTCCCCCGCCGTGCGCCACTGCTCCGCGCGCACCCAGGCCCGCTTCAGGTGGAGGTGGACGTCCGCCTCCCAGGTGAAGCCCATGCCGCCGTGGACCTGGAGGCAGTCCCGGGCGTTGGCCACGGCCGCGGCGTCCGCGAGGAGCTTGGCGGCGGCGATCCCGCCGGGGCCCTCGGCCCCGGCGGCCGTCACCGCCGCCGCGTACACGGCCGTACGGGCCAGCTCGGCGCGGACCAGCATGCCCGCGCACAGGTGTTTGACGGCCTGGAAGGCGCCGATCGGCCTGCCGAACTGCTCGCGCTCGGCCGCGTACCGCACGGCCAGTTCCAGCGTCCGCAGCGCGCTGCCGAGCTGGAGGGCCGCCGTGAGCAGCGCTCCCGCGTCCCGGTACGGGGCGAGGTCGCCGGCCGGGGTCCCGGCGCCGGGCCGGGCCCGGTGCAGGGGGGTCAGCGGGTCCGCCGAGCGGACCGGTTCGCCCGGCGGCGGCGACGGGGCGCCGAGGACGGCGTCGGCCTCCGCGAGGTGGCTGATCAGGTCGCCGCCCAGGTCGAAGGCGGTGACGACGGTGGTGCCCGCGGCGGCCCCCGGTACGGTGCCGGCCGCCAGGTGGGTGGCGACCAGCGGGCCGGGCAGCAGGGCCCGGCCGGCTTCCTCGAACAGGAGCACGGCCTCGGGGAGGCCGAGGCCGACCCCGCCGTCGGCCTCGGGCAGGCGCAGCGCGAAGAAGCCGGCCTCGCCCAGCTCCCGCCACAGGTTCCGGTCGAGGGCGGTCCCGGAGTCCAGTGAGGTCCGCAGCGCCTCGCGTCCCCAGCGGCGGGCGAGCAGGTCGCGCAGGGTCGCCTTGAGGTCCCGTTGGTCTTCGGTCGGCTGGAAGTCCACGGCCGTTCACGGTCCCTTCGGGAGGCCGAGGATCCGCTCGGCGACGATGTTGCGCTGGATCTGCGAGGTGCCCGCCGCGATCGTGTACGAGAGGGACGAGAGCCGGTCCAGGACCCATTCCTCGTCCAGGACGAGGGAGTCCGGTCCGAGGACCTGCGCGGCGGCCTCGTACAGCTCCTGGCGGGCGTGCGAGTAGGCGAGCTTGAAGACGCTGCCGCCGACGCCGGGGACGCCGCCGGAGCGCTGCGCCTCGCCGACGTTCCACTGGGTGAGCCGCCACAGGGCGCCGAACTCGCCGTGCAGCCGGCCCAGGGTGCGGCGCAGCACGGGGTCGTCCCAGCGTCCGTTGGCCTTGGCGGTGCGGGCGAGCCGGCCGAGGGTGCGGCGGCAGGCGACGACCTCGCCGACGAAGGCCGTGCCGCGTTCGAAGGACAGGGTGACCATGGTGACGCGCCAGCCGTCGTTCTCGGCGCCGACCCGGTTGCCGACGGGGACTCGGACCTCGTCGAGGAAGACCTCCGCGAACTCCGTCGATCCGGCGAGGGTGCGCAGCGGGCGGACGCTCACGCCGGGGGTGTCCATCGGCAGGGCGAGCCAGCTGATCCCGCGGTGTTTGGGGGCCCGGGGGTCGGTGCGGACGAGGAGTTCGCACCAGTCGGCGACCTCGGCGTGCGAGGTCCAGATCTTGGAGCCGGTGATGACGTACTCGTCGCCGTCGCGGACGGCCCGGGTGCGCAGGGCGGCGAGGTCGGATCCGGCGTCGGGTTCGCTGAAGCCCTGGCACCAGACCTCGTCGCCGCGCAGGACGGGCGGCAGCCAGCGGGCGCGTTGTTCGGGGGTGCCCTCGGCGGCGATGGTGGGGCCGGCGTGGAGGAGTCCGACGAAGTTGGCGCCGACGTACGGGGCGCCGGCTCGTTCGGTCTCCTCCAGGAAGATCAGGTGCTGGGTGGGGGTGGCGCCGCGGCCGCCGGCGTCGACGGGCCAGTGCAGGCCCGCCCAGCCGGCGTCGTACAGCCGGCGCTGCCAGCCCAGGTCGTAGGCGCGGCGGGCGGGCCAGTCGTCCGGGGAGGGTTTGGCGGGGAGTTCGGGCAGGGTCTTGCCGAGCCATTCGCGCAGGCGGGCCCGGAAGTCCTGTTCCTCTTCGGTGTGGGTGAGGTCCATCAGCGGCCCTGGCGGGGCCGGTCGAGGTCCAGGGGCAGGCCGAGCATGCGGATGGCGTTGCCGCGCATCAGCTTCCAGACGGTCTCGTCGTCGAGTCCCCGGACGTGGTCGAGGGCGACCTCCTTGGTGTGCGGGAAGGTCGAGTCGACGTGCGGGTAGTCGGTCTCGAAGGTGGCGTTGTCGCGGCCGACGACGTCGAGCGAGGCGATGCCGTGCTTGTCGCGGAAGAAGCAGCAGTAGATCTGCCGGTAGTAGTACGTGGACGGCGGCTCGGGGATGAGGTCCTTGACGCCGCCCCAGGCGCGGTGTTCGCGCCAGACGTCGTCGGCGCGTTCCAGGGCGTACGGGATCCAGCCCATCTGGCCTTCGCTGTAGGCGAGCGTGAGGGTGGGGAACTTGACGAGGACGCCGCTGAAGAGGAAGTCCATCATCGAGGCCATGGCGTTGTTGAAGCTGAGGGAGGCCTGGACGGCGGGCGGCGCGTCGGGGGAGGCGGCGGGCATCTGGGACGAGGACCCGATGTGCATGTTGACGACGGTGCCGGTGTCCTGGCAGGCGGCGAAGAAGGGGTCCCAGTAGCCGGAGTGGATGGACGGCAGGCCCAGGTGGGTGGGGATCTCGGAGAAGGTGACGGCGCGCACTCCGCGGGCGGCGTTGCGGTGGATCTCGGCGACGGCGAGGTCGATGTCCCAGAGCGGGATGATGCACAGCGGGATGAGCCGGCCGCCGCTGTCGCCGCACCATTCCTCGACCATCCAGTCGTTGTAGGCGCGCACGCAGGCGAGGGCGACCTCCTTGTCGTGGGCCTCGGCGAAGGTCTGGCCGCAGAAACGGGGGAAGGTGGGGAAGCAGAGGGAGGCCTCGACGTGGTTGAGGTCCATGTCGGCGAGGCGGGCCCTGGGGTCCCAGCAGCCGCGGCGCATCTCCTCGCGGGTGATGCCCTCCAGGGTCATGTCGTCGCGGTCGAAGCCGACGGCGGCGATGTTGCGCTTGTACGGGAACTTGAGGTCCTCGTAGATCCACCAGTCGGTCGGGGGGCCGTCGGGGTCCATGGTGATGACGTACTTGCCGCCGGTGTACTGGAGTTCGCCGATGCCGGCGGTGAGCGGACGGGGACCGCGGTCGCGGTACTTGGCGGGCAGCCAGACGTCGAAGAGGTGGGCGGGTTCGATCACGTGGTCGTCGACGCTGATGATCCGAGGCAGTTCCGATTCCATGGTCTCCCCAATCGCCCAATCTGATGGATCGTCAGAAACAAGCTAGCCCCGCCGGCTCTGGACCGGCAAGCGCCGGCGCCCTACGCTCTGCGCCAGACCTGACTATCCGTCAGAAATCTATCGAGGGAGGTCCGGGATGACGGACACCGCGACGGAACTGAGCCGGTCCCGGACCCTGTGGGAGCTGGTCGCCCGCCGGGCCGCGCTCACCCCCGACGGCCCGGTGCTCATCGAGGCCGCCGACCGCCCCGCCGACGACCGCACGCTCACCTTCGGCGCCCTGCGCGACCGCTCCGAACGCGTCGCCGCGGGCCTGTACGCCATGGGCGTGCGCCCCGGCACCGTCGTCGCCTGGCAACTGCCGACCCGCATCGAAACGGTGCTGCTCTCGCTCGCCCTGGCCCGGCTCGGCGCCGTCCAGTCGCCCGTCATCCCCTTCTACCGGGACCGCGAGGTGGGCTTCGCCCTGCGCGAGTCCAAGGCCGAGTTCTTCGCCGTCCCCGGCACCTGGCGCGGCTTCGACCACGCCGCGATGGCGGCCCGGCTCGGCGCGCGCGGGGTCTTCGACGCCTACGCGGACCTCCCCGACGGCGACCCGGCCGTACTGCCCCCACCGCCCGGCGACGGCACCTCCGTACGCTGGATCTACTGGACCTCGGGGACCACCTCCGACCCCAAGGGCGTCCTGCACACCGACCGCTCCCTGATCGCCGGCGGCTCCTGCCTCGCCGACGCGCTGCGCCTGACCCCCGCCGACGTCGGCTCGATGGCCTTCCCGTTCGCGCACATAGCGGGCCCCGACTACACGGTGATGCTGCTGCTGTACGGGTTCCCGGCGGTGCTCTTCGAGAAGTTCGCCATGCCGGACGCCCTGGACGGTTACCGCCGCCACCGGGTCACCGTCGCGGGCGGCTCCACCGCCTTCTACTCCATGTTCCTCACCGAGCAGCGCAAGGACCCCGGGACCAAGCTCATCCCGAGCCTGCGACTGCTCGCCGGCGGCGGCGCCCCCAAGCCCCCCGAGATCTACCACGCGGTGGTCCGCGAACTGGGCTGCCAGCTCACCCACGGCTACGGCATGACCGAAGTCCCCATGATCACCATGGGGGCGCCCGACGACACCCCGGAGAACCTCGCCACCACCGAGGGCCGCCCCCCGGCCGGCATGTCCATCCGCATCACCACCCCGGCCGGCGATCCACTGCCCACCGGCACGGACGGCGAGGTGCGCCTGCGCGGCGAGGCCGTCTGCCAGGGCTACCTGGGCCGCGCGGACACCGACGGGACCTTCGACGCCGACGGCTACCTGATCACCGGCGACCTCGGCCGGCTGACCGCCGACGGCCACCTCGTCCTCACCGGCCGCAGCAAGGACGTGATCATCCGCAAGGGGGAGAACATCTCGGCGAAGGAGATCGAGGACCTGCTGCACGCGCTGCCGGCCGTCGGCGACGTCGCCGTCATCGGTCTGCCCGACCCCGAACGCGGCGAACGCGTCTGTGCCGTCGTCGAACAACCCCCGGGAGAGGCCCTGTTGACCCTGCCCCAACTGACCGCGTACCTGCGCGCGCAGGGGCTGGCCCCGCACAAACTGCCCGAGCAGTTGGAGCTGACCGACGCGCTCCCCCGCAACGACGCCCTGCGCAAGGTCCTGAAGTACAAGCTCCGCGAGCGCTACGCCTGACCCGCCTTGAGCGCGGCGTCCGCCCCGCCGGGTCGTTGCGCCGGCCCCGCCGCCCGGACGCGGCGGGGCGCGGCGCGGCGAGGTGCCGCGCCGGGTGGGGCGAGGTGCGCCCTACGCGTCCGGGTCCACCCCGCAGTAGCCCGCGAACGCCGCCAGGATCTCGTCCTCGGTGATCCGGCCGTCGCCGTCCGCGTCCAGCGCCGCCGCGACCTGGTCGGCCAGTTCGGTCGGGGTGCCGAGGACCCGCAGGACGCGGGTCGCCGCCGCCGGGCTCGCGCCGGCGCCGTCCTCGTCGGCGACGGCGATCACGGCGGCGAGGAACGGCCGGGCGATCTCCGCGAACCGGGCCGGGTTGTCCCGCAGCCGCTTCGCGGCGCCGGTGACGAACTCCTCGCGGGACACCCGCTGGTCGCCGTCCACATCGGCGATCCCGGCCATGCCCTGCCAGAAGGCCTCGGCACCGATGAACACGGCCTGGCCCTTGTCCGACCGCGCGGTGGTGCCGAATTCGGCCAGCACCGCCCTCGCGGCCGTACTGAAGTCCTCCCGGTCGATATAGCCGGATCCGTCCTGGTCGAAGGTGGCGAATCGGGCGGCGATCTTGCGCTCGTATTCTGCGCTGTCCATAGTCGGCGTTCCGCCTTCACGTGTGCGATGGGGTGCAGTTCAAGACAAGGCAGGAGCGTAAGCCCTCAGTGGCCCGAGCGTTAAGCGAAGCGGTCAAGCAGCCGGCCGCATCGAACCCGCGCACGGGGAGCGCGGTGGGGCGCGTATGCGTGTGCCATCGCGGGGTAGGTGTCACGCCGTCAACGCCGCGACCCGGTGGACCTTTCCGGTCACAGCACTAGCACGCGGTCCACCCTTCCAGGGCGGGCTTGCGCCAAAACAGGCGCGTTCCCTGGGGTGCGGACTACATTCGACGGGTCGACACACGGCAGGGGGCACCATGGCGAAGGACGTTCCACCGCGCTGGGACCGACGCATGCAGCAACGCCTGGCCCGCGGCGAGGCGGCGGCGCTCGGCGAGCTGTACGACCGGTTCGCCTCGCTCGTGCACAGTCTGGCGCACCGGGTGCTGGGCGACGAGAAGGCGGCCGACCGGATCACCCGCGAGGTCTTCGGGTACATCTGGGAGAACCCGGACGCCTACGACCCGAAGCAGGGCTCCATGCGGTCCTGGGTCGCCCGCATCACCCAGGGCCAGGCGGTGGCCCGATTGCGCCAGGCCGAACTGGGCCGCGGCTCCCGGGAGGAGCTGGAGCAGAAGGTCCGCAGCGCGAACGCCGCCGCCCGCGCCGACTACATCGTCACCTCGATGCCCGCCCCGCTGCGGGCCGCCCTGGAACTGGCCTACTTCAAGCGCCGCGACTACCGGCAGGCCGCCGCCGACCTGCAGATCAGCGAGGACGAGGCGCGGCGCCGGCTGCGCCTGGGCCTCCAACTGCTGTCGACCGCCAACGTCCTCCCCCGCGAGGACCCCGCCCCGCCCGGATACGGCTCACGCGAATACGGAACACCCCGATGACCGGCCCCTCCGAAGACATCCCCGACGACGCCTACGAGCGCCCGGCGGGCGGTTCGGCGCGGATACCCGGTCCGCGGGCGGCGGGCGACGACCTGCGTCCGCCGCACCCGCTGCCGCCGCCCGTGGACGAGGCCCCGCGGGCGCCCGTCCCGGAGCCGCCCTCGCACGGCGTGCTGAAGTCCCTGCTCGGGGCGTGGGCGCTCGCCGCGTGTTCCGTCGAGGAGACGCAGGCCGTGGAGGACCACCTCACGGAGTGCGCGCCCTGCGCCGAGGAGGCGCTGCGGCTGCGCGACGCGGTCGGGCTGCTGCACCCCGAGGAGAGCCTGGACCTCAAGCCGTTGCTGCGTTCCCGGGTGCTGGAGGACTGCCTGGGCAAGCGCCCGGCGCGGATCCCGGTGCCGGTGTGGGCGAACCCGTACGACACCGAGACGGCGCGGCTCGACGCGCTGCTGCGGGACTTCGGCGACTCCGAGTGGCACACCCCGGTGCGGCTGAAGTGGTTCGAGGAGGAACAGCGCCGCTCCCGCCGCACGACGGTGGCGGGCGTGATCGGTCACCTGCTGACGGTGGACGGACTCGTCGCCACCGCGCTCGGCCTGGACGATCCGCTGGGGCCCCAGGCCCCGCCGGGCGGCCCCACGGGCCGTACCGAGCACTTCTGGAGCTCCTCCCCGTACCCGACCACCCGCCAGGTCCGCGAGCCGTGGCGGGAGCAGGGGCACACCCTGGTCCGTACGGTGTCCTTCGCGGGTCGGGGCGTGGCCGAGCTGGGCGTGGACTACGGCGGGTTCGCGCTGCCGTTGGGTGACGCGTTCCTGGAGCGGGCCTTCGAGTGCTGGGTGCACGCCTGGGACATAGCGGAAGCGGTGGACTACCCGTACGAGCCGCCGTCGGGCCCGGACCTGCACCGGATGATCGACCTCGCGGCGCGGCTGCTGCCGGGCGCGCTCGCGGGCCGGCGCCGGTCGGGACTGGCGGCTCCGGCGCGCGGGCTGGTCGCGGCGGGAGCGCCGGGGCGGACCCTGCACCTGCAGATCGAGGGCGCGGGCGGCGGTGGTTGGGACATCGCCCTGGACTCGCCGGCCGCGAAGCCCTCGCGGGAACACACGGTGGCCGAGGTGGCGCTGGACGGCCTGGAGTTCTGCCAACTCGCCGCCGGTCACATCTCGCCGGAGGAGGCCGCGGTGGGCCAGATCGGGGACCGCGAGGCGATCCGCGACGTCCTGTTCGCCGCCGCGTCGCTCAGCCGCCTGTAGCGGGGCGGTACCCCCGGCCGGACCGGCCGGGGGGCGTCGCAGGACGCGTGTGCACCGAACTACGGCTCAGGCGAAGACGACCGTGCGGGAGCCGTTCAGCAGCACCCGGTGTTCGCTGTGCCACTTCACCGCGCGGGCCAGCGCCTGGCACTCGACGTCGCGGCCGATGGCGACGAGCTGGTCGGGGGTCACCTCGTGGCCGACCCGCTCGACCTCCTGCTCGATGATCGGGCCCTCGTCGAGGTCGGCCGTCACGTAGTGGGCGGTCGCGCCGATCAGCTTCACACCGCGCACGTGCGCCTGGTGGTACGGCTTGGCGCCCTTGAAGCTCGGCAGGAACGAGTGGTGGATGTTGATGATCCGCCCGCTCAGCTCCTTGCACAGGGTGTCCGACAGCACCTGCATGTA
Organism: Streptomyces sp. NPDC048383; assembly: GCF_040651775.1. Taxonomy (NCBI): domain Bacteria; kingdom Bacillati; phylum Actinomycetota; class Actinomycetes; order Kitasatosporales; family Streptomycetaceae; genus Streptomyces; species Streptomyces sp. NPDC048383. The sequence continues at coordinate 75,500 of NZ_JBEZKS010000030.1, forward strand.
GCGGGCGAGGACGACCAGCTCGACCTCCTTCTCCCGCAGGAGCTCCAACAGCCGCGCCTCGGCGGCCGCCTTCGTGTCCTTGGTCACCGGGATGTGGACGAACGGGACGTCGTACGATCCGACGAGTTCCGCGAAGTCGGTGTGGTTCGAGACCACCGCGGCGATCTCCACCGGGAGCGCGCCGATGCTCGACCGGAACAGCAGGTCGTTCAGGCAGTGGCCGAACTTCGAGACCATCAGCACGATCTTCATGCGCTCGTCGGAGCGGTGGATCTGCCAGTCCATCCGGAAGGACTCGCCGATCGCGGCGAAGCTCGCGCGCAGCTTGTCGACCGTCAGCCCCGGCTCGGACTCGAAGTGCACCCGCATGAAGAAGAGGCCGGTCTCCCGGTCGCCGAACTGCTGGCTGTCCACGATGTTGCAGCCGGTCATGAAGAGGTAACTCGACACGGCGTGGACGATGCCCTGCTTGTCGGGGCAGGACACGGTCAGGACGTACTGGGGCTGCGCCTCGGGCTGCGGATCGCTCATGACCGCATAGCCTTTCACACCGCGCGGGTGAGGCTCCTCAGAACGTCCACGGAGCTGGGCCGGGCGTCCGGGTCCTCCCCGTCCGCCGCCGTCATCCGTACGTGGGCCTGCCGGGCGGCCCGTACGGCCTCCGGCCACGAGGGGTGCTCCAGGTAGACGGAGACGGGCGCGTCCGGTCCGACCTGGTGCAGGATCCGCAGCACCCGCAGCACGGCGAGGTCGACCGCGGCCGCCTCCTGCGCGTCGCGGAAGATCGTGCCGACGTACCGGTCGGCGGACCAGCTGTCGAGCCAGGTGTCCTCGACGAGCCGGTACACGGCGTCGGTGACGTCCCCGTACCCGGCGGCACCGGCCAGCCAGACCTCTTCCTGGAACAGCGGGTCGGAGAGCATGTGCAGCGCCGAGCGCACGTTGCTGCGCCAGCGCCACCACGGCATGTCGTTGAGGGGCATGCCGCCCATGGTGGAGGAGCGGCCGCCGCGGCGGGAAGAGTTCTTCGAACCTTGGGCGAATGTCACGCTTTCGATCGTACGTTCACCGTGCACGCGATCTTGCGGCGCCCGCACCCGGTAATTCACCTCGACGTCACCGGATGTTATGTACACCTCAGCATCGAGTTCCCCGTGGAGCGGAATGGTCGCTGGACATGACCAGTCGGCGAAGCTCAACCCCCCTCTCCCGCACCCTGCTTGCGGCGACGATGGGCGCGTGTCTCACCACCGCGTGCGGAGTGGTTTCGGGGGGCCCGGGCGGATCCGGGGACACCATCACGGTCATGACGTTCGCCCCCATCGACACCAAAGCCACCAACATGCCCGGAATGCCCGGCATGGCCAAGGCGTACGAGAGCTGGGTCAACGCCAACGGCGGCATCAACGGCCGCAAACTGCGCGTACTGACCTGCAACGAGAAGAACACCCCGACGGGCGCCGCCGACTGCGCCCGCAAGGCGATCTCCGAGAAGGCCGTCGCCGTCGTCGGCTCCTACAGCCAGCACGGACGCGCCTTCATGGCCCCGCTGGAGGCCGAGGGCATCCCCTTCATCGGTGGCTACGGAGTCTCCGCCGAAGAGTTCCAGAGCACCCTGTCCTACCCGGTCAACGGCGGCCAGCCGGTCCTGCTGGCCGGCGCCGGGCACCAGCTGGGCAAGGCCTGCGCGCAGGTGTCCCTGGTCCGGCCCGACACCCTCGCCGGCGACACCATGCCGGTGCTGCTCAACGCCGGGCTGAAGGCCAACAAGATGGCCGACGCCGCCGACATCCGGGCCGCCGAGGACTCCGCCGACTTCACGCCCCAGGCCCGCGAGGCCCTGAACGGCCCCACCGCGCCCGCCCCGTCGGGCACCCCGGCCGGCACCCCGGCCGGCACCCCGGCCACGAAGGACGCCAAGGACGGGAAGGAGGCGAAGGACAACAAGCAGTGCGTGACGGCGGTCCTGGGCGAGCGCACCGAGACCTTCTTCGACGCCTTCCGCCGCATCGACGGCCAGCACCGCAACCCGCAGATCTCCTCCGTCCTGGGCAGCGTCAGCCAGGCCCTGGTGGACCGCACCGGCGGCAAGGAGAGCCCCTTCGAAGGCGCGTACCTCACCAGCTGGTACCCGGTGTCGACGGACCCGCTGTGGGCGCCGATGCGCAAGGTGATCTCCGAGCAGGCCTTCGGCGACGACACCGTGGACCCCGACGACAGCGGGGCGCAGACCACCTGGATCGCGTACACCGTGCTGAACGAGGTCGTGAAGCGCTTCGAGGGCGACGAGGAGATCACGGCGCGCAAGCTGGCCCGGGCCCTGAACCAGTCCCAGAGCGTCCCGACGGGCGGCCTGACCCCCGACCTGAGCTGGCGCTACCAGGACATGCGGGCCGTCGCCGGCTTCCCGCGCCTGGTCAACGGCCGGGTCACCTTCCAGATCGTCCAGGCGGGCCGGCTCGTCGCCCAGCCCGGCGAACAGCCCCAGGACATGACCCCGACCCTCGAAAGCGCCCCCCGCTCGACGTGACGCGGGGCCCGGCGGAGCCGGTCAGCTCCCGCGCCCGCCCGCCCGCGGGACGGGTCACAGCTGGGACTTGTCGCGTTGGGTGAGGCCGTACTTGGCGGCGATCCGGTTCCACAGGGCCGCCGCCGACTCCTTGGACTTCGTCGCCTCGCCGCTGGAGCGGTTGCCGTCGGCCGCGTTGTCGGTGGGGACGGCCTTGCCGTCCTTGCAGCCCTTGCCGTCCTCGTTGTCCCTGTTGCCCTTGTCGTTCTTGTCGTCCTTGTCGTTCTTGTCGTCACGGCCGCCCGCGTCCGCGGCGACGTCGTCGGCCCAGTCCGCGTAGCTGTTGTCGGCGTCCGCCGACGCCTTCCAGGCCTTGTTGAGGGAGGCCGTGAGCTTCGCGTGGTCCGGGAGCTTGTCCACCTTGAGCTCCTGGAGCCGGGTGACGAGCCCGTCGCGCTGCCGGGCCGCGTCCCTCAGGTCCAGGGACGCCTGGTCCAGGTTCTTGCAGACCTTGATGTCCTCGACGGCCTTGATCACCGCGGCGCGGCTGTCGTTGCTGTCGGCGAGCAGCTTGTCGAGCTGGACGGCCTGCGGACGGGCCGGGTCGACCGGTGCCTCGCCGCCGGCGGCGGAGGCGGACGCGCCGGTCGAGGCGGGCGCCTCGACCGCACCCGGGTCGTTGTTCTGCGCCTTGCCGTCGCCGAGCAGCGCGCCGACGCCCAGCCCGGCCACGGCCAGCCCGACGACCGCGGCGGCGATGACCGCCGGCGGAATCCGGTTCGGGGCCGGCGGGGGCGGCGGGGGCGCGTACTGCTGCTGTTGCCGCGGCGGCTGCCCGGGGTGGGGGCGGCCCGGGGCGAACTGCTGCGCGGCGGCCGGAGGCGGGCCGGCCGGGGGCGGAGCGGCCCTCCGCCGGGTCGCGGGCCGGGCCACCGGCTCCCGGACGGGCGGCAGCTGCTGGGTGTGCCCGGCCGTGTCGGCCTCGCCGCGGAACAACCCGTCGAAACCCTCGGCCGCGTTGGGCGCGGGGCCCGGCGGCACAGGCGGGATCAACTGGGTCGCGTCGTCGGCGCCCTGCGCGGGCACGGGCGGGATGAACTGCGTCGCGTCCTCACCGGCGCCCGACCGGGCCGGCACGGGCGCGATGTACTGCGTCGCGTCCTCACCGGCGCCCTGCTGGGCCGGGACCGGCGGGATGAACTGCGTCGCGTCCTCGCCCGGGTGGGCCGGGACCGGCGCGATGTACTGCGTAGCGTCCTCACCGGCGCCCGACTGGGCCGGCACGGGCGGGATGAACTGCGTCGCGTCCTCGCCCGGGTGGGCCGGGACCGGCGCGATGTACTGGGTGACCGCGTCCGGCAGCGGCGGGTAGCCGTAGCCGTGCGGCTCGCCCGGGCCCTCGAAGCCGGGGCCCAGGACGTGCCCCTGCGGCGGGTGGTCGTACGCCGGCTGCTCGGGCAGCGGCGGCTGCGGCTCGTACGCGGGCTGCCCGTACGGCGGGGACGGGTACTCCTGCGCCGCGTGCCGGCCCGGCTGCCCGTACCCGGCGCCGTCCGGACCGTAGCCCTCCGGCTGCGGGTAGGCGTACGCGGGCGGCCCCCACGGCTCCCCGGGCTGCGGCGGCTGCTCGACGTACGCCTGCGGCTGCTCGGGCCGGGGCGGCTCACCCGGGTGACCCTGCTCCGGGTAGGGCTGCCCCCCGTGCGCCTGTCCCGGGTACGCCGGCTGCGCGTACCCCTGCTCCGGGTACGCCTGCTGCGGGTACGCCTGCTCCGGGTACGCCTGCTCCGGACCCGCCTGCTCCGGGTAGCCCGGAGTGGCCTCCGGGCCCACCGGACGCGGCGTCCCGGGCTCCGGGACGCCCCCTTGTCCGCTCTGCGTCACCGGGACTCCTTCTGCCTTCTCCGACGTCTCCCGCAACTACGGCAACCGTCGGGTCACGCTACCCGGTCCCTCTGCGGACATGTCAGGCCGGCTGAACCTCCAGCCGCGCCGCGAACTCCCGAACGGCCGCTTCCTCCCGGTACGGCTCCAACCGCACCCGGAAGTCCTCCAGGTACTCCGCTCCCCGGCGCGAGCGCAGCGTCTCCAGCAGCTCGGCCGCCTTCGTCGCCGTCGTGCAGGCCTGCTCCACCTCCCGCTGCTGGACCTGCGCCGCCGCCAGCAGCAGCAGTCCGATCGCCCGCCGGCGGGCCTTCGTCGCGGGCAGCGCCCGCAGCGCCTCCTGCGCGCGGCGGGCCGCCGCCTCGGCCTGACCGAGGTCCCGGTGGCAGTGCGCCAGCTCGTCCGCCAGGTAGGCGTGCTCGAAGTGCCGGATCCACACCGGGTCGTCCCCCGACTCCGGCTCCGCCCGCTCCAGCGCCGTGATCGCCCGACCGGACAGCACCGCCGTCGACCGGGCGTCGCCCAGCAGCGCGTGCCCGCGCGCCTCGGCGGCGTAGAACATGGCCTCCACCCGCGGCGTGACCTGCCCCCGCGTGCCCTCCTGCGCGGCCCGCGCCAGCTGGGCGATCTCCCGCGGGTTGCCCAGCTCGGCGGCGAGGTGACTCATCGACGCGGCGAGGACGTACCCGCCGTACGCCCGGTCGCCGGCCGCCTGGGCCAGCCGCAGGGCCTGGATGTAGTAGCGCTGCGCCAGACCCGGCTGCCCGGTGTCCACGGCCATGTACCCGGCGAGTTCGGTGAGCCGGGCCACGGCCGCGAACAGCGCCCGCCCGACCGGCTCCCGGTAGGAACCGCCGATCAGCCCGGACACCACGGAGTTCAGGTAGTGCACCACCACGGGCCGTACGTGGCCGCTGCCGAAACGGTGGTCGAGCTCGGTCAGGGCCTGCGTCGTCGCCCGGACGGCCTCCACGTCGGACATCCCGACGCGGGCCCCGCCACTGCGGGCGACCTGCGGGTCGGCGCCGGTGATCAGCCAGTCACGGCTCGGCTCGACCAGCGCGGACGCCGCCACGCTCGACCCCGACAGGAAGTCGCGGCGCCCCACGTCGCTGCGCCACAGCTCGCAGACCTGCTCGATGGCGCCGACGACGGTCGGGGAGAACTGCAGGCCGACGCCCGAGGCGAGGTTCTTGCCGTTGGCCATGCCGATCTCGTCGATGGTGACGGTCCGGCCGAGTTTGCGGCCCAGCGCCTCCGCGATGATGCCCGGAGCCCGGCCGCGCGGCTGCTGGCCGCGCAGCCAGCGGGCCACGGACGTCTTGTCGTAGCGCAGGTCGAGGCCGTGTTCGGCCCCGCACATGTTGACCCGCCGGGCGAGCCCGGCGTTCGAGCACCCGGCTTCCTGGATGAGCGCCTGCAGCCGTTCGTTCGGCTGGCGGGCCACGAGAGGCCTGGCTGCCATGAAAACCCCCTGAAGCCGCGGGTGATCGTTGGAATGATCACTTCCCGCCTGATGTGCGGAGAATCTTCCCCTCCGCGACTCGTGGCTACCCAGCGACCGCGCCCCAGCCTCCTACGCGCCCCCGCCCGTGCACCGATGCGCCCCGTATGCAGGATCGATGCACCGTCCACCGGCCGGTTTGGGCCCGTAACCAGCCGTGACCCGAGGAGTTGTGATGGGCGTGGAAGAGACCATCGGAGTCACGGAGACCGCGCCCATCCCCCAGCAGCGTGGCGATCAGCTGCTCGACCATGCCGTGCGGTACGTGGAGGAACGGCACTGGGACGTCTTCGCCGGTACCTGGCTGGAGCACGGCGACGGCCGGGAACTGTGCTCCTGCGGAGCGACGGACTGTCCCGCACCCGGCGCCCACCCGGCGGTGAAGGAGTGGGCGGCCCAGGCGTCGGGCAGCGCGGTGGGGGTCCGGCGGATCTGGGCGAAGCACCCCACGGCCTCGATCCTGCTGCCGACCGGCCGGACCTTCGACGTGCTGGACGTCCCGGACTCCGCCGGTTTCCTCGCCCTGGCCCGCCTGGAGCGGATGCAGCGCACCCTCGGGCCGGTCACCCTGACCCCCGACCACCGCATGCTGTTCTTCGTCCTGCCGGGCGCCGGCGCGAAGACGGCGGACCTGGTGCGCAAGCTGGGCTGGCTGCCGCACGCCATCGACCTGGCGGCGCGGGGCGAGGGCGACTGGGTGGCCGCGCCGCCCACCCGGCAGGGCGGCCGGGGTCCGGTGCAGTGGGCCCGCAAGCCCACCCCCGCGAACCGGTGGCTGCCCGACACCGAGGAACTGATCGACGCCCTCGCGTACGCCTGCGGCAGCGAGGCCGCCGCTGCCCGGGGCCGTCGGGGCGCCTGAAGGGTCCGCGCGCACCGGCCCGGCACCGCCCCGAGGTTCATGACATAAGTAACTGCTCACGTCCGCGACCCGCTCCTATGGTGAGGAACGTACGACCACGGGGAACGGACGAGAGGCAGGCGCATGCCGGAACAGGGTGATGCGGCGGGCGGTACGGGCGGGGTGGACGGCGTGCGAACCGCGCCGAGCGCCGCCGTACGCGTCGAAGGACTGTGGAAGCGGTTCGGCGAGCAGGTGGCCGTCGCGGGGGTCGACCTGGAACTGCCCGCGGGCCGGTTCATCGGTCTCGTCGGCCCCAACGGCGCCGGCAAGACGACGACGCTGTCGATGGTGACGGGGCTGCTGCGCCCCGACGCGGGCACGGTGACGGTCGTCGGACACGACGTGTGGGCCGACCCCGTCGCGGTGAAGTCCCGCATCGGGGTCCTGCCGGAGGGGCTGCGGCTCTTCGAGCGGCTCTCCGGACGCGAACTCCTCGGCTACATGGGCCGGTTGCGGGGGCTCCCCGGTGAGGAGACCGACAAGCGGGCGACGCAGCTGCTGGAGGTCCTGGACCTCGCGGGCGCGCAGCACAAGCTGGTCGTGGACTACTCGACGGGCATGCGCAAGAAGATCGGCCTCGCGGCCGCGCTGCTCCACAACCCCGAAGTCCTCTTCCTGGACGAACCGTTCGAGGGCGTCGACCCGGTGTCGGCGCAGACCATCCGCGGGGTGCTGGAGCGGTACACCGCCTCCGGCGCCACCGTCGTGTTCTCCTCGCACGTGATGGAGCTCGTCGAGTCGCTCTGCGACTGGGTGGCCGTCATGGCCGCCGGGCAGATCCGCGCCGCCGGGCCGCTGGCCGACGTACGGGGGTCCGCGCCGTCGCTGCAGGCCGCGTTCCTCGAACTCGTCGGCGCCCGGGACCGGGCCGCGGGCGACTCCCTCGACTGGCTCGGCGGCGCCCGATGAGCACCGCCCCGGCCGTGCGGGTCGCTCCGGTCGCGCCGGCCGTCGCGGACGTGTCGCTGACGCCGCTGTTCGTCCGCCTCAAGTTGTCGCTGATGCGCAACGGCCTGAAGGGTTCCTCCAAGCGCAAGGCCGCCTGGATCGGCAGCCTGGTCCTCGCGCTCGTCGTCGCCGGGTTCGTGACGCTGGGCCTGGCGATGCTGCGCGGCCACGCCCACGCCGGGACCGTCGTCGTACTGCTGGCCGCGATCCTGGCGCTCGGCTGGGCGTTCATGCCGCTGTTCTTCCCCACCGGTGACGAAACCCTGGACCCGAGCCGGCTCGTGATGCTGCCGCTGCGGCCGCGGCCCCTCGTACGGGCGCTGCTGGCGTCCTCGCTGGTCGGCATCGGGCCGCTGTTCACGCTGTGCCTGGCCGTCGGCTCGGTGGTGGCGGTGGCGCGCGGCGCGGCGGGGGTGGTGGCCGGTGTGGTGGCCGTCCCGCTGCTCGTCCTCGGCTGCGTGACGCTCGCCCGGGCCGTGGCGACGGCCAACGTACGGCTGCTGACCAGCCGCAAGGGGCGGGACCTCGCGCTGCTGAGCGGCCTGCTGATCGCGGTCGGGGCGCAGGTCGCCAACTTCGCGAGCCAGCGGCTGTTCGAGGCGGGTGGTCTGACCCGGCTGGAGCCCGTCGAGGAGGTCGTGCGGTGGCTGCCGCCGGCGTCGGCCGTCGGCATGGTCGACTCGGCGGCCCGGGGCGCCCACCTGGAGGCCGTCGGCCAGTTCCTGGTCACCGTCGCGGCGCTGGCCGGCCTGCTGTGGTTCTGGGAGCGGACCCTGACCGGGCTCATGGTCACCCCGGACGGCTCCAGCCTCGCGGCCTCGAAGCCCACCAAGGAACCCGGCGCGGGCCGTTCCCGGTCACTGCTGCCCGACGACCGTACGGGCGCCACCATGCGGCGGACGCTGCGCTACGCCGTGCGGGACCCGAAGACGAAGTCGGCCTGGGTGACGGCGCTGGCGATCGGCATGATCGTCCCGGTGGTCAACGCCCTCCAGGGCGCCGGTTCCGTCTACCTGGCCTGTTTCGGCGCGGGCATGCTCGGCGTCCAGATGTACAACCAGTTCGGGCAGGACACCTCCGCGTTCTGGATGGTCGCCCAGACCATCGCGACGCCGCACGACGCCTACCTCGAACTCCGGGCCCGGGCCGCGGCGCTGGCGCTGGTCATCGTCCCGTACACGGTCCTCGTCACGGCCGTCACGGCCGGCCTGATCGGGGACTGGGGCGCCCTCCCGGCCGGTCTCGGCGTGTCCTTGGCGCTCGTCGGGTCGATGCTGTGCACGGGCGCGCTGGCTTCTGCGCACTTCCCGTACTCGATCCCGTCGGACGGGGCCTTCAAGAACGTCGCCCCCGGTCAGGGCGGGCTCGCCTGGGCGGGCATCGGGCTCGGGCTGCTGGCCTCGGTGGTGATCTGCGCGCCGGTGATCGCCCTGACGGTGTTCCTGCACGTGGCCGACCACCGGGACCTGACCTGGGTCCTGTTGCCGCTGGGCACCGCCTGGGGCGCCCTGGCCACATGGGCGGGGCTGCGGCTGGCAGCGCCGACGGTGGCGCGCAAGCTGCCGGAGATCCTGGTGGCGGTCAGCAGGGGCTGACCCGCGACCCCCACGCACGCCGCGCAGGGCCGGCCCCGCTCCCGGGAGGGAGGGGGCCGGCCCTGCGCGTACGTCGGGAGCCGGGAGCGGGCGGGCGCTCCGCGGCGGGCGGACGGCTGCCCTGCAGGCGCAGCTGTCGGGCCGACGGGCGGGACGCGCGGGTGGCGCGGGGTGTCGGGTGCGGCGGGGTGTCGGGTGGGGCTGCCGGGACGCGGGAGCGCGGGGCGACTACTCCCAGGCGGTGGTGTTCTTGCCCGTCGGCGCCGTCTCCCAGGCGGTGGTGTTCTTGCCCGCCGGGGCCGTCTCCCAGGCGGTGGTGGCGGTGGTGACGCGGGTGTCGGCGCCGGGCGGGGTGGTCGCGGTCAGGGTCAGGGTCAGGGCGGCGGCGGCCAGGGCGGAGACGGCGGCGGTGCGGACGGCGAGGGTCTGGAATCGGGACACGGCGAAGCTCCTGGGGCTGGTCGGGACGTTCCGGGGGGCGCCGCGGGAGGCCGCGGGCGGGGGCCCTGGGGCGGGCCGGAGGGGATCGGGCGCATCGGGGCAGGGGCGACGGCTGTCCTGCGGGACCAGCGGTCGGGGCGGCGTACGGCAAGCCCTGGGGGTGGCGCGGGTGGTGCGGGTGGTGCGTGCTCCGGCGAGGCGGCGGGGCCTCGGGCCGGGCTACTCCCAGGCGGTGGTGGCGGTGACGTGGGTGGTGGCGTCAGGGGCCTGGCCGACGAGGGCGGGGGTGAGGGCGACGAGGGCGAGCGAGGTGACCGCGGCGGCCTTGACGATCGTGGTGCGCAGCATGGCGTGTCCTTCTCCCGAGCTGGAACGAGTGGGTGTTCCGGGCTGGCGTCCCGCGGTGACGCTTCCTCCGGTGTGACCGGCCGGGTGGTGTTCCCTGCCGGGCGATCACTACTTTCGTCGCAGGTCAGGACGGGTGGAAGGGCTTTCAGGTGGACGGAAACGGTCCTGTCCCAATCCGTCCAGGCCGGCCGGAGGCGGACCGGAGGAGCTGCTCGTAGTACGGCGCCACGAGGGGTACGCCGACCCGGGTCACCCGCCATCCGCGCAGGGCCCGTACCTCGTCGAGGGCGCGTCGGCAGAGTTCCTCCGTACGGCGCTCCGCCTCGGCGAGGCCGTCCGCGAGGACGTACACGCCCACGACCGGGTCGGGCAGGGCGCCGGGGTGCGCCGACACGTGCTCGACCAGGCCCTCCGCGCCGGGCAGGGCTCGGATGAACTCTGCCGTGGAGGGCGGGAGTCGTACGCCCGGCGCGGGGGCACGGAGGGCCGCGTGGATCAGGAACATGGGATCGACCCTTCCGGAAGTGGAGGCCCGAACAAAGCATTGAACGTGGACAGTTCGGTCCTTGGACGGAAGTGTCCTCGGGCTGGTTTCGGTCGATCACTGCGTGCGATGATCTGCGCACTTGATCAATAAGGCACACACGGGGGGAACCGCTGTGCTAGCCACGCTTGGCCTCGACTCGACTTCCGAGGCCGTCTACCGCGCCATGCTCGCCTTTCCGCGCGAGGGGGTGAAAGCCCTCGGCGATCGCCTCGGCGTGCCCGAGGACGACGTCCGGCGCAGTCTCGACACGCTCAGCGAACTGGCCCTCATCCGGCCGTCCTACGAGCGGGCCGGCGAGCTGCGCGCGGTCACGCCCGAGGTGGGCATGGAAATATTGATGGCCCGCCAACAGTCCGAGTTGGCCGCGCAACAGCTGCGCGTCGAGGCCTCGCGGGCGGCGGCCGCCCAGCTCATCGCCGAGTACGCGGACCTCAGCCCGCACGCGGCGGCGAGCCCTGGAGTCGAACAGTTGGTGGGACTGGACGAGATCCGGTCCCGGATCAGCGGCCTCGCGCACGGGCTGCGGACGGAGCTGATGAGCTTCGCGCCGGGCGGCGGGCACCGCGCGCACACCCTGGAGGCGTCGAAACCGAACGACCGGGCACTGCTGGCGCGCGGGGTTCGGATGCGGTCGCTGTTCCAGGACAGCGTGCGCAACAGCCAACCCACCGTGGCGTACGCGGCGTGGCTGAGCGAGCTCGGCGGCGAGGTGCGGACCGCTCCCGACCTGCCGACCCGGCTCATGATCTTCGACCGTACGTCGGCGGTCATCCCGATCAGCAGCGAGGACAGCGCGGCGGGCGCGGTGATCCTGACCGGGCAGGGCACGCTGACGGCGCTGTGCGCGCTCTTCGAGAACGTGTGGGCGGGCGCGCAGCCGCTGGGCGGCGCGCCGGAGCGGGACGAGGGCACGCTCAGCGCCCAGGAGAACACCGTGATCCGGCTGCTGGCGCAGGGGCTGACCGACGAGGCCATCGCGAAGCGGCTCGCGGTCTCCCCGCGGACGGCCCGGCGGCTGGCCAACGGGCTGATGGAGCGCCTGGGGGCGGCCAGCCGCTTCGAGTTCGGCGTCCGCGCCGTCCAGCGCGGCTGGCTCCCGAGCACGTCGTAGCGCGCGGGCGCGACCGGCGGCCGGCCGGTACGCCCGCGCCGGGCCCGGTCGGAGTCCGGCCGCCGCCCTCGCGCGGTCAGGTGCGCGTGGACACCGGCCGGATTCCCTCAGCCAACCCGGTCCCGCTCGTGCGTCGCTGGAGCGGGTCCGTGCGCGGGCGGGTGCGGGGGTGTCAGGGGGCGTCGGCGGTGACTCCCTCCAGGAAGGGTTCGACGGCCGCGCGCCAGGCGGCCGGTTGGTCGTAGTGGAGGTAGTGGCCTGCGTCCGGGATCTCGGCGTACTGACCGGCGGGCAGGACGCGGACCATCTCCTGGGCCTCGGCGCGGCCCAGTTCGCCGTCCAGGCCGCGGACGACCAGGGTGGGGCAGCGGACCTGGGCCAGTTCCTCCCAGTGGGCGTCGTGCACCCATGTCTCGCGGGCGGTCAGCATCTGGCGACGGGAGAACAACGGGCGCCAGCCGTCCGGCGCCCGGTGCATGACCTCGGCGAAGAACGCGCCGCGGCCGGGGTCGGGCCGCTCCACGCGGGGGTCGTCCTCGCCGAACCAGCGGCGGGCGGCGTCCTGCGTGGGGAATGGCAGCGGCCAGCGGCGGAACCATTCCTCCCATTCCTGCTGGGAGGCCTCGCCGAGGGCCGAGGCCCGCATGTCGCAGATGACCAGGGCCCGGACCAACTCGGGGCGGCGGGCGGCGAGCTGCCAGGCGGTGAGGGCCCCCATGGAGTGGCCTACGAGGATCACGGGGGCGAGGCCGAGCTGGTCGACGGCCGCTTCGGCGTCGGCCACGAAGGCCTCGCGGCCCAGCGGGGTGGCGAAGGACCGGCCGGCTCCGGGGCGGGCGCTGTGGCCGTGTCCGCGCTGGTCCAGGGCGACGACGCGGTGCCGTTCGCCCAGCCAGCGGGCGGTACCGGCCCAGTGCAGGGCGCGGCCCATCAGGCCGTGGAGTAACAGGACCGCCGGACGCAGGGGCTCCGCGGGCGGTTCGCGGAATTCCCAGGCGGCCAGGCGAACGCCGTCGGCCCCCGTCACATCGATGCGCTGTACCACCGCAGATGCACCCCCTTCGATCCCGGCCAGACTATCGAACCCGCATTCGAAAACGGGCGTCTCGCCGACAACACCGCTCTTTCGAGTGACCTTGCTCAAGGATTGGCCGCCGCTGCCGATGGAGATCCTTTCCACAGGGAGGCGGGCCGCTCGGGGAAGACGGTCCGAAGGGAATGACCTTGAGAGCTCGGGGCTCCAGGTCAGCAAGGGGAGGATCGGTCCCGGCGCCGCGAGGCGCCGGGACCGCCCGCTTCCCCCCGCTCCGCGGGGATCGTCAGCGCTTGGCCACGAACACGTGCGAGGCGGTCTCCTCGTCCAGTTCGGCGGCCTCGCCGCCACTGCCGACGAGCACCCCGCCCGGGGATTCCGTCACGCTGACCACGGAGCCGGGCTGCACGCCCGCCCGCCGCAGCGTGTACATCAGCTGGGCGTCCGTCTGGATCGGCTCGCCGATCCGGCGGACGACCACCGTCTTGCCCTCGCTGCCCGGGTCCAGCTCGGCCAGGCTGACCATGCCGTCCTCCAGGAACGGATCGGCCTCGGCCTTCTCCCCCAGTTCCTCCAGGCCCGGGATCGGGTTCCCGTAGGGGGACTCGGTCGGGTGGCGCAGCAGCTCCAGTACGCGCCGCTCCACCGCCTCGCTCATGACGTGCTCCCAGCGGCAGGCCTCCGCGTGCACCTGCTCCCACTCCAGGCCGATGACGTCGACGAGCAGGCACTCCGCGAGGCGGTGCTTGCGCATCACGCGGGTGGCGAGCTTGCGGCCCTCCTCGGTCAGCTCCAGGTGACGGTCGCTGGCCACCGACACCAGGCCGTCCCGTTCCATGCGCGCCACCGTCTGGCTGACCGTCGGGCCGCTCTGGTCGAGCCTCTCGGCGATCCGGGCGCGCATGGGGACCACGCCTTCCTCTTCCAGCTCGAGGATGGTGCGGAGATACATCTCCGTGGTATCGATCAGTCCGGACATTCGTGCCCCTCGGATTGCGTGCGCTGGCCCTGCCCCCAATTCTGACGCATCGCGCCGACAACCGTCCCGCACCGAGCGTCAAGGCATGTACGGGACTCTCGTGCGCCCCGTGGAGGGCCTTTCGGCCCGGGGATTGACGTTCGTATTGACACGCGCTTGGTCCAGACCGCACGGTGAGCGGCGGACACGGACGCACCCACCGCACCCCACCCTGGAAGGGCCTTCGGCGTATGAGCGAGAGCAAGCTGGCCGGGCAGTTCTTCGACGCCGCCATCGGTCTGCTGGAGCGGGTGCGCGACGAGGAGGCCTCCCGCGTCAACGAGGCCGGGATCGTCATCGCCGAGGCCGTCGCCTCGGGGAACCGGCTCTTCGCCTTCGGCGCGGGACACTCCTCGCTGCCCGCGCAGGACGTGGTCTACCGGGCCGGCGGACTCGCCCTGATGAACTTCCTCGCCGTACCCGGCACCGCCGGCATCGACGTCATGCCCGCCACCCTGGGCAGCGCGCTGGAGCGGGTCGACGGACTCGCCGGGGCGGTGCTCGACAGCAGCCCGGCCTCCGACGGGGACGTCCTGGTGATCATCTCGCTGTCCGGGCGCAACGCGCTGCCCGTCGAGATGGCGATGAACGCCCGGGCGATCGGCCTCAAGGTCATCGGCGTGACCTCCATGGCGTACGCGACGGGAACGCGCTCGCGGCACGTCTCGGGCACCTTCCTCAAGGACCACTGCGACATCGTGCTCGACAGCAAGATCGCGGTCGGTGACGCCGAGCTGACCCTCGACGGCATCGACGCCCCCTTCGCCCCCGCGTCCACCGTCGTGACCAGCGCGATCATGCAGGCGGTGATGGCGGCGGCGGCCGGGGAACTGGTCGCGCGCGGCGTCGAGCCGCCGCTGCTGCGGTCGGGGAACGTGGACGGCGGCCACGAGTGGAACGGTCGCGTGATGCAGGAGTACGGCGACCGGATCTTCTTCCGCCACTGACTCTTCCGCCACTGACTCTTCCGCCCCTGACGGACGGCGGTGCGCGCCCCTGCCGACCGTGACCGGAAGCGCCGCTTCCGGTCACGGCACTAGCATGGGGAGGACCTGCGCTCGGGGTCTCGGGGAGCTGAGGTGGCCGGGTATGCCCTTCACCCGTACGACGTTCACCGCGCGGCGGGCCCTGCCCGCCTGCGCCGCCGCGCTGTTGCTGGTCCTGGCCGGCGCCGGGACGACCCCCGCCGCGCCCCCGCCGGGGACCGCGACCGTCGCCGCCGCGCCCGTTCCCGATCGCGCGGAACCGGATCCGCAAGCCGCCCTGGACGCCGGGACGGTGGCCCGCCTGGACGCGGCGATCACCGCCGTGATGAAGGAGGCCGGCATCCCGGGCGTGAGCGTCGGCCTGTGGATCCCGGGGCGCGGCGCCTACGTCTCGTCCTTCGGGGTCGCGGACCGCCGCGACGGCGCCCCCCTGAAGCCCGACATGTACTCCCGGATCGGCAGCGTGACCAAGACGTTCACCGTGACCGCGGTCCTGCAACTGGTGGACCGGGGCCTGGTCGGCCTGGACGATCCGATCGCGAAGTACGTCGACGGCGTCCCCGGCGGCGAGCACGTCACCGTGCGCCAACTGGCGGCCATGCGCAGCGGGCTCCCCGACTACACCTCCGACCCGAAGTTCCTCGACGCGCTGCGCGCCGATCCGCACCGCGCGTTCACGCCGCGGCAGCTGCTCGGGTACGCCTTCGCCCATCCGCCGGACTTCGCCCCGAACGCGCGGTGGGAGTACAGCAACACCAACACGGTGCTGCTGGGACTGCTGGTGGAGAAGGTGTCGGGCCAGTCGCTGGCGGCCCACCTGCGGGAGCGGGTCTTCGCCCCGCTGGGGCTGGACTCCACCTCGTTGCCGACCGGCAGCGCGTTCCCGGACCCGCATCCCCAGGGGTACACGACGTTCAGCCCCGACGGGTCCGTCGTGACGGCCACCGATTGGAACCCGTCGTGGGCGTGGGCGGCCGGAGCGGTCGTCTCCGACCTGGAGGACCTGCGCGCGTGGGTGCCGGCGCTGGTGGACGGGCGGCTGTTGGAGCCGGCCACGCAGGCCGAGCGGCTGCGCACGGCTCCCGTGGGGGTTCCCGGTGTCGGGTACGGGCTGGGGATCGCCCGCGTCGACGGTTGGCTCGGGCACAACGGCGAGCTGCCCGGGTACGAGACGATCGCCGCCGGACTGCCGGGGAGCGGCGTCACGCTCGTGGTGCTGGTCAACTCCGACATCGACCGCGGCGGCTCGCTCAGCACGCTCGTCGGCCGGGCCGTGACGCGGATCGCCACCCCCGAGCACGTGTGGAACCTGCCCTCCCCCTCGCAGGTCGGCGGGGATCGGCGGTAGGGGCGCCGGGGTCGGCGCGGCGCCGTCAGGGCGCGGCCCGGGCGCCCGTCGCCAGGTCGAGGTCGGCGGCGACGCGGGCCGCGACCTCCTCCGCGTACAGGGCGTCCGCGCGCTCGAAGGCCGGGCGGGAGGAGCCGCGCAGGAAGGTCAGCGCGCCCAGGGTCCGGCCGCGGCTGCGCAGCACCACGCACAGGGCCTGTGTCGCCCCGGCCGGCCAGTGCCGGGCCCGGGCCCAGTCCTCGTCCCGCGCGCCGCCGGGGGCGCCGGCCCGGACGGGGCCGATCCGGTCCAGGGCCTGGAGCGCCGGGTGGGAGTTCTCGTAGCGGACGGGGATGGCGCCCGGCCCGGGCAGCAGCAGGGCCAGGCCCGACGGGGACACGGCCGAGCGGACGAGCCGTCGGCCCCGCTCGGGGGCCTCGGCTCCGGGCGGCCCTTCCAGTACGTCGACCAGGGCGTGGTCGGCGAAGCCGGCCAGGGCGAAGTCGAGCCGGATGGCGGCGGCCTCGGCCGGGTCGGCGCATTCGGCGGCGGCCCGGCCGGCGCGGTGCAGTTGGTTGGAGCGGAAGCGGAGCTGCCCGGTGTCCAGTTCGGCCTGCCGGGCCTCGGTGACGTCCTGGAACAGCCAGCCGACCCCGAGCGGTACGGGTTCCTCCGCCAGTGGGGAGGCAAGCCGCAGGAAGCCGCTGCGCCAGCACCGGCGCCGGACCCCCTCGGCGGTCCGTACGGAGACCCACAGGTCCAGCGGCGACGGCGGCGCCCCCTCGGCCAGTACGTGCTGGAGCGCGCCCTCCAGTTCCTCGACGCCCTGGACGAGGAGGTCCCCGAGGGGCCGGCCGAGGAGCGCACCGCGGCCCGCCGCGAAGGCGCGGGCGGCGTGCGTGTTGACCACGGCGGGGCGCAGGTCGACGTCGACGAGGACGACGCCCCAGGAGGCGTCGTCCATGAGGGCCTCGCTGAGCGCGATGGAGCGTTCGAGGTCGATCTGGGCGTGGACCTCGCTGAAGGCGCAGTACACGCCGGCGGGTTTGCCGTCGGCGCCGGGGACGCCGGCGGACTGGGTGCGTACGAGGATCCGGCCGCCGTCCTTGGTGAGCAGCGCGAACTCGTGGACCTGGCGTCCGGGTAGGTGCTGGGCGGACATGAGGCGTTCCTGGACGTCGTCCGCGTCGGCGGCGCGCGCGGCCCAGCCCGCGAAGCCCCTGCGGCCCACGGCCTCGGCGGCGGACCAGCCGAGGATCCGCTCCGCCTCCCGGTTCCAGTGGGTGAGCACGCCGTCGGAGTCGAACGCGCACAGGGCGGCGTCCATCCCGTCCAGCAGCGCTGCGAGCAGATCGTCGGCGGACTCGCCACGACCGGAAGCACTCACCTGGCACCCCCTGCAGGTGTTCGTGTGTGCGGCACGTCGGATCATTCAACTGGAACGTGACGCAGGCCACACCCGGTTCCCGCATTCCTCCCGGAATGTCCGTCGGCGCGCTCCCGGATGTGCCCGCCGGTGCGCCGCCGGTCCGCCGCCGGTCCGCCGTCAGTCCGCGAGGACCAGGAAGACCATCCCGGCCGCGAGGAGCGCGCCGGCGGCCCCCCAGCCGCGCAGCGCCGCCGCCTCGCCGCGGTCCTCGCGCCGGGCCCGGCGTTCGATCCGGCGCCGGACCTCGGGGTCGGCCGCCCAGGCGGGGCCGCGCAGCTCCCGCCAGGCGTCCCGCATCAGGGCGATCTCGCGGGTGACGTCGACGTGGTCGTCGTCCACGTACACGAGCTGGACCCGGCGGCCGGCCCGGTCGTGGGCGTACGCGAGGACCAGGGGCTGGTTGCGCGCCATGGCCGCGCCGGGGTTGGGGGCGGCCCGGATGTCCTGGACGTCGGCCCAGGCCAGCCGGCGGGTTCCGGTGAGGCGGCGGACCCGGATGCCGTCCCGGTCGATGGTGGTCGAGCAGCGCCGGAAGGCCCGTACGAGCCATCCGAACAGGGCGACGACCAGGGCCGCGATCAGCAGTTTCACACCGGGGGCCACGTGCTCCATGGTCGCCACGATCAGCAGCACGCAGGGCGTTCCCAGCCCGACGGCGAGGCGGACGCCCGCGAGCCGCGCGGGCCGGACCCGGTAGTCGCGGCAGCAGCCCTGCGCCCATGACACCCCTCCCCACGCTGCGGGACGGCCAGTGTAGGAAGGAACTCCGGGGCCGAACAGGGGAGTTGCGGCCGCTCCGAAGGTGCCGAACAAATAAGTTGAGCGCCCGGCGCAGCGGATTTAGGCTCTGGAGTACACGAGAAGGGAGGTGGTTCCCGCAATGTACGGAAACCGGACGCGTGAGGTGGCTGCGGGCTGACGGCCCGTTGTCGCAACGCACCCAGTGCGGTGCCCGGCGTGGCCGCCAGGCGCCAATCCCAAGCAGTCACCCGACCCGCGGGCTCGCCGGTACGTCCGGCCGGCTCCTCTCACTGCAGGAGAGGAACCAGAGCCCGCGGGTCGCCTGCGTTCCCGGGCGACCCGCGCCGCCCGCCCGGACCGCCCGCCCGTCCTACGGGCAGAGCCGCTCGACGCGCCACTTGTCGCCGTCCAGGGCGTAGCGCAGCCGGTCGTGCAGCCGGTTCGCGTGGCCGTTCCAGAACTCCACCGCGTCGGGCACCACCCGCACCCCGCCCCACTCCGGCGGCACCGGAACCTGCTCGCCCTCCGGGTAGCGCTCGGCCAGCTCCGCGTAGCGGCGGTCCAGCTCCTCCCGGGAGCCGATCACCCGCGACTGCTCGCTCGCCCACGCCCCCAGCTGGGAGCCGTGCGGCCGGGAGCGGAAGTACGCGGCGGTCTCGTCGCGGCCGATGCGGGAGGCGGTGCCGGTGACGACGACCTGGCGGGCGATCGGGTGCCAGGGGAAGAGCAGCGAGACGTACGGGTTCGCGGCGAGCTCGACGCCCTTGCGGGAGCCGTAGTTCGTGAAGAAGACGAAGCCCCGCTCGTCGAACCGCTTCAGCAGCACCGTGCGGGTGCTGGGCCGCCCCTCGGGCGTCGCGGTGGCCACGACCATGGCGTTGGGTTCGAAGACGTGCGCGTCGGCCGCCTGCCGGAACCAGCGGGCGAACTGCTCCATCGGCCCGTCCGCGAGGCTCTCCTCCCGGACGATCTCGGAACGGTACTGCTCGCGCATGACGGCGGGGTCAAGGTCCTGATCGCTCACACGGCCATCCTGCCGCAGGACGCCGGCCGATGGTGTGCCGTATGTCACGCTTCCGCAGGGCATCCGGAGCGGACAAAATCTTGGGGCCGGTCCGAGGGCCCCCGTACGGATGACCTTCGGCCGTGCCGGGCATCAACGGGGATGACCGCGCCGGACCGCGAATCACGCCGGGAGCCGCGCGTGTTCGCACTATCTGAGGAGCCGCCTGATGTCCGATTTCGTACCCGGACTCGAAGGGGTCGTCGCGTTCGAGACCGAGATCGCCGAGCCCGACAAGGAGGGCGGGTCGCTCCGCTACCGGGGGGTGGACATCGAAGACCTGGTCGGACACGTCTCCTTCGGGAACGTCTGGGGCCTGCTGGTCGACGGTGCGTTCAACCCGGGCCTGCCGGCCGCCGAGCCCTTCCCCATCCCCGTGCACTCGGGTGACATCCGCGTCGACGTGCAGTCGGCGCTCGCCATGCTCGCCCCCGTGTGGGGCCTGAAACCGCTGCTGGACATCGACGAGCGGACCGCGCGCGACGACCTGGCCCGGGCCGCGGTCATGGCGCTGTCGTACGTCGCCCAGTCCGCCCGCGGCCAGGGCCTGCCGATGGTGCCGCAGCGCGAGATCGACAAGGCCGAGTCCGTCGTCGAACGGTTCATGATCCGCTGGCGGGGCGAGCCCGACCCCAAGCACGTCAAGGCCGTCGACGCCTACTGGACGTCCGCCGCCGAGCACGGCATGAACGCCTCCACCTTCACCGCCCGCGTCATCGCCTCCACCGGCGCCGACGTCGCGGCGGCGCTGTCCGGGGCGGTCGGCGCCATGTCGGGCCCGCTGCACGGCGGCGCCCCGTCGCGCGTGCTCGGCATGATCGAGGAGATCGAGCGCACCGGCGACGCCGTCGCGTACGTGAAGAAGGCCCTCGACAAGGGCGAGCGGCTCATGGGCTTCGGGCACCGGGTCTACCGCGCCGAGGACCCGCGCGCCCGCGTGCTGCGCCGCACCGCCAAGGAGCTCGACGCCCCGCGCTACGAGGTGGCGGCCGCGCTGGAGAAGGCCGCCCTGGAGGAGCTGCACGCCCGCCGCCCCGACCGGGTCCTCGCCACCAACGTGGAGTTCTGGGCCGCGATCATGCTGGACTTCGCGGAGGTCCCGGCGCACATGTTCACCTCCATGTTCAGCTGCGCCCGTACCGCCGGCTGGTCGGCGCACATCCTGGAGCAGAAGCGGACGGGCCGCCTGGTGCGCCCGTCGGCCCGCTACACCGGCCCGGGCCGTCGCGACCCCCGCGACATCGAGGGCTGGGCCCACATCGCCGAGACGGCCTGATCCGTCCCGGACCCCCTTTTTGCACGGCGGGGGGGGGGGGGCCCGGGGGGGGGGGGGCGCGGGCCCCCCCCCCCCCCCCCACCCGGCGAAAGAAAGCCAAAACAAACAGAAAGGTAAAGGGGCGGGGGGTGGGGATAGGTGGGG
>NZ_JBEZKS010000031.1:0-93239 GCF_040651775.1 Streptomyces sp. NPDC048383
TGTCTCCCCCCCCCCGCGCCCCCCCGCGCCCCCCCCGGGCCCCCCCTCCGCGTCGTTGTCCCCGTAGAGAGCCGTGCCGGGAGGGACCCGGCGGGTGAAGGGGGTGTCCCATGCGACGCGTGGTATTGGAGCGTTTTCCGGCGGGAAGTCCGAGGGGAAGTTGGCCGGCCGAGGAGTACGCGGCGCAGCGCAAGCGCGAGGGCCTCGCGGCGGAGGTGGTGATGGACCTCGACAGCGACGCGTTCCTGGTCGTGGTCCGCCGGCGGGAGGTCCTTTCCGGTCACTGATCGTCCGGGGATGACCCGGTCGGCGCACGCCCCTTGGCGTCGGGGGCCGACAGCCCCAGACTGACCCGATGACGCAGCGTGTGGACCTCGGGACGGTAATGGACCGGCTGGCCATCGACGAGGTGGTGTCGGGGTACGCGGTGGCCGTCGACGACGGCGACTGGGAGGCCTACCGGGCCCTGTTCGCGCCCGGGGGCCGGGCCGACTACAGCGCGGCGGGCGGGGTGGCGGGCCCGGCGGCGGAGGTCGCCGACTGGCTAGCCGAGACGATGAAGCTGTTCCCGGTGCGCCAGCACCTCATCGTGAACCGGCTGGTGCGGTTGGAGGACGAGGGCGGGGCGCCGTGCAACGCGGCGCGGGTGCGGGCGGACTTCCTCAATCCGATGCGGCTGGCCGGCGCGGACTTCGACGGCACCGTCACCGCCCCCAACTTCGTCGCCGCGGGCCGCTACACCTTCACGCTCGCCCGTACCGCGGAGGGCTGGCGGCTGACCGGGGTCACCGTGCACGAGAAGTGGCGCCACCTGTCGGCCTGAGCCGCGCCCCGCCCGATGCCGTCCCACACTGGAAGCCGGAGGCGCCTGATGCTCACGAAGCGGACCCGGTGGGGGCGCGCGGCGGCCGCGGCGGCCGCCGGGGCGTTGCCCTGCCTCGCGTTCCCGGCCCCGGCACTGTGGTGGTTCGCGTACGTCGCCCTGGTGCCCTGGATGCTGCTGCTGCGTTCGGCTCCCACGGGGCGGCGGGCCGCCCTGGAGGGTTGGTTGGGGGGCGCGGGGTTCATCGTGGCCGTGCACCACTGGCTGCTGCCGAGCCTGCACGTGTTCCTGATCCCGTTGGCGGCGCTGCTGGGCGTGCTCTGGATCCCCTGGGCCCTGCTGGTGCGGGAGCTGCTCGGCGGGAGGCCCGCGCGGGCTCGGGCGGCGGCCGCGCTGGTCGTCGTACCGGCGGGCTGGCTGCTGTCGGAGCTGGTCCGGTCCTGGCAGGGGTTGGGCGGGCCGTGGGGGCTGCTGGGGGCCAGCCAGTGGCAGGTACCGCCGGCGCTGTTGCTGGCCTCGGTGGGCGGGGTGTGGCTGGTGAGCCTGCTGGTGGTGGCGGTGAACTGCGCGCTGGTGCTGTTCGTGGCGGTGCCCGGGGCGCGGGCCCCCGCCGTCGCCGCGGTGGCGGGCTGCGCGGTGCTGACGGGGGCCGTGTGGCTGTGGCTGCCGCGCCCGGCGGTGACGGGCGCGGTGCGGGTGGCGGTCGTCCAGCCCGGTCCGGTGGGCGGGGCGGACGGCGCGGAGCGGCGGTTCGACGTGGAGGAGCGGCTGACGCGGGGCCTCGTGGGCGCCCGCCCGGACCTGGTGGTGTGGGGGGAGAGCAGTGTCGGCGCGGATCTGGCGGCCCGGCCCGACCTGTCGCGTCGGCTGGCGGAGCTGTCCGCGCGGGTCGGGGCGCCGCTGCTAGTCAACGTGGACGCCCGCCGGTCGGACCGGCCGGGGATCTACAAGAGCTCGCTGCTGATCGGGCCCGAGGGGCCGACCGGCGAGCGCTACGACAAGATGCGGCTGGTCCCCTTCGGGGAGTACGTACCGGCCCGCACGGTGCTGGGCTGGGCCACCTCGGTCGGCAAGGCGGCGGGTGAGGACCGGATGCGCGGCGCCGCCCCGGTGGTCATGGACCTGCCCGGGGGGCTGCGCCTCGGGCCGCTGGTGTGCTTCGAGTCGGCCTTCCCCGACATGAGCCGCCACCTGGCCCGGGAGGGGGCGGCGCTGATCGTGGCGCAGTCCGCGACGTCGACGTTCCAGGAGAGCTGGGCGCCGGAGCAGCACGCCTCGCTGGCGGCCCTGCGGGCGGCCGAGACGGGCCGCCCGGTGGTGCACGCCACCCTGACCGGGGTCAGCGTGGTGCACGGCCCGTCGGGCGGCCGGATCGGCCCGGCCCTGCCCGCGTCCGCGGCCGGGGCGGCGGCGGTGTACGAGGTGCCGCTCGCCGGGGGCACGACCCCGTACGCCCGCTTCGGGAACTGGCCCGCCGGGGCCGCCCTGGCCGTACTGGTGGCGTACGGCGTGGCGCGGACGGCCCGGGCGGTCAGGTCCGGGAGGCCTGCTCCAGAGCCGTCAGGACCACCCGCTCGCACAACTCGTGGGTGAGCAGGGCGTCCCGGGCGCTCAACGTCCTACCGGCCTCCACGGCCTCCAGGAAGGTGTCCACGACCTGCTCGATCCCGCGCTGGCGGGCCACCGGCACCCAGTCGCCGCGCCGCCTGATGGTCGGCTGGCCCTTGTGGTCGATGATCTCGGCGAGGTTGACCACCTGTCGCTTGGAGTCCTGGCCGGACACCTCCAGGACCTCCTCGGTGGAGCCGGAGAGCCGGTTCATGATGCCGAGGGCGGTGAAGCCCCCGCCCGACATCTGGAGGACGACCTGGTGCATCAGCCCGTCGCGCACCACGGCCCGGACGTCGATGTGGTCGGCCGTGCCGGGCAGCAGGAAGCGCAGCGTGTCGACGACGTGGATGAAGTCGTCGAGCACCAGCGTGCGCGGGTCCTCGGGGAGCCCGACCCGGTTCTTCTGCAGGACGATCAGCTCGCGCGGGTGGTCGGCGCACTGCGCGTAGCCGGGCGCGTAACGGCGGTTGAAGCCGACGAAGAGGCTCACCCCGCGTTCCTCGGCCCGCTCCACCAGGCGGCGTGACGCGTCGTACTCGTAGGACAGCGGCTTGTCGACGTACGTCGGGACGCCCGCCTCCAGCAGCCGTTCGACGATCTCCGGGTGGGCGGCCGTCGGGGCGTGCACGAAGGCGGCGTCGAGGCCCTGCGCTAGCAGGGAGTCCAGCGTGGTGTGCCGCCGCGCGACGGGGACGTGGTGGAGTTCGCCGATCCGCTCCAGCGTCGCGGGGGTGCGGGTCTGCAGGTGCAGCTCGACCCCGGGGCGGGTGGTGAGGACCGGCAGGTACGCCTTCTGGGCGATGTCTCCGAGTCCGATGACGCCGAGCTTCACCGGCAGCCTCCAGGTGTTCGCCGTGTGGGAAGCCCGAGCTTAATCGCCTGCGGCGGACCGGGCGGGTGCGGGCCCGCCCGGTCCGCCGCCGCGCGAGGTGCGGGTCGGTCCGGCCGGCCGTCACCCGTGCGGGCGCATTATCCGTCCTGGGTTTTCGCAACGGGGTCCTCGCACAGCAGAGTTGCGCGGGTGCATCCAACCCGAACCTCCACGAAGCTGCTGCTGGGAGTGGCCTGCGCCGTCTCGGCCGTCTCCGGTTGTGTGAATGTGGCCCCGGGGCCGACGGACCCCAGCTCGACGCCCCCGACCGGCCCGGCGCCGCGGCACGGGCCGCGCGGCGGACCGGAGGCCCTGCCCGTGGTCGTCCAGGCGCCCGCCCTGGAGGCGCTGCGCGCCGTGCCGGGGCCGAGCGCCTCGAACCCGTCGGCTCCGGCCGCCCCGCGGCGGGCGACGACGACGCACAGCGGGTCCGCGGCGGCCCCGGCCCGGCAGCACCCGCACGCGGCGCCGCCGGTCCCCGACATTCCGGAGCCGCCGGAGCCCGTACGGCACGCCGAGGAGCGGCCGGAGGGCCGCCCGCACCCCGTACGGCCGGACGCCCGGGTTCCGCGCGACCTGGTGCGGGAGCTGCCGGTCCGGCCGGCCGACGTGTGCGCGCTGGGCCGCCGGCACGGCCGCTGGCACCCGGACAGCCCCGAGGCCCGCATCTGCTCGGGCGTCGAGGGCGGCTGAACCCGGCGACCGGGCTCGTACGGGGCCCCGGCGGGCGGCGCTGGTGCTGTGGCCGGAAAGGTTTGCCGGGTCGCGGTGTTCGGTGCGGTGCATCGCACGGCGGAGGGCCGCGGCTCGTACTGGACGTACTTCCGTGGTCCGACAACGCGGCGAGGTGCCGGGCGCCGCGACCCGGTGGACCTTTCCGGTCACAGCACTAGGGGGACTGCTCGGGGAACGGCCGCTGAGGGGTGCCCGGCTCGCCGGCCAGCCGGCGCTCCAGCCGGGCGATGGCGGCCCGTACCCCGTTGCCGTACCCGTCGTCGGACAGGGCCCCGGTGGCCGCGCGGGCCCGTGCGAGGTGCACCCGGGCCGCCTCGGGGCGGCGGAGCTTGACGTAGTCCGCCGCCAGGCTCAGGTGCAGCGAGGGGTAGAAGACGCGGACCGCCCGCTGCGGTCCCGGGCGCCCCGGACCGTCCCCCGCCCGCCGGGCGGGAACCGCGCCGCCGGGCCGGTCGACGACCCCGTCGGCTCCGGGGCCCCCGGTGGCCGGTCCGTCGGCGGGCGGTCCGTCCGTGGCCGGTCCGGCCGCGGTGAGTCCGTCGGCGGCGGTCAGGGCACGCAGGTCCCAGGCCAGTTCGTCGGCGGGGTCGTCCTGCGCGTCGGCCATGTAGTGCGCCAGGGTGCACCGGTGGAGGGAGTCGCCGTCCTCGCCGATCTCGGACCAGATCGCGCCGAGCCGGTTGCGGGCCTCCTCGCGGTCGCCGGCGTGCAGCAGGATGACCGCCTGGCCGATCCTGGTCATGACGGCGTCCTCCGACGCCTCCTGCTGCTCCGTCAACGCGGCCTCCGGCTTGCTCGGCAGACCTGGTTCGGTCTGGTCCCACGAAGCTAACCGGAGGCGGCGCCCGTGGCTTCGAGGCGCGGGGTGGCGTCAGCCCAGGTCGGGAATGCTCCAGTCGATCGGCTCATGCCCCTGGGCGGCGACGGCCTCGTTGATCTGGGTGAAGGGCCGGGAGCCGAAGAACTTCTTGGCCGACAGCGGCGAGGGGTGGGCGCCCTTGACGATGACGTGCCGCTCCGCGTCGATGAGCGGGATCTTCTTCTGGGCGTAGGCGCCCCAGAGGACGAAGACGACCGGGTCGGGGCGCTCGGACACCGCGCGGATCACGGCGTCGGTGAACTTCTCCCAGCCCTTGCCCTTGTGCGAGTTGGGCTCGGCCTCGCGGACGGTGAGCACGGCGTTGAGGAGCAGGACGCCCTGTTCGGCCCACGGCATCAGGTACCCGTTGTCGGGGACGGGGAGGCCGAGCTCCTCCTTCATCTCCTTGTAGATGTTGCGCAGCGAGGGCGGGGTCCGCACGCCGGGCTGCACGGAGAAGCACAGGCCGTGACCCTGGCCGGCGCCGTGGTAGGGGTCCTGGCCGAGGACCAGGACCTTCACCTTGTCGAACGGCGTGGCCTCCAGGGCCGCGAAGACCTGCTCGCGGGGCGGGTAGACCGGCCCGTTCGCCCTTTCCTTCTCGACGAACTCGGTGAGTTCCTTGAAGTAGGGCTGGTCCAGTTCCCCGCCGAGAGCGGGGAGCCAGGACTCGGGCAGCATCTGGGTCACGTCGACAACCTCCGGTACAAGTTCGTGCAACTGCTCAAGAACCTACCGGGGGCCACTGACATCGACGCGGCCCGGATGCCCTTCGCTCCGCGCTACCAGCTGGTCTTGCGGTACAGCTCCCACATCTGCATGGCGGTCTGCGGGTCGAGGGCCCGCTCGGCGCCGGCGATGTCCTCGCGGGCTCCGACGTACAGCTTGCCCTGCCACAGCGGCAGCAGGCGGACGTCCTGGGCGAAGATCTGCTGCGCCCGCTCGAACTCCTTGACGCCGGCCGAGCGGTCGCCCTCGCGGCGTGACTTGGGCAGGACCTCGTTGATCACGTCGGCCGGCTCGTACGGGGTGCCGACCGCGTTCTCCTTGCCGACGAACGGCGCGATGAAGTTGTCCGGGTCCGGGAAGTCGGGGAACCAGCCTCGGCCGAAGACCGGGTACTCGCGGTTCTTGTAGCCCTCCTGGAACTCCTTCCAGGGCTTGCCGCGCAGGGTGACCCGGAAGAGGTTGGTCTCGTCCAGCTGGCGCTTGATCTCGGTGAACTCGTCCGCGGTCGAGGCGCCGTAGCGGTCCGTGGTGTACCAGAACGTCAGGTCGACCGGCTGGGTGATGCCGCCGTCCTTGAGGATCTTCTTGGCCTTGGCGACGTCCGGCTGGCCGTACAGGTCGTAGAACGGCGTCTTGTGGCCGACGACGCCCTTGGGGACCATCGAGTACAGCGGTTCGGCCGTGCCCTGGTAGACCTTGGAGACGATCGCGCCGCGGTCGAGGATCTGGGCGATGGCCTGGCGCACCGGCAGCTTGTTGACCTGCGGGTCCTGGGGGTTGAAGACCAGGTAGCGGATCTCGGCGCCGACGTTCTCGACGACCTGGACGCCCATGTTGTGGGACTCGGGGGTCTGCAGGTCCTTGATCTCCGCGGCGGACAGGCCTCGGTAGGTCGCGTCGATCTCCTTGCCCTTGAGGGCGGCGACCATCTTCTTGGAGTCGGAGAAGTAGCGGATCGTCACGCCGTCGTTCCGGCGGTCGGCGAAGCCCGTGTAGGTCTCGTTGCGGCCGAGGACCGCCTCGCCGACCTCCTTGTACGAGTTGAGGACGTACGGGCCGGAGCCGGTGACCTTGCCGTCGTCGCGCACCTTGTCGGCGGGGTACTCCCCCGGAGCGACGAGCGAGGCGGCCGGCGAGCCGAGGACGTACGGGAACGTCGCGTCGGAGGCGTTCAGGTGGAAGACGACGGTGAGGGCGTCCGGGGTCTCGATCTTGTCCAGGCTGTTGAACAGCCCGCTCGGACCGAACTTGTGGTTGATCTTCTTGATCCGGTCGAGGGAGTGCTTGACGGCCTTGGCGTCGAGCGTCTCGCCGTTGGAGAACTTCAGGCCCTTGCGCAGGGTGCAGCGGTAGGACTGGTTCGCCGAGTCGGTGAACTCGCAGTTCTGGGCGGCGTCCGGCTGGGGCCTGGTGCTGCCCGTGGGGAACGCCAAAAGGGTCTGGTAGATGTTCCGGTACAGCTCCCAGGAACCGTCCCAGGCAGCGGCCGGGTCGAGGTGGCTCGGCGCACTCGTGGTGCCGACGACTATCCGCTTCGCGCCGTCACCACCCTCGTCCGAGAACAGACCGCAGCCGGCGAGCAGGGATATGGACGCAAGGGCCGCAGTGATCCGCAGGCATCTGGTCCGGTTGAACACGTGCACGCTCCTCGATCAGCCAGGGATGCGGCAGACCCTACCGCAGTGCATCACAAATCCAAGGGGTAGGTTTCGTGAGGCACTTGACCGATTACATGCACATTCGGTACGCATTTGCCTCCCCCAAGGAGGCAAATGCGTCCGGATACCGGTCAGGCGACTCCGGCATTGAGGAAGATTCCTCCGTCAACGACCAGAGTTTGTCCTGTGATCCATTCCGCTTGTGCAGATGTCAGGAATGCGGCGGCTCCTCCGATGTCCTCCGGCACCCCGAGCCGGCCGAGCGGATAGGCGGCCGCCGCCTCCTGTTCGCGGCCCTCGTAGAGCGCCTGCGCGAACTTCGTCTTCACCACGGCGGGGGCGATCGCGTTGACCCTGACCTGCGGGGCCATCTCGTGCGCGAGCTGGAGGGTGAGGTTGACCATGGCGGCCTTGCTCATCCCGTAGGCCCCGATGAACGGCGAGGGGGAGAGGCCCGCGATGGAGGCGATGTTCACGATCGCGCCGCCGTTGTCCTTCTGCCAGGCGTGCCAGGTGCGCTGGGCGAAGCCCAGGGCGGAGATCACGTTGGTTTCGAACACCTTGCGCGCGACCCCGAGGTCCAGGTCGGCGATCGGCCCGAAGACCGGGTTGGTGCCGGCGTTGTTGATCAGGAAGTCGACGCGGCCGAAGGCCTCCATGGCGCGCTCCACGGCGACGGCCTGGTGGGCCTCGTCGTGCGCCTTGCCCGCCACGCCGATCACCCGGTCCGCGCCGAGGCGCTCGACGGCCTCCTTGAGCGCGTCCTCGTTGCGTCCCGTGATGCAGACCCGGTCGCCGCGGGCGACCAGCGCCTCGGCGATCCCGTAGCCGATGCCCCGGCTCGCGCCGGTGACGAGCGCGGCCTTGCCGCTGTCGATGCCGTTGTAGGTCATGACGTACGCCCTGTCTCTCGTGATCCGGTCAGTTGAGCGGGCCGCCGGCCACGTACAGGACCTGGCCGGAGACGAAGCCGGCGGCCTCGCCGGTGAAGAAGGCGATGGCGTTGGCGATGTCGTCCGGGCGGCCGACGCGCTGCACCGGGATCTGGGAGGCGGCGGCGGTCTGGAACTCCTCGAAGCCCATGCCGATCCGGGCGGCCGTCTGGGCCGTCATCTCGGTCACGACGAAGCCGGGGGCGACGGCGTTGGCGGTCACGCCGAACTTGCCGAGCTCGAAGGCCAGGGTCTTGGTGAAGCCCTGGAGGCCCGCCTTGGCGGCGGCGTAGTTGGCCTGGCCCCGGTTGCCGAGGGCGGAACTGCTGGAGAGGTTCACGATGCGGCCGAACTTGGCCTCCACCATGTACTTCTGACAGGCCCGCGCCATCAGGAACGCACCGCGCAGGTGCACGTTCATGACGGTGTCCCAGTCGGTGTCGCTCATCTTGAAGAGGAGGTTGTCGCGGAGCACGCCCGCGTTGTTGACCAGGACGGTCGGCGCGCCGAGCGTGCTCGCCACGCGTTTGACGGCCGCCTCCACCTGGGCGCTGTCGGACACGTCGCAGCCGATCGCGACGGCCGTGCCGCCGGCCGCCGTGATCGCCTCCACGGTGTCCTTGCAGGCCGCCTCGTCCAGGTCGAGTACGGCGACCGCGCGACCCTCGGAGGACAGGCGCACGGCGGTGGCCGCGCCGATGCCCCGGGCCGCCCCGGTCACGATCGCCACGCGCTGCTCGGTGGTGGACATGCTGGATCTCCTCGCCGTCGAGAAACGGCCGCCCGGAGGTGAGCAACCGCTTAGTAGCTTCAGCTGAGGAGACGCTAGGAGCCCTGGCACCCGGTGTCAACGGGTGCCCTCGTGGCGGGCGGGTCGGTCAGCGGACCAGCAGGTCCAACAGACGCTCCACCTCTGCCTCCGGGTCGGCGGTCAGGCCGGTGTGCACCGGCCCCGGCTGGACGACCGTGCTGCGCGGGGCGATCAGCCAGCGGAACCGCCGGCCCGCGTCGCCGTCCGCCGCCTGCCCGGCCCGTTCCCCGCCCGCGCAGATCCCCTCGACCCCGTACAGGGCGGCCCGGACGCCGGCCACGTCGGCCTCCGGGTCCAGGACGAGGAGCTTCGCCTCGTCGAGGTGGATGCGCGCGGCGACGTAGGAACGCGCCCGGCAGTAGACGATGACGCCGGCGTTGAAACACTCGCCGCGCTCCATCCTGGGCACCACGCGCACCAGTGCGTACTCGAACACGTCCCGCTCGGTCACTCGTCGTCGCTCGTCTTCCTGTTGATCCTGTGGGGCCATTCGGGGAGGTGGTCGGTGAGCCAGCCGGGCGGACCCGTCGGCGCCTTCACCTGCGCCTCCAGCGAAATCCTCTCGTGGATCGTGGCCGCGCGCGGCAGCAGCGCCTCCACGTAGGCCCGTCGGACCGCTTCGGCGGAGTCGAAGCCCGGCTCGTCGAGGAGCCACTCGTCGGGGACGTCGGCGGCGACCTCGGTGAGCAGTTCCTCGGTCACCCGCGGGGCGAGTTCGGCGGCGGCCGCGGCGATGTCGGGGCCCACGGAGGCCAGGACGTGGTCGGAGGCGTTGTAGGGCTTGGCCGCCGCCGCCAGGGCGGTCGGCCAGTTGTGCTGCCAGATCATGGTGGCGCCGTGGTCGATGAGCCACAGGTCCCCGTGCCAGACCAGCAGGTTGGGATTGCGCCAGGACCGGTCCACGTTGTTGATCAGGGCGTCGAACCAGACGACGCGGCCCGCCTCGACGGGGTCCGCCCGGTAGGCGAGCGGGTCGAAGCCGATCGAGCCGGGCAGGTAGTCCATGCCGAGGTTCAGCCCACCACTGGCCTTGAGCAGCTCCTGGACCTCCTGGTCCGGCTCGCCGAGCCCGATGACCGGGTCCAACTGCATCTGCACCAGGCGCGGGACGCGCAGGCCCAGCCGCTGGGCGAGGCGCCCGCAGATCACCTCGGCGACCAGCGTCTTGCGCCCTTGGCCGGCGCCGGTGAACTTCATGACGTAGGTCCCGAGGTCGTCGGCCTCGACGATTCCCGGGAGCGAGCCGCCCTCACGCAGGGGCGTCACATAGCGGGTCGCGATCACTTCTGTGAGCATTTTCCCAGGCTAGCGGGCGGACGCAGTTCACGATCCGAGGTTTTTCCGAATCTCTGACCAGCCCGGACGGACCGGCGATCAGCGCTGGGGAGAAGCTGGGGAGTTCGGTCCAGAGGCCTCGCTCCCCCGGCCGCCGTCGACGGCTCGGCGACCCTTGCCGCAAGCCTGGCGGCGTGAAGTGAGCATGGTGGTCCATCGTGACTGCCTCATCACAGGGAAGCCATCCCCGTGCGCCGCGCCCCCACTGCCAGGGCTTGGCTCCCTCCAGCTGCGGCGGGAAATCACACCGACCCGAGCCAGGACGGGCTTCCACATGGAGGTGTCCGTACGGGTCTCGGCGGCCCTCGCCTGCGGTGACGCTGCTGTGATCACGGCGTAAGAGCTGTCCTGGACAGGTCCGTTCAGCGGTCTCGCCCCCGGACAGTTCGCCAAGGTCGCCGCTGGGCTGCATCGCCGGAGGTCGTCGCCCCCTTCGACAGCGAGCACGTCACGGCCGCGTCCATGGCCCGGGTCCGCCGAGCCGTCCCCACCGACGGCACCACCGTCGCGGTGGAGGCTCTCCACCCCTACGCCACCAGCCGGCCGACCAACGACCTGAACGTCCTCTCACGAGGGGCCGGAACCCCGGACCACGCACCGACTGGGGTATGCCACCCGCAACACCCGCCTCGTCGACGACTGCAGCGCCGCTCTACGGCCCGCGCTCGACTGCGCCTCGTGGCCCGCACCATCCCGCGGCCACCTCACCCCCCGGGCCGGCAGTCCGCCGGGGCGGTGCCCTGTCGCAGGAGGGGCTGCGGAAGGCACCGGACGCGGTCCGCACGATCACCGCAACCGGGCCCGTACGCCACGGAACCGCCGGCGGGCCGCTTCCGGCCGCCGGGGAAAGCAAGGAAGGCGGCAGCCGGCGGCAACCGGAGCAAGGGCTCGTGGAGGGTACGCAAAGGTGATCCCAGGGGCCTTGACGGAGTAGTTGTTAGCGTTAACACTCTTGTAACGCCAGGCCAGAGCAGTGGGGCCGGGCAGTGCACCCCAGCGGCCGGAGCCAGCCCCCGCCGCCGACCGGGGAACCGAACGGGCCTCGCCGGGCCGGGCCCCCTCGTCACGCCGAGTCACGGCTCATCACTGGAGGAAACGTGCGAAGAATCCCGACAGGCCTCGTCGTGGTGGCGCTCGGCCTGACATTGGCGGCCTGCGGCCAGAGCGCCAACGGCGTCGGAGGCGAGGCGGACGCGGGCGACTCCAGGGGGGGCCTGGTCGGGATCGCCATGCCGACCAAGTCCTCCGAGCGCTGGATCAATGACGGCGCGAACATGGTCAAGCAGTTCCAGGCCAAGGGCTACAAGACGGATCTCCAGTTCGGCGACAACGTCGTCGAGAACCAGGTCGCCCAGGTCGAGAACATGATCACCAAGGGCGCCAAGCTGCTGGTGATCGCTCCGATCGACGGCTCCTCGCTCAGCGACGTGCTCCAGAAGGCCGCCGCCGCGAAGATCCGGGTCATCTCCTACGACCGCCTGATCCGCGGCACCGGGGACGTCGACTACTACGCCACCTTCGACAACCACAAGGTCGGCGTCCTGCAGGCCACGTACATCGCCGACCGGCTCGGTCTCCAGAGCGGCAAGGGCCCCTTCAACATCGAGCTGTTCGCCGGATCACCGGACGACAACAACGCCGGGTTCTTCTACCAGGGCGCGATGAGCGTCCTGAAGCCCCACATCGACGCCAAGCGGCTCGTGGTCAAGAGCGGCCAGACCGAATTCGCCCAGGCGGCCACCCTGCGCTGGGACGGCGGCGTTGCGCAGTCCCGGATGGACAACCTGCTCAGCAAGGCCTACACGTCGGCCACCGTCGACGCGGTGCTCTCGCCCTACGACGGCATCTCGATCGGCGTCGTGTCGTCCCTCAAGGGGGTCGGCTACGGCGGCGCGGGCAAGCCGCTGCCCATCGTCACCGGCCAGGACGCCGAGCTCGCCTCCGTGAAGTCCATCATCGCCGGCGAACAGACCCAGACCGTGTACAAGGACACGCGCGAACTCGCCAAGGCGGCCGTGCAGATGGGCGACGCACTGCTCACCGGCCACCAACCCGAGGTCAACGACACCAAGCAGTACGACAACGGCGTGAAGGTCGTGCCCTCCTACCTGTTGCAGCCGGTCAGCGTCGACAAGGAGAACTACCAGAAGCTGCTCGTCGACTCAGGGCAGTACTCCGCCGACCAGCTGAAGTAGCCGCCCCCGGCCCCACCCACCGGGGCCCAAGAACCGGTGATGCGGCGCCACCCCGACCGGTCCGCCGCATCATCCCAGTCGAACGGACCCACCACCATGGCCGGACCCGTCCTCGAGATGCGTTCGATCAGCAAGTCCTTCCCCGGCGTCAAGGCACTGTCCGAAGTCAACCTGACCGTCGCAGCCGGCGAGGTCCACGCCATCTGCGGCGAGAACGGGGCGGGAAAGTCCACCCTGATGAAGGTGCTCAGCGGCGTGCACCCGCACGGTTCCTACGAAGGCGAGATCCGGTTCCAGAGCGAATCGTGCGCCTTCGCCGACATCCGGGCCAGCGAGCGCCTCGGCATCGTGATCATCCATCAGGAACTCGCCCTGGTGCCCTACTTGTCCATCGCCGAGAACATCTTCCTCGGCAACGAGCACGCCACGCGCGGGTTCATCAGCCGGCATCGGACGCTCACTCACGCCCAGGCTCTGCTCGAACGCGTCGGCCTGCCGGACAATCCGCAGACCCGCGTCGCGGACATCGGCGTGGGCAAACAGCAACTCGTCGAGATCGCCAAGGCTCTCGCCAAGGAGGTCAAGCTGCTGATCCTGGACGAGCCGACGGCCTCGCTCAACGACGAGGACAGCCGCAAACTGCTCGACCTCATCCTCGAACTCAAGGCCCAGGGCATCGCCTGCATCGTCATCTCGCACAAATTGAACGAGATCGCCCGCGTCGCCGACGCCGTCACCATCCTGCGCGACGGCCGGACCATCGAGACCATCTCGGTCGCCACCGAGGGGATCTCCGAGGAACGCATCATCCGCGGGATGGTCGGCCGCGATCTTGAGCACCGCTACCCCGAACGCACCCCGGAGATCGGCGAGGTCACGCTGGCCATCGAGGGCTGGACCGTCCTGCACCCGATCGACGTGCACCGCAAGGTGGTCGACGAAGCGTCGATCACGGTCCGGCGCGGCGAGATCGTCGGCATGGCGGGCCTGATGGGCGCAGGCCGGACCGAGCTCGCGATGAGCGTCTTCGGCCGCTCCTACGGGCGCCACACCAGCGGCCGGGTCCTGCTCGACGGCAAGGAGATCCGTACGCGCACGGTCCCCGAGGCGATGGCCCACGGCCTCGCCTACGTCACCGAGGACCGCAAGCGCCTCGGCCTCCACCTTGGCGAGGACATCCGCCGCAACATCTCACTGAGCGCGCTCGGCAAGGTCTCCCGCCGGGGCTGGGTGAACGAGCACGAGGAGACCCGCGTCGCCGAGAGGTACCGCGGCATGATGAACATCAAGGCGCCCTCGGTGTTCGCGGAGACCGGCAAGCTCAGCGGCGGCAACCAGCAGAAGGTCGTCCTCAGCAAGTGGATCTTCTCCGATCCCGAAGTGCTCATCCTCGACGAGCCCACCCGGGGAATCGACATCGGTGCGAAGGCCGAGATCTACGCGGTGATCGCCGACCTCGCGGCCCAGGGCAAGGCAGTCCTGGTGATCTCCTCCGAACTGCCGGAGCTGCTCGGCCTGTGCGACCGCATCTACACCATGGCCGAGGGACGCATCACCGGTGAGACGACCCGAGCGGACGCGACCCAGGAATCCCTCATGCGCCTCATGACCGTGGGCGCCGCAAACCAGAACGAGCAGGTGTGACGCATGACCCAGATCCAGAGCCCCGCCGTCGACACCGGGGGCGACGCCCCCGGCGGGGACAAGCGCCCCGGTGCGCCGGAAGGTCCGCGCGCCCTCCTCGTGCGCCTCCTGCGCGGCAACATCAGGCAGTACGGCATGCTGGTCGCCCTGGCGCTGATCATCGTGCTGTTCCAGATCTGGACCGACGGAACACTGCTCAAACCGCTCAACGTCACCAACCTGATCCAGCAGAACGGCTACATCCTCATCCTGGCCATCGGAATGATGATCGTCATCATCGCCGGCCACATCGACCTGTCGGTGGGATCCCTGGCGGCCTTCGTGGGCGCCGCGGCCGCGGTGATGATGGTGCACCACGACATTCCCTGGCCCGTGGCAGCCGCCGCCGCGCTCCTGATAGGCGCCGCGGCCGGCGCCTGGCAGGGCTTCTGGATCGCCTACGTGGGCATCCCCTCGTTCATCGTGACGCTCGCCGGGATGCTGCTCTTCCGGGGCGGGACGCAGATCCTGCTCCAGGGCCAGTCGGTGGCCCCCTTCCCGCAGGGCTTCCGTCAGATCAGCAGCGGCTTCCTGCCGGAGGCAGGCCCGCACACCAATTACCACAACCTCACGCTGTTGCTCGGCTTCGGCGTGCTTGCGCTGGCCGTCGTACAGGAGGTCCGGGGCCGCCGCCAGGCGGCCTCCTACGGGCTGCGGCTGCTGCCGATGGGCCTCTTCCTCGTCAAGCTGGCGGCGATCGCCACCGCGGTGACGGTCTTCACCCTGCTGCTCGCCAGCTACCACGGCTTCCCGATCGTGCTGCTCATCCTCGGCGTGCTCCTGGTCGCCTTCGGCTACGTCATGCGCAACTCGGTCCTGGGCCGGCACACCTACGCCATCGGCGGCAACGAGCCCGCGGCCAGGCTGTCCGGCGTCAAGAGCAAACGGATCGTCTTCCTCGCCTTCGTCAACATGGGCGTCCTGGCCGCGCTGGCCGGGCTGGTCTTCGCTGCCCGCCTCAACGCCGGTACGCCCCAGGCGGGCATCAACTTCGAACTGGAGGCGATCGCGGCGGCCTTCATCGGCGGCGCCTCGGCGTCAGGCGGTGTCGGCACCGTGCTCGGCGCGATCATCGGCGGTCTCGTGCTGGGCGTGCTGAACAACGGCATGTCACTGGTCGGTATCGGCACCGACTACCAGCAGGTCATCAAGGGTCTCGTGCTGTTGGCGGCGGTCGGTTTCGACGTGTGGAACAAGCGCAAGGCCGGCTCCTGAGGGTCGCCGCGCGATGCCGGTTCGCCTGGCCCACCGGCCGGGGCGAACCGGCACGCCTCCTCGTGTCAGGGCACGGGAGCTCACACCTCCTCGGAGCAACGGAGAGGGGGTCTTGGGACGGAAAAGCGGGGTGACGCACCAGTGGGAGCGCTCCCACCATGCTCTCCGGCCGAGCGAGGGGTCAAGATGCGCGAGCCGTCGCAAGAAAATCAGGGCGCGCCGTGACGAAGCCGCGCACGGCTCTGTTCGCCGGCCGGGCCGCGCGCTATGGTCCAGCCTTACCAGTGGGAGCGATTCCGACAGTTGACGCTGCGTCACGCAGGCGTCTGAGCTGCAAGGAGTCGCTCATGCGACACCCCCCGCACATGCCCGCATTACTCCTGGGCGCGGCCCTCGCCACGGTGAGCGCCTCGCCCCTCCCCCATCTCCCGGCGGCCGCGGCCGCGCCGGTCTGCGCCGTCCAGTACGCCGTCACCCACACCTGGGACCAGGGCTTCCAGGGAGCGGTCACCCTCACCAACAAGGGTGCTCCGCTGTCCGGTTGGACGCTCACTTTCGACTTTCCGGGCGTTCAGAGAGTCAGCCAGGGCTGGAACGCGAAGTGGTCCCAGACCTCGCGTACCGCGACGGCGGCCAACCAGACGTGGAACGGCGGACTCGGCTCCGGATCGAGCGTCACCCTCGGCTTCCTGGCCTCCTGGTCGGGAACCAACCCGGCCCCCACGGTCTTCTCGCTCAACGGAAACACCTGCGCCACCGCGCCCGGCGGCCCGACCGAGCCGCCCACGCCGACACCCACACCCACACCCACACCCACACCCACACCGGTGGAGGATCCGCCCGTCCTGCGCGTGAGGGGCAACAAGCTGGTCGACGCCTCCGGCGCCACCCGCCGCCTGACCGGAGTCAACCGCTCGGGCAGCGAGTTCATGTGCGTCCAGGGTCACGGGATCTTCGACGGCCCCGTGGACGACCACGCCGTCACCGCCATCACCGACTGGAACGCCAACGCGGTCCGCGTCCCCCTCAACGAGGAGTGCTGGCTCGGCCTGGACAACATCAAGCCCGAGTACGCCGGGGCCCGCTACCGCGAAGCGGTGACCGCCCTGGTGCGGCGCATCGAGGACCACGGCATGACCCCGGTCGTCGAACTGCACTGGTCCTGGGGCCGGTACACCGGCAATTCCGCGGGCTGCGCGGACATCCACGCCAGCTGCCAGAAACCCATGCCGGACGCCCGCTACGCCCCGGCCTTCTGGACCTCTGTCGCGAACACCTTCAAGAGCGATCCCGCCGTCGTCCTCGACCTGTTCAACGAGCCCTATCCCGACCGCGCCGCCTCCACCCCTGACCAGGCCTGGGCCTGCTGGCGGGACGGCGGCACCTGTCCCGGCATCGGCTACGAGGTGGCGGGCATGCAGGACCTCGTCGACGCGGTACGGGCCACCGGCGCGCAGAACCTGATCCTGGCGGCCGGCATCGCGTACGCCAACGACCTCAGCCAGTGGTGGGCGCACCGGCCGCACGACCCGGCCGCCAACCTCGCCGCCGCCTGGCACGTCTACAACTTCAACGCCTGTGCCGACGAGGCCTGCTGGGACTCCGTACTCGGCCCGCTCGCGGCCGAGTTGCCGGTCGTGGCGGGCGAGATCGGTGAGAACACCTGCTCGCACGCCTTTGTCGACCGGGTGATGCGGTGGTTCGACGGCCGGGGGCTGTCCTATCTCGGCTGGACCTGGAACACCTGGGACTGCTCCTCCGGTCCCGCACTGATCAGCTCCTACGAGGGCACACCCACGGCCTTCGGCATCGGGCTGCGCGACCGTCTGCGCGCCCTCCCCACACGCGAAGGAAAGGACACACCATGACCTCCACGACTTCGTTCCGCCGCCGTACCGCCTTACTCGCGGCCGTGGCCCTCGTCGCCGCGGCCACGGGTACCGCGACGGCCGTGTCCGCCGGCGGCCCGGGAACGGCCGCCGCCGGCTGCAAGGTCGACTACACCGTCCAGAACCATTGGGATTCCGGCTTCACCGCCGCGGTCACCGTCACGAACACCGGCGCGGCCGTCCAGAGCTGGCAGCTGGAGTGGGCCTTCGCCGGAAACCAGCAGGTCACCCAGGGATGGAACGCCGGGCTTACGCAGAGTGGCGCCGACGTCACCGCCAGGAACGCCGCCTACAACGGGGCGCTCGGCACCGGCGCCTCCGCCTCGTTCGGATTCAACGCCTCGTACAGCGGGGCCAACGCCCTCCCGGCCGCCTTCAAGCTGAACGGCGTCACCTGCGGCACCGGCCCCGGCCCCACGGACCCGCCCGGCCCGACCGACCCGCCCGGGCCCACCGACCCGCCCGGGACCCGCGTCGACAACCCGTACCGGGGTGCGTCGGTCTACGTGAATCCCGAGTGGTCGGCGAGGGCCGCGGCCGAGCCCGGCGGCAGCCGGATCTCCGGTCAGCCGACCGGCGTGTGGCTGGACCGGATCGCCGCCATCGCCGGCACCCCGAGCAGCATGGGGCTGCGCGCGCACCTCGACGAGGCCCTGCGGCAGAAGGGGACGGGCGAGCTGGTCGTCCAGCTCGTCGTCTACAACCTCCCCGGACGCGACTGCGCGGCCCTCGCCTCCAACGGTGAGCTGAAGGCCCACGAGATCGACGCGTACAAGGCGCGCTACATCGACCCGATCGCCGCGATCCTGGGCGACCCCAAGTACGCGGCTCTGCGGATCGTCACAACGGTCGAGATCGACTCCCTGCCCAATCTGGTCACCAACACCGGCGGCCGGCCCACCGCCACCCCGCAGTGCGACACCATGAAGGCCAACGGCAACTACGTGAAGGGCGTCGGCTACGCCCTCAGGAAGCTCGGATCCGTCCCCAACGTCTACAACTACGTCGACGCGGGGCACCACGGGTGGATCGGCTGGGACGACAACTTCGGCCCGTCCGCCGACCTGTTCAAACAGGCCGCCACGGCCGAGGGCAGCACCGTCGCCTCCGTGCACGGATTCATCACCAACACCGCCAACTACAGCGCCCTGAAGGAGGAGCACTTCGCCGTCGGCGACACAGTCGCCGGCAAGTCCGTCCGCGAGTCGAAGTGGGTGGACTGGAACCGGTACGTGGACGAGCTCTCCTTCGCCCAGGCATTCCGCGCCAAACTCGTCTCCGTTGGCTTCGACCCGGCGATCGGCATGCTCATCGACACCTCACGCAACGGCTGGGGCGGCGCCGCCAGGCCCACCGGCCCCGGCTCCCGGGCCGGCGTGGACACGTACGTCGACGGAGGCCGCTTCGACCGGCGCGTCCACATCGGAAACTGGTGCAACCAGTCCGGGGCGGGGATCGGCGAGCGTCCGACGGCGCACCCGGCTGCGGGGATCGACGCGTACGTATGGATGAAGCCGCCCGGCGAGTCCGACGGTTCGAGCAGCCAGATCCCCAACGACGAGGGCAAGGGATTCGACCGGATGTGCGACCCGTCGTATGAGGGCAATCCGCGCAACGGGTTCAACCCGTCGGGAGCCCTGCCGGGCGCGCCGCTTTCCGGCCGCTGGTTCTCCGCCCAGTTCCAGGAACTGATGCGCAACGCCCACCCGCCGCTGCGATAGCCGGCGCCACCGGTAGGTGACGCGCGGCCGTCGGCGACCGCCTCTCGGGCGTCGTCGGCGGTCGCGCCCGTGCGCGGTCCGCCACCGGCGCGCGAACACCGCGCGCGGGGTGTTCAATGAGATCAGGAGCGCCATCGATCCTGCCGGAATGAGACACGAGTGAGCGTCAACGGCCCGAGGGAATCCGTCACGACAGCGGACTTCCCCACGGCTGTTCTGGTTCTCGACACCGCCGGCAAGGTCCTGACGGGCACACGCGCCGCGGCGACGCTGCTCGGCGCTCCTGAGGCCTTCGGGGGCCCCTGCGCCGAGCCGCTCGCCGCGGAACTGCTCTTCGAGGACACCGGCCTGTGGGCCCGTCTCGTCGCCGGAGCCGTCGGAGGTGCCCGGCGCGGTGCCCGTGCCCGACTGCGCCGGCCGGACGGCGAGCAGCTGGAGGCGGATGTCGACCTCATCACCCTCATGGAGGGGTCGCCGGCCCGATTCCTGCTGCGCCTGCGTCCCGCCGATCCGGCCCACGCCGTACCGCTCGCCGTCGCCGACGACATCCGTCGGGCACCGCCCCCGCCGCCGGCGGACCAGCGTTCCGCCGAGCGACAGGCGCTGCTCCACGCGGCCGCCGCGGAGATCGGCAGTTCCCTCGACCTGGTGCGCGACGCCGAACAGCTGACGGAGGTGCTCGTCCCGGCGTTCGCCGACCTCGCGGCCGTCGACCTGACCGAATCCGTGCTGCTCGGCGAAGACCCGGGAGACCTGGTCACCGGAGCGCCGATGCGGCGCGTCGCCGCGCGGGCCGCCGACGGCCGGTGGCCGCCGGAGAACACTGCCGTGGGCGAGACCGTCCGGCTCGGGAGCGTCGAGAGCGTCCACCTTCGCGGGGGCTCGGCGGTCTACCTCCCCGACCTGACCGAGCTCCGCGCGGTGCTGGCGGGTGAGGCGGATCGGGTACGGCTGATTCTTCCGCCCCGGGCCACCTCCCTCATGCTGGTCCCGCTGCGGGCACGCGGCGCGGTCCTCGGCGCGCTGGTCCTGTGGCGCACCGCGGAGGGGCGAACCTTCGATCAGGAGGACGCGGTCCTCGCCGAGGAGATCGGCTCCCGGGCCTCGCTCAGCATGGACAACGCCCGCCGGTACACCCGTGAGCGCCGTACCGCGGAAGCCCTGCAGCGCAGTCTCCTGCCCAGGCCGGTCATGGACGTCACCGGCGCCGAGACCTCAGGCGTATACGTTCCCGCCGCCACGACGGCGGCCATCGGCGGCAGCTGGTTCGACGTCATCCAGCTCCCCTCGACACGGCTCGCGTTCGTCATGGGAACGGTGGCCGGGCACGGTCTCGGCGCCATGGCCGCGATGGGGCGCCTGCGGTCGGCCGTACAGACCCTCGCCGACCTCGACCTCACTCCGGACGAACTGCTGGCGCACCTCGACGACCTCGTGGTGCGTTTCGCGGAGGAGGACGCCCACCAAGAGCCGGGCGGGGACGCGCCGAGCACGCTGACGGGAGCCACCTGCCTCTACGCCACCTACGACCCGGTGTCCCTCACCTGCGTGGTGGCCGGCGCCGGCCACCCGCCGCCCGTGCTGGCCGCCAGGGGACGGGACGGGAGCGGCACGGTGACGTACCGCCCGGGTCCGGTTCTCGGCACCGGCGGGCAGCCGTTCGAAGCGGTGGAACTCCGTCTGGGGCCCGGTGATGTACTGGCCTTTTACGGCGGAGAGCTCGCCAAGGGCACCGGCCGGTCGGAGCGGCAGCTGGAGACGGTCCGGGCGGGTGCGCGGGACGGCGCGGACAGCGGGCGGCCGGTCACCGAGATCGGGCACGGCATCCTGGGCGCCCTGTTGAGCGAGCCGCCGGACGACGACCTCGCCCTGCTCGTGGTGCGGGTCAGGGAGGTGTCCGCCGACGCCACCGCCGCGTGGGAACTGCCCGCCGACCCGTCCCTCGTCCGGGAAGCCCGCGTGCTCGTCACGGACCGGCTGACCGCCTGGGGCCTCGAGGACCTCGTCTTCACCACGGAGCTGATCGTCAGCGAGCTGGTCACCAACTCCATCCGGTACGCGGGTGGCCCGGTCGGCCTACGGCTGATCAAGGACCGTGTGCTGATCTGCGAGGTCTCCGACCCGAGCCAGACACAGCCGCACCTGCGCCGGGCCCAGCTCACCGACGAAGGCGGGCGCGGCCTGTTCCTCGTGGCGCAGCTCACCCACCGGTGGGGCAGCCGGTACACGGCGGCCGGCAAGACCATCTGGACGGAGCAGCTCTTGGGCGGCTGACGTCCCGCGCCCGCCGCCGGGCCGACGGTGGACGCGGGCACGGCGCGGCTATTCCAGACGGAAGGTGGCGTCGGCCTTGGCCGTCGTGGTGGCCGCCGGCTCCGAGTACAGCAGGAAGTCGCGGTGCCGTAGGAAGCGTCCGGGCGCGCCGTACGACTCGTAGGAGACCCCTGCCGCGTCGGCGAGTCCGGTGCGCCGGTGGAAGGTGGCGCTGCTCTTGAAGGCGGCGCTGCCGTCGTTCCTCTCCAGCCTCACCTCGCCGTTCCTCTCGCGGAGGTAGGAGCCGGGGAAGTTCGCCGACTCCATGGAGACGGTGCCGCTGCCGGCGAGCCCGGGCACGGTGCGGAACTGGGAGTCGGCCAGGTTCCTGACGTCCGCATCCAGCCTGGCCCGGAACTCCCGGTGGCGGACGTGGCGGTCCGGGTAGTTGAGGGAGGCGAGGCGGTGCGGAGCGCCGCCGTCGGACACCGGGATGCCGAAGTTGGGTGTGCCGTCGGCGTTCCAGTACAGCTTCTGGATCCGGGTGCGGCGGTTGGGGTCGTCGAGGGGATCGCCGGAGATGTCCTTGTAGCCGCGGTCGTGGTAGACGAGCACGTCGCCGCTGCCGTCCTCCGCCTTGGTGAAGTAGTTGTGTCCCGGCCCGTACTGGCCGGTGGCGGTGTTGCTGGTGAAGACCGGGGTCGGGCTCTTGGTCCACGCCGCCGGGTCCAGAAGGTTGCCGGACGCCGCCGCGGAGAGCAGGCCGAGGCAGTAGTTGCTGTCCGTCGCGGAGGCGGAGTAGCTGAGGAACACCCGGTCGGCTCGCTCGATGAGGGCGGGAGCTTCGTTCACCTTGAAGCCGGCCGCCTCCCAGGAGTAGGTGGGCACCGTCAGACGGGTCGGCGTGCCGGAGATCGTCCAGGGGTTCGCCAACTTGGCGAGGTACACGTTGGAGTTGGTGGCGATGGCGGGGTCCCTCTGCGCCCAGCTGAGGTAGCGGGTGCCGCGCACCACGAAGGTGGTGGCGTCCAGGGCAAAGCTGTCCATGGGCGTGACGATCTGCCCCTTCTCGGTCCAGCCGCCGGTCAGCGGGTTGGCCGCGGAGCTCTCCAGCACGTACATCCGGATCTTCCAGATGTCGTCGCTCCGGCCGGCGGCGAAGTAGACGTACCACCTGCCGTTGATGAAGTGGATCTCGGGGGCCCAGATGTGGGCGCCCATCTCACCGGTGGCGTGCTTCGTCCAGATGACGGTCTCCGGCGCGGTCGACAGCCCCTGGAGGGTGGTGGCGCGGCGCAGGACGATGCGGTCGTACTCGGGGACGGTCGCCGTGAAGTAGTAGTAGCCGTCGGTGTGCTTGTGGATCTGGGGGTCCGCGCGCCGCTCGGCCAGCGGGTTGGTGTAGGCGGCCTGGGCCTGCGGGCCCGCCAGGGCGTGGGCGGGAAGCGGCAGTACGGCACAGGCGCAGGCCAGCAGGGCCGCCACGGCCGCGAGGGCACGGGCGTACAGGAGTGTTCCGGTCATCTCTTCTCCTCTTCCGTACGGAGTGGCCCGGTCAGCCGGTCCGGAGCTGCCATTCCTGGCAGGGGTTGGCGAGCCAGGTCCACTGGCGGACACCGGTGCCGTCGCGGGTTCCGCAGTCGGCCACGTCGGCGACCTTCCCGCTGTGCGCGTTCTCCAGCCGGAGCAGTCCGGCCTCTCCGGCGATGAGCCGGAACCGCTGGCAGGCGTTGTCCAGCCAGGCCCACTGGCGCAGTTCCGCTCCGTCTGCGGAGGAGCAGTCAGCCACGTCGAGCACCTTGCCGCCGGCCACGTTGACCAGTCGGCTCGTGTCGTCCCCCTGGTCCTCGAACCGCCACTTCTGGGCAGTGCTGCCGTTGCACGACCACAGCCTCACGTCCGCTCCGTCGGCGGAGGAACCGAGCGCGAGATCCAGGCACTTG
This sequence comes from Streptomyces sp. NPDC048383, assembly GCF_040651775.1. Classification (NCBI taxonomy): domain Bacteria; kingdom Bacillati; phylum Actinomycetota; class Actinomycetes; order Kitasatosporales; family Streptomycetaceae; genus Streptomyces; species Streptomyces sp. NPDC048383. Next base: position 23,264 of record NZ_JBEZKS010000031.1, read on the forward strand.
CCGCTGTGGGGGTTCACCAGGGTGTACGCGGTGGGGGTGGCCGCCGTCTCGCCCCCCGGGGCGGGCAGCGGTTTCCCGGCGGCGACCGGTGCGCCGAAGTCCGGGGTGCCGTCCGGGAGCCAAGTGAACTTCTGGGCCCGTGTGGTGCGCCTGTTGTCGCAGCCGCCGGCGGCGGTGTCGTTGGCGTGGTAGACGATCCAGCTCTCCTTGCCGTCCGGGGAGGTGAAGAACCCGTTGTGGCCCGGCCCGTACACTCCCGCCGCGTCGTCGCGCCGGAACACCGGGGCGGGTGCCTTGGTCCATGACGCGGCGCTGAGGGGGTCGGCGCCGGTGAGCTCCAGTCGGCCCAGCTTGTAGTCCGGGGTGTTGCAGCTGGAGGCGGAGTAGGTGAGGAACGTCCGCCCGCCGTGGTACAGCGGCTCGGGTCCCTCGTTGACCGATCCGCCTTGGCTCTCCCAGCTCAGGGCGGGACTGGAGATGACCCTGAACGGACCGCTGAGCGTGTAGGGGTTGCTCAGCGGGGCGATCACCAGGCTCTGCCGACTGCCGTTGATGAAGCCGCTGCCGAGCAGGTACAGCTTCCCGCCGACCCGCAGCAGGCTCGCGTCGATCAGCCATCCGCCGGGCACAAGGTTGGCGCCGGTCAGGATGTTCTTGTAGGTGTAGGGGCCCATCGGGTCGCTGCCGGCGCTCTGCAGGACGTGGGTGCGCTGCGAGTCGCAGCAGGCGGCCCCCGCCTGCCCGGCGGAGTAGTACAGGTACCAGCGCCCCTCGACGAAATGCATCTCCGGAGCCCATATGTTGGTGCTGCGGGCGGGGGTCCGGTCGGACCACACCCGTACGCTCGGCGCGGTGGAAAGGCCTTCCAGAGTTGGTGACCTGCGCATGGTGATCTCGCCGGTGAAGGTCGATGCGACCAGGTGGTAGTTGCCCGCGTGGTACTGCAGCCAGGGGTCGGCGCCCTTCTGGACCTTCACCGGGTTGGTGTACGTACGGCCGGCTGCGGCCTCGGCGGGACCGCCGGTGACCGCCGCGGCCGGGAGCAACGCGAGCAGGACGACCGCGAGGACGGTCCAGAGCGGCGGCCGGGTGCGTCGTGGTGCGGTACGGCGTGGAGCGGTGCGGCGCGAGCGGAAGCGTAAGCGGCTCATGTGCGTCCCTTCTGAACAGCGGGAGCGAAGATGGCGGCGCGTCAGAAACCCTGCGCCAGGCGGTGGTACGCCTGGTTCCAGCGGATCTCCTGGGTGAACCGGCGGATGCCGGTGTCCCCGTCGATGACCAGCAGCTCCGTGCCGAGCATGTCGGCGAGATCACCCAGCTCCTCGGTGCCCGCGGCACTCGACAGCACGGTGTGGTGCGGGGCTCCGGCGATCAACCAGGCTTCGGTCGAGGTCCGCAGGTCCGGACGGGGCCGCCACACGGCCCGGGCCACCGGCAGGTTCGGCAACGGCTCGGCGGGCTCCACCACGTCGATCTCGTTGGCGACCAGGCGGAAGCGGTCGCCCATGTCGGCGAGCCCGACCACCACCGCCGGACCGGTGTGCGCGTCGAAGACCAGACGGACGGGATCCTCCCGGCCGCCGATCCCCAGCGGGTGGATCTCACAAGAGGGAACCGCGGCCGCGATCGTCGGGCAGACCTCCAGCATGTGCGCGCCGAGGATCAGTTCCCTGCCCGGTTCCAGGTGGTAGGTGTAGTCCTCCATGAAGGACACCCCGCCCGACAGCCCCTCGGACATCACCTTGAGCGTGCGCAGCAGGGCCGAGGTCTTCCAGTCGCCCTCGCCGCCGAAGCCGTACCCGTCGGCCATCAATCGCTGCACGGCCAGTCCCGGCAGCTGGCGCAGGCCCCCGAGGTCCTCGAAGTTGGTGGTGAAGGCACGGAAGCCGCCGGTGGTGAGGAAGGCCCGCAGGCCGAGCTCGATGCGCGCGGCGTAGCGCAGCGACGCGTGCCGGTCCCCGCCGGACCGCAGCTCGGGCGCCACCCGGTAGGTGTCCTCGTACTCCTTGACGAGCTCGGTGACATCGGCCTCCGCGGCAGCGTCGACGGCCTCGACGAGGTCGTTGACCCCGTACGTGTTGACGGAGACGCCGAAGCGCAGCTGCGCCTCCACCTTGTCGCCCTCGGTAACGGCGACGTCCCGCATGTTGTCGCCGAAGCGGGCCAGCCTGAGGCCGCGCAACTCGGCCCGCCCGGCGGCCGCCCGGGCCCACGCGGCGATGCGGACGGCCACGGACGGGTCGCTGACGTGACCCGCGACCGTCTTGCGGGTGACGCCTACGCGGGACTGGATATGGCCGAATTCGCGGTCCCCGTGCGCCGCTTGGTTGAGGTTCATGAAGTCCATGTCCATGGACGACCACGGCAGGGCCATGTTGGCCTGGGTGTGGAGGTGGAGCAGAGGTTTGCGCAGGGCGTCGAGGCCGGCGATCCACATCTTGGCCGGGGAGAACGTGTGCATCCAGGCGATCAGCCCGATGCAGGCGTCGTCGGAGTTCGCCTCCAGGCAGATGCGGCGGATCGTCTCGGCGCCGGTGAGGACGGGCTTCCAGACGATCCGGACGGGGACGTCGGGGGCGTCCTGGAGGGCCTCGGCGATCTGCTGGGACTGTCGGGCCACCTGTTGCAGGGTCTCGTCCCCGTAGAGGGACTGGCTGCCGGTCAGGAACCACACTTCGCGTTCTTCGAGTGATGTCACGGAAAAGCCCCTCACCGGTCGGCCTGCTGGCCGTACACGTTCTGGTAGCGGTGGTTGAGCGCGTCGATGTCGCTCTGCGCGAGGGGCAGCGGCTCCCCGAGCTGGCGTGAGATGTGGACCGTGCGGGCGACGTCCTCGCACATCACGGCCGCCTTGACCGCTGCCTTGGCGTCCTTCCCGACGGTGAAGACGCCGTGGCTCTCCATCAGGACGGCGGGCGAACGGTGTCCGCGCAGCGTCTCGACGATGCCCCGCCCGATGGAGTCGTCCCCGATCAGCGCGAAGGGTCCGACCGGGATCTCGGCGCCGAACTCGTCGGCCATGGCGGTCAGTACGCAGGGGACGGCCTCGCCGCGGGCGGCCCAGGCGCAGGCGTAGGTGGAGTGGGTGTGCACCACCCCCGCGACCTGTGGCATGTGCCGGTAGACGTAGGCGTGTGCGGCGGTGTCGGAGGAGGGGGCGTGGTCGCCTTCGACCACTTTCCCGTCCAGGTCGCAGACGACCATGCGCTCGGGGGCCAGCTCCTCGTAGGAGACACCGCTGGGTTTGATCACCATCAGGTCCTCGCCCGGGACGCGGGCGGACACGTTCCCGGCCGTCCAGACGACGAGGCCGTAACGGACCAGTTCCTGGTGCAGGTCGCTGACCTCGCGGCGCAGCTGCTCGATCGGTGACGTCATGAGCGTTTCAGAGCCTCTCGGTCGGGGTGGTCGGGGCAGTCAGGACGGCGTTGCGCAGGGCACGCAGCCGGTGCAGCGCCCTGTCGGGGCCGGTGCCGAAGTGGTCGTGCAGCGCGCGGTACTCCGCGTACAGGGCGTCATAGGCGTCGGCCCGGGCGACGTCCGGCAGGTAGGCGGCGCGCTGGACGCGGCCCATGGCCGCCGCGGCGGTGCGTACGTCCGGATGGGCGCCGGCGGCGACGGCCGCGTGGATGGCGGCGCCGAGGGCGGGGCCCTGGGCGGAGGCGGCGAGGGACACCGGCCGGCGCAGCACGTCCGCGTAGATCTGCATCAGCAGGGCGTTCTTCTTCAGGCCGCCGGTGACGATGAACTCGTCGACCGGTACTCCGCCTTGTTCCAGCGCTTCGACGATGGTGCGGGTACCGAAGGCGGTGGACTCCAGCAGGGCCCGGTATATCTCCTCGGGCCGCGTCGCCAGGGTGAGCCCGACGATGACGCCGGACAGGTGGTGGTCCACCAGGGTGGACCGGTTGCCGTTCATCCAGTCGAGCGCTACCAGGCCGTGCCCGCCGACCGGCTGGTCGGCGCACTTGCGGGTCAGAAGCTGGTGCAGGTCCTCGCCGCGGGCCTCGGCCTCGGCCTGGTAGCCGGCCGGGACGCCCTGGGAGAGCCACCAGGCGAAGATGTCGCCGACCGCGCTCTGTCCCGCCTCGTAGCCGTACGCGCCGTCGACGATCCCGCCGTCGACAACGCCGCAGATGCCGGGGACGTCGGCGAGCGCGGCACCGTTCACCACGTGACAGGTGGAGGTGCCCATGACCGCGAGCAGCCGGCCGTTCTCCACGGCCTGGGCCCCGGCGGCCGCGACGTGGGCGTCGACGTTGCCGACGGCGACCGCGATGCCCTCGGGAAGGCCCGTCCAGGCGGCGGCCTCCGCGGTGAGCGAGCCGGCCCGGGAACCCAGCGGGGAGAGTGGATGCTCCAGGCGGGTGCGGGCGAAGTCCCCGAAGTCCGGGTGGAGGGCGGCGAGGTAGTCCTCGCTGGGATACCTGCCGTCCTGGTGGATGCCCTTGTAGCCGGCGGTGCACGTGTTGCGGGTCTCGGTGCCGGTCAGCTGCCAGACGATCCAGTCGGCCGCCTCGATCCAGCGCTCGGTGGCCGCGTACGTCGCCGGGTCCTCCTCCAGCACCTGCAGCGCCTTCGCGAACTGCCATTCGGCGGAGATCCTGCCGCCGTAACGGGCGATCCACTTCTCGGCCCGCAGGTGGGCGAGGCGGTTGATCCGGTCGGCCTGGCCCTGAGCGGCGTGGTGTTTCCAGAGCTTGGGCCAGGCGTGCGGGCGGTGGCCCAGCCCGGTCTCGGAGAGCGGCCGCCCGTCACGGCGTACCGGCAGGACCGTGCAGGCGGTGAAGTCGGCCGCGATGCCGATGACGCGCCCGGGGTCCACTCCCGCGGAGGTGACGGCGTCCGGGACGGCGGTGCGCAGCACCTCGCGCCAGTCGTCGGGATGCTGGAGTGCCCAGTCGGGCGGCAACGCGGCCCCGGTGGTGGGCAGTTCGCGGTCGATGACTCCGTGGCGGTACGCGTGGACGGCGGAGCCGAGCTCTTCACCGTCGCGCACGCGGACCACCACGGCGCGGCCGGACAGCGAACCGAAGTCGACACCGATGACGTAGCGCCCGGTGTCCGGGGCGGCTGGGGGACGGGACGGGGTCACGTTCACATCCTTCGTACGTAGCCCAGCGCCCCGGGCGACAGGGGACGGCGGCGCGCGTGGCCACCCAAGGCTCTGATTGTTAGCGTTAACAATCAGCTGTCAAGAGCCCTCGCATGCAGCGTTACCTAATCTTGACCTCGCGTCCCAGTGTGTATTCGTAGCACTTGGGGCTCACCTGACCAGCGCGAATGCCGGGTTCAGCGAACCTGACGGGGCGCGCGGCCCGTGCTGCGGCGCAGCACGATCTCCGTGGGTACCAGCACGTGCGGGCCCGGGGACTCCGGCGGCCTGGCGTGCTCACCGCCGACCGCGCCGGTCGTGCGGTCGCCACGGGTCAACTCCTCGACCAGCAGCTCCAGCGCGCGTCTGCCCAGTTCGCCGAAATCCTGGCGGACCGTCGTCAGCGGCGGAGCGAAGTAGGCGGCTTCGGAGATGTCGTCGAAACCGACCACGCTGATGTCCCCGGGAATCGCCCGGCCCGCTTCGTGCAGCGCGCGCAGCAGTCCGAGCGCCAGCTGGTCGTTCGCGCAGAACACCGCGGTGACGGTGGGGTCCCCGGCGATCCGGAGGCCCGCCTCGTAGCCGGCGCGGGCGCTCCAGTCGCCGGGGTGAGCCTCGGGCACCGGGGCCCCGGCCTCCTGGAGGGCCTTGCGCCAACCGGCCTGCCGGGTCGTGGTCTCCAGCCAGCCCGGCGGGCCGGCGATGTGGTGGACCGTGGCGTGCCCGAGGTCGAGCAGGTGCCGGGTTACGGCGCGGGCGCCCGCCTCGTTGTCGACCGAGACCGTGGGCACGCGCGTACCGCTGCCCGATCCGACCGCGACCACGGGCACCGCCGTGGACAGCCGGGAGACCGCACTCACCGCCGGGGTCTGCGGCGCGATCACCATGATGCCTTCGACTCCCTGATCCCGGAGCCGCTCCACGGCCTCCTGCACCGCGCGCGTGTCCAGGGACCGGATGCTCGCCACGCTGACGAAGTAGCCCGCGCTGCGCGCGGCCTGCTCGATGCTGTCCAGCATGGAGGCCGGTCCGTACAGGGCGCTGCCGAAACTGACCACGCCCAGCGTCTGGGACCGACGGGTGACCAGAGCCCGGGCCGCCACGTTGGGGCGGTAGTCCAGCTCGCGGATGGCCGCGAGCACCCGCTCTCGCGTGCCGGGGCGGACGTGGGGGGCGCCGTTGAGCACCCGCGACACCGTCTGGTGCGACACCCCGGCGACGCGCGCGACATCAGCCATCACAGGCTGGCGTGGCTCGGACTGTTCCGTACTTCCCGTTCCCACTGAGAGCCCTCTCGTCGGCGGAGCCCACGGCGGTTGGGGCCGGGCTCCGGTGCGCAGACCGCATGCACGGTGGTGCCTGCACAGGGCCCCACGGGGGCGAGTCTAATTGTTCACGATCACAGGGGTCACTCCGCGATGCGGATGCGACGGGACCGACCCGGGCCGCCCGGGCTCCGGCCGCTGCCCCGCCTCCCTGGCCGCCTCGACCAGGCACAACCACACGACGGGCGGACCGGTCATCCGCTCACCGACCGCCTATGGCCATGGACCGTGGCGTCGATCATCCGCGCACCGGACCGACTCGGCGGAGGCTCGCATTCTCCGATGCTCATGCCCCGCGGATGAGGCCCTCCGGGGTCGCGCTCCCCCGCAGACAGCCCGCGGGATCGCCGGTGCAGGAGTCTCCCGATTCGCTCGCGGACGACAGGGTGGGGCGGGAACCGATAGGTGAAGTAACGGGAAGGTAACGCGCGCAAGGGGATTGAGGTGCGGTGGTGTTAGCGCTAACAATGCTGCCCACCGTCCCTGACGGACGAGGGCTTCATCAGTGCACGCCGCCGGTCAGCACCGGGGGCCCCTCCTCCTCCTCGCGCAGGGCTCAACTCCCTGTCCCGACCGCCGTGCGGCCATGGCAGCGGAACCATGCCTACTCCCGAAAGGACACACCACATGGCTCGCAGAGCTGCTTACGTCGTCGGTATCGCCCTTCTGGCGTCCCTCTCCCTGTCCGCCTGCTCCACCGAAAACCCGGCGGCCGGGTCCGGCAGCCGCGGCAGTGGCGAAAAGTCGGGCCACAAGCTGGTGCTGGGCTTCGCCCAGGTCGGTGCCGAGAGCGGCTGGCGCACCGCCAACACCAAGTCCGTCCAGGACGCCGCGAAGGCGGCGGGGATCACTCTGAAGTTCTCCGACGCGCAGCAGAAGCAGGAGAACCAGATCAAGGCGATCCGCACCTTCATCCAGCAGAAGGTCGACGTCATCGCCTTCTCTCCGGTGGTGGAGTCCGGCTGGGACACCGTGCTGAAGGAGGCCAAGGACGCCGGGATCCCGGTCATCCTCACCGACCGCGCCGTGGACACACAGGACACCTCCCTCTACAAGACCTTCCTCGGCTCGGACTTCGTCAAGGAGGGCAGGTCGGCCGGCGAGTGGCTGGTTGCGGAGTACGAGGGCAAGGGCGAACCGGTCAACATCGTCGAGCTCCAAGGGACCACGGGCTCGGCCCCGGCCAACGACCGCAAGGCCGGCTTCGCCGAAGCCGTCAAGGGTGAGACGAAGTTCAAGGTCGTCGCCTCCCAGACCGGCGACTTCACCCGAGCGAAGGGGAAGGAGGTCATGCAGGCCTTCCTGAAGTCCCAGGAGGACATCGACGTCCTGTACGCCCACAACGACGACATGGCGCTCGGCGCGATCCAGGCGATCGAGGAGGCCGGCAAGAAGCCCGGGACAGACATCAGGATCATCTCGGTGGACGGCATCAAGGACGCCTTCGTCGCGATGACCAAAGGCAAGATCAATGTCGTGGTGGAGTGCAATCCGCTCCTCGGCGACCAGCTGATGGAACTCACCAAGAAGGTCGCCGCGGGAGAGAGCGTGCCGGCGCGCGTGGAAACCGAAGAGGGAGTCTTCCCCCAGGACAAGGCCGAGGCCGCCCTGCCGGCCCGCCAGTACTGACCGACGCCGTAACCGGTGCCGGAGGGAGCGGCGCTCTGGTGCCTCCTTCGGCCCTACCTCACGAGAGGAGGGGAGATGTCAGCCCCACCCAGCCTCCGCACAAGGACCGCCGGTCACCCACGGCCGGTGCTGGAAGCCCACGGCATCCGCAAGCGGTTCCCCGGAGTACTCGCTCTGGACGACGTCGCCCTGAAGCTCCATCCGGGAGAAGTCCACGCCCTGATGGGCGAGAACGGTGCGGGGAAGTCCACCCTGATCAAGGTGCTCACCGGCGTGCACCCCGCCGATGGCGGCAGCATCGTCGTCGATGGTCGGCAGAGGCACTTCGACGATCCGCTACAGGCCCAGCACGCGGGCATCAGCACCGTCTACCAGGAGGTCAACCTCTGCCCCAACCTCTCCGTCGCGGAAAACATCCTCATCGGCCGCGAGCCGCGCAGGTTCGGACTCGTCCACTGGTCCGCGCTGAGACGGCGAGCCGCTGAACTCCTGGCGGAACTGGACCTCGACGTCGACGTCACCAGTCTGCTGAGCACGCACTCGCCGGCCGTCCGGCAGCTGGTGGCAATCGTCCGTGCCGTGGACGTCTCGGCCAAGGTACTCGTCCTGGACGAACCCACGTCCAGCCTCGACCGCGAGGAGGTCGCCCAGCTGTTCGCGCTCGTACGACGCCTGCGTGACCGAGGCGTCGCCATCTTGTTCGTCACGCACTTCCTGGACCAGGTCTTCGACATCTGCGACCGTGTCACCATCCTGCGCAACGGGCGTCTGGAGGGTGAGTACCCCATCGGGGACCTCACCCATGTCTCGCTGGTGCAGCGCATGGTCGGTGGTGAACTGGCCACTCTGGACAAGCTCTCCGACAGAGCCCACGCGGACGCAGCGGAACGCGCCACGGGCAAGCCCCTCCTACAGGCCCGGCAACTGACGCGCACGGGACATGTAGAGCCCTACGACTTGGACATCCACCCCGGAGAGGTCATCGGGCTGGCCGGACTCCTCGGCTCGGGCCGTACGGAGGCCGCCCGGCTGCTGTTCGGTGCGGACAGCCCCGACGCCGGCGAGCTGATCATGGACGGCGAGCCCGTCTCCCTGCGCACGCCGCGGAACGCCGTCGCCCGCCGTATCGCGTTCTGCTCTGAGAACCGGAAGTCCGAAGGGCTGATAGGGGAGTTGACCGTCCGGGAGAACATCGTTCTCGCGCTTCAGGCAGCCCGCGGGTGGACGAGGCCGCTGTCACGGGCCAAGCAGGACGAACTCACGCACCACTGGATCGACGCCCTGGACATCCGCCCGGCCGCCCCTGAGGCACAGGTCAGGCATCTCAGCGGTGGCAACCAGCAGAAGGTCCTCCTGGCGCGCTGGCTGCTCACCGAACCCCGACTCCTGATCCTGGACGAGCCCACCCGGGGCATCGACATCGGGGCCAAGGCCGAAATCCAGAAACTGGTGGCACGCCTCGCCGCGGACGGCACCTCGGTGCTGTTCATCTCCGCCGAGCTCGAGGAGGTTCTGCGCCTCAGCCACCGCATCGCGGTACTGCGCGACCACCGGATGGTCGCCATCCTCACCAACGACGACAGCGTCACCCCTGAACGAATCCTGGCCACCATCGCCACCGGAGCCGACTCATGACCGCCCAGCCCGCCAAGGCCACAGCGGCCGGCGGCCTCGGGAGGCGACTGGCCGGCCATCGCCTGCTGTGGCCCTCGGTCGTCCTGCTGGCGCTGCTGCTCGGCAACCTCGCCTTCACGAACGACTTCTTCGCCGTGCGGGTCCGCAACGACCACCTCTACGGCAGTCTCGTCGACATCGTCCAGTTCGGCGCCCCGCTGATTCTGGTGTCCCTGGGCATGACACTCGTGGTCGCCACCCGCGGCATCGACCTCTCGGTCGGTTCCACCGTCGCCATCGCGGGCGCGCTGGCCTGCCGGCACATCGCCACCGCGGGGCAGCCCGGCAGTGTCACGACCATGCTCACGGCCCTGGCCATCGCCCTCGGCGTGGCGGTGGTCCTCGGGCTGGCCAACGGCCTGCTGGTGGCACACCTCGGCGTACAACCCATCGTGGCCACGCTGATCCTCATGGTCGCCGGCCGTGGCATGGCCCAGCTGATCACCGACGGCCAGATCATCACCGTGAGCAGCAGCCCGTACAAGATGATCGGCGGCGGGTACTGGCTCATGTTCCCCTTCGCCGTGCTGCTGGCCGCCGTCCTGGTCGCCCTCACGGCGGCCGTCACTCGGCGCAGCGCACTGGGCCTGCTGATCGAGTCGGTCGGCGGCAACCCCACCGCCAGCCGCCTGGTCGGCATCCGCGCCGCAGGTCTGCTCACCCTCGTCTACGTCTTCAGCGCCCTGTGCGCCGCCGTCGCAGGACTGATGATCAGTTCCAACGTCTCCAGCGCCGACGGCAACAACGCGGGGCTCTGGATCGAACTGGACGCCATCCTCGCCGTTGTCGTGGGAGGCACGGCCCTGACCGGCGGCCGATTTTCCCTCGGCGGGACCGTGCTCGGCGCCCTGATCATCCAGACCCTGTCCACCACCGTGTACACCCTGGGTGTCCCGCCCGAGATCACGCTCGTCTTCAAGGCGGTCGTCGTCATCGTGGTCTGCCTCGTCCAGTCCCCCGTCTTCCGGGCCAAGGTGTCGCACCCCCGCAAGACGACACCCCCTCGACCACACACGGCGCCGGGCGACGTCCCGCGCAGGCAGGAGGCAGGCGCATGAGCTCCGGTATCGCGCAGGCCGCCGCCACGCTCGCCCGACCCTTCCGCGGGAACGTCCCACCGCGCGGCCGCACCCGTGTCCCCCTGATCGTCACGGCCGTCCTACTGGTGGCCATGTTCGCCGTCGGCTCGGTGCGCTACGAGGGGTTCTTCTCCGCCCAGGTCCTGCTGAACCTCCTGATCGACAACGGCTTCCTCCTCGTCGTGGCCGTCGGAGCCACTTTCGTCATCCTCACCGGGGGCATCGACCTCTCCGTCGGATCGGTAGTGGCTCTTTCCACCATGCTCACAGCGTGGCTGGTCGAGCAGTACGACTGGCCGCTGCTCACCGTCATCCCCCTGGTCCTGCTGGTAGGCACAGCCGGCGGCGCCCTGATGGGATGGATCATCCACACCTACGAGATCCAGCCCTTCATCGTGACCCTGGCCGGCATGTTCCTGGCCCGGGGCCTGTGCTACACCATCAGCACCGAATCCATCTCGATCACCGACCCCACCACGACTCAGATCGCACAGACACGCCTCTACGGGCCCGGAGGCGTCTTCGTCTCCGTATCAGTGATCATCGCCTTGGCCATCGTGGCCGCCGCGTTCGTCTGCCTCCATCACACCCGATTCGGCCGCAACGTCTACGCCTTGGGCGGGAGCGAACCCTCCGCCCGGCTGTTGGGCCTGCCCGTGGGCACCACGAAGATCGGGGTCTACGCGATCAGCGGTCTGTGCTCCGCACTCGGTGGTGTGCTGCTCACCTTCTACATGCTCTCCGGGTACGCGCTCCACGCCATGGGGATGGAACTCGACGCCATAGCCGCCACCGTCATCGGCGGCACCCTGCTCACCGGCGGATCCGGCTTCGTCCTGGGCACCTCCCTCGGTGTGATGGTTCTCGGCATGATCCAGACGGTCATCAACTTCCAGGGCACCCTCAGCTCCTGGTGGACCCGGATCGTCATCGGAGGCCTGCTGCTCGTCTTCATCGTGCTCCAGCGACTGATGAGCGGGCGACGCCCTGCACAGGACTGACCCCGACTCGCGGGAGGCGCCCTCGGCCAGGCCCGCTGTGCGCCTCGCTCATCTCCACCTGCGGCTCTTCCTTCACAGCCCCAACGGTGATCAAGGGTTCCCCGGAGCCCTGAGCGTCTGTGCGACCTACACGCTGGATCGCCACAGCAAGCTGTCCCTGACCTACCGGGCGGTGAGCGACGCACCGACCGTCGTGGACCTCACCAACCACGCGTACTGGAACCTGGACGCAGAGGGCAGTGTCAACGTCCTGGCGCACCACCTCCAGGTCGACGAGCCGCTCCACACCCCTGTAGAGGACACCCATGTCCACTCAATGACCCTCTCCCGAAGGCCTCCTGATGTTCATCCCCGCACTTGTCGCCACCCTTCTGGCCACACTCATCATCCTGCCCGCTCCCCAAGCCGACGCAGCCCCGGCCTACGGCGGCTACGCCATGGCCTACTTCACGGAATCCAACCAAGGATCGGGTGACAGGTATGCCTTGCACCTGGCCGTGAGCTCCGACGGGCTGCAATGGACACCTCTGAATCAGAACGCACCCGTCGCCACCCCCACCGCCGGCACCAAGGGTCTGCGCGACCCCTTCATCCTGCGCAAGCAGGACGGAACCTTCACCGTCTTGGCCACCGACCTCAAGGGCACGAACTGGACTGAGAGCAATCAGTACATCCACGTCTGGGACTCGACCGACCTGAGGTCCTTCACGGGATACCGTCGAATCAAGGTACATTCCCTGCCGGCCACCCACGCCTGGGCTCCCGAGGCGTTCTGGGATCCGGCCCGGCAGCAGTACGCCGTCATCTACTCGGCCCACAACGGCACACGGGACGTCATCATGGCGAGCTACACCACTGACTTCACCAACGTCAGCGCCGCCGAGACGTATTTCGACCCCGGCTTCGACATCATCGACGCCGATGTCGTCACCGGCGTCAACGGTATGAACTACCTCTACTACAAACGTGACCACGCCCTCTACGGAGCCAAGTCCGCCTCGCTCGCCCCCGGCGCGTTCAACAACGGCACCTATACCGGGCCGATCTCCCACGGCGGCACCGAGGCCCCCGTCCTGACCAAATCCCTCACCGGCACCACGTGGTACCTGTGGGGCGACACCTACACCCCCAACGGGGTCTTCTACGCCTGGCAGACGAACGATGTCGCCACCGGTAACTGGGCACCCGTGGACCAACGCACCTACACCCAGCCCTTGAACTCCAAGCACGCCGGAATCACCCCGATCACCACCGCTGAGCTCAATGCGCTCAAAGCCGCCTGGGGCACACCCCACTGGACCCGGATGAAGTCCTACAACCACCCTGACCGATACGTGCGCCACCTCAACTACGAGGCCCGCATCGACACATACCCCTTCGACCCCTACCGCGACTCGCAGTGGAAGACCGTCCCCGGCCTGGCCGACGGCGCCGGCATCTCCTTCGAGTCCGTCAACCACCCCGGCCGCTTCCTGCGCCACAGCGGCTACTCCGTCCTCCTCCACACCAACGACGGCAGTCCCGGCTTCGCAGCCGACGCGACCTTCTACCCGACTCCGGGTCTGGGCGCCTCCGCGGCAGTCTCCTACCGGTCCTACAACTTCCCCACTCGCTATCTGCGGCACAGCGGCTACAAGTTGCGTATCGACCCGCTCTCCCCCACGTCCTCACTCGGAGACCGTCAGGACGCGACCTTCCTGCTCACCGGCTGATCCCTGCCGTCCCGCGCGGCACAGGGTGGCGCGGGACACTCCCGCCCTGGAGGACGTCTGCGCACCGCACCGACCACCTGCCTGGAGAGCGCGCGCTACGGAGTTTCCACGATGGGCCTTGTGATCAAAGGCCTCCTAGACGGGCATCGAGGAGCGCCTCCGCCGGGGTGGGCGGCTTGGTCGCCCCGCCCCACCGGGATTCCCCGGGGCCCGGCGTCGCGGACGCCGATTCGGCTGAAATCCGCCCTCAGTCGGGCAGAGCGGCCCTAGCCTCGGGGCATGACCACGACCAGTGACACGACGTACGAGTTCCGCCTCGCCGGGCCGGGGGACAGCGAGGCCATCGAGGGGATCGACGGCTCCTTCACCACCGCCACCGTCTTCGCGGTGGCGGTGACCGGCGAGGGCTTCGCCCTTCGCGAGGTGCCGGTGGATCCGCCGCTGGTCAAGGTGTTCCCCGAGGACGACGGAAGTGACGACGCGGACGGCGCGGACGCCCCGGACGACGACAACCGGACGTTCGTGGCCGTCGGCGCCGACGGCGGGGTCGCCGGCTTCGCCGCCGTGTCGTACTCCCCGTGGAACCGGCGGCTGACCGTCGAGGACATCGAGGTCGCCCCGGACCACCGGGGCCGCGGAGTGGGCCGCTCCCTGATGGGGTGCGCGGTGGACTTCGCGCGCGAGCGGGGCGCCGGGCACGTCTGGTTGGAGGTGACCAACGTCAACGCCCCGGCCATCCACGCGTACCGGCGCCTGGGCTTCGCCTTCTGCGGACTGGACACCGCCCTGTACCAGGGCACCGAGTCGGAGGGCGAGCACGCGCTCTACATGAGCATGCCCTGTCCCTGAGCGGCCAGTACGCGAACCACCGCGGGGGCGGGATCGGCCCCGGCCCCGGCCCCGGCCCGCGCCGCGACGGTGGCCGTCAGCAGCCAGCCGGCGACCCCCTCGGGGTCCGCCGGCGGCGCGTACCACTCCACGCGCGCGTCCAGCAGCCGGTCCCCGGCCGCGCCGCGTTCGGCGTACCAGCTGCGGAACGGGGCGGTCCGCCACACCGTCAGCGGCACTGACCGCTCTCCCCCGGTGCGTAGGGCTCCCGGCCCGACCGCGCGCAGGGCGGCGCCGGCCGCGCCCGTCAGCGTCCGTTCGACGGGCACGTTCAGGGCTTCGGCGAAGTGCAACAGGTAGTCCATGCGTTCGGCTTCGGGCGGCGTGCCGAGCACCGCCCGACCCGAGTCGCACCACGTGCCCCACTTGATGTTGGAGACCAGCCCGGGCAACCGGGCCATGTCCCGGGGGATCCAGAACAGGATCACGTCGGAGCGGCGCATGGCGTCCTCCTCCCAGGCCACCTGGTCGGGGTACGCCGGGTAGCCGCCGGCCGCCGGCTCGGGCAGGAACACCACCAGGCGTCCGGCGCCGGACCACGCGGACCGCAGGGCCGCGACGGCGTCCGGCCGCCACGACGGCGCGGCGGGATCGGCCGGGGTGGGGCCGCACAGGTACACGGCCGCCGCCCAGGACTCCGGCGGCTCCTGGCCGACGTGCACGACCCGCACCTCGGCCGGCGCGGGGTCGGGTACGGCGACGGGTGCGGGGGGCTCATGCGACACGGGGGGCTCCGGGGTCGGTCGGGGGCAGGGTGGCGAGGAAGTCCAGCAGGAGGGTGTTGAAGGCCCCGGGGCGTTCCAGGAACCCGAGGTGTCCGGCGTCCGGCAGCTCCGCGTAGTGGGCCCCGGGGATCGCGCGGGCCACCTCGCGCCCCAGGAACGCGGGCGCCAGCACGTCGTCGGCGAACCCCAGCACGAGCACGGGCAGCCGGATCCGGCCGTAGTCGGCCCGTCGGTCGAGCATCGGCGGGGCCGGCCGGTGGGCCGCGGAGCCACCGGTCAGCGCGGCGATTTCGAACAGGTCGAGCCATTGCGCGGTCGCCGCTTCGTCGGCCAGGGTCCGGGGCGAGAGGTTGTGCGTCAGGCTGACGAAGGCCTCGTACTCCGGCGGCGGCCGGACCCCCGCCGCGGCGGACGCGGCCTCGGCGCGCGCCAGGGCCTCCCCCAACACGTCGGGCCGGCCGCGCGTCGCCGCGAGCAGCGCCCCGCTCACCAGGTGCGGATCGCTCAGGAGCAGTTCCTGGACGGCGAGGGCGCCGAGGGAGTGACCGACCAGGGGGCAGCCGGGCAGGGCCAGTGCTTCCAACAACTCCCTCACGATGAGCGCCAGTTCATGGGGCCCGGTGACGGCGGGTCCGTGGTCGAAGGTGACGACGAGGTGGCCCGCCGCGGTCAGTGCGGGCACCTGGTGCTGCTCCCAGACGCGTCCGCCGACGCCCGAGCCGGCGACCAGCAGCACCGGTCGCTCCCCGGTCCCGTGAAGGGTGTACGCCGTGCCCGCGGGGGTGTGTCCCGTCGACCGCGCCCCGCAACCCGGGCGGAGCGGGCCCGGCCGGCGGGTGGTCACGGCGCCATCCTGCGCAGCGCCGTCTCCACCCAGGCCGGGCGGCCCGTGTCCAGGCCGCGCAGCGCGACGTGGACCCACAGGAAGGAGGCCCGCTCCAGGACGTGGGCCCGCATGCCGCTGCGCACCTCGCCGCCCGCCGTCCGGTAGGCCTCCAGCAGCCTGTCGAGGACGGCGACGCCGCCCGCGTGCAGCATGTCGACGAAGTCGACGGCGGGATCGCCGACATCGGCGTTGGCCCAGTCCAGCAGGCCGGACAGGGTGGGTGGGCCGGAGGGCGGGCGCGTCACCAGGGTGTGGCCGGGGTGCACGTCGCCGTGGACGAGCGCGAGCCGGTCGGGCCACAGGCGGTCGTCGTCCAGCCAGGTCCGCCAGCGCCGCAGGCCGGCGGCCGGCAGCGGTAGTTCGGCCCGGGCCCGGGCGAGCCGGTCCGCGATCCGGGCGCGGACCTGCTCCGCCGTCGCCGGGCGGCCGGGGAGGGCGTCCGGCGGGGTGGTGTGGATCGCCACCAGGGCCCGGGCGAGCGGCTCCAGGTAGTGGCCGGGGTGGGCCAGCGGGTCCATGGCCCAGGCGTAGGCGAGGGTGTCCGGATCCTCGGTGCCCGCCGCCTCGCCGGGCAGTCGGGGGTAGGCGACCAGGTCCGCCGTGTGCGGGCGCCAGTCCGGGACCGGGACGGGCATCCGGTCGCGTACGGCGGCCAGTACGGCTCCCTCGAAGGCCAGGCGCGCCGTAGCCTCGGGCCGGCGGGGGCGGCGCAGGATCCACCACGTGCCGTCGACCGCCCGGATGTGCGTGACCCGGAAGTCCCAACCGCTGTCGTCGGCCCGGGCGGTGGCGGGGTCGAGGTCCAGGCCCAGGTTCCGGGAGGCGTACGCGGCGAGGGCGGCGGGGTCGGTGAGCTCCGGCGCGCCCGTCGCGGCGCTCATCGGCCCGTCCCGACGCCGGTCAGGTACCGGTCGCGGGTGGCGGTGCGGTCCACCTTGCCGGTGTGGGTGTGCTCCAGCTCCGTGACCGGCACCAGCAGGCTGGGCACCAGGTGCGGGGCCGCGCCGGCGGCGAGCCGGGCCCGGACGCCCTCGGTCACCTCGCCGGGGTCGTGGTCGGGCAGGGGTACGAAGAAGGCGGCCAGCGTGGTGTGTTCGGCCCGGTCCACCCGGGCTGCCGCCACCTCCCGCACCCCTTCGCAACCGCCGACGAGGGCCTCCACCTCGATCAGGTCCACCCGGTGGCCCCGGATCTTGACCTGGTGGTCGGAGCGGCCCCGGAAGACCAGGGCGCCGTCGGGCGCCACGGACACCAGGTCCCCGGTGCGGTACCAGCGGGTGCCCCCGTGTTCGGCGAAACGGGCCGCCGTCGCCCCGGGGGCGTCGTGGTAGCCGAGGGCCAACGCGGGCCCGGACACGTACAACTCGCCCGCTTCGTCGACGCGTTGGCCCACGTGCGGCAGGGGCAGCCCGATGGGTGGGTCGCCGTCGCCGTCCCACAGTTCGGGGGTGTCCGGGCCGGCCAACTGCACGGCGTGGGTGACGAGCGCCGTCTCGGTGGACCCGTACGTGTTGAGCAGGCGCACCCCGTCGGCGCCGAGCCGCCGCCAGCGCGCCAGCATGTCGGGGCGTACGGCCTCCCCGCCGATCACCACCGTGCGCAGGGACGGCGGGAGGCCGGCGCCCTGGTGCAGCAGGTCACCGGTCAGGCCGTGCCAGAAGCCGGTCGGCAGGACCGCGACGGTGACCTCCTGGTCCTCGGCGACCTGCGCGAAGCCCTCGCGCGCCGCGTCGTCGACGACGAGGGCGGCGCCGGCCGTCAGGGTGGGCAGGATCTCCTCCAGGCTGGTGTCGCCGCCGGCGCCGTGGAAGTGCAGCACGGTGGCGTCCGGGCCGATGCCGTACAGGGTGCGCAGCGGCGGTACCACCGCGGCCAGCGCGCCGTGCGGCACCACGACCCCCTTGGGCGTGCCGGTGGAGCCCGAGGTGAACAGGACGTACGCCGGGTCCTCGGGCCGTACGCCGGAGTCGGGCAGCGGGTCGGCGGCGTGGGCCGTCGCGCCGGCGGCCGCCCAGCGGGGTCGGATCACCTTCGCGACGGGTGGCTGCCAGCCGCTGTCCGCGGTCGCCACCGCCTCGTGGACCCCGAGCCGGTCCAGGATCGACTCCAGCCGGAGCGGCGGGTGTTCCGCCTCCAGCGGCACGTACGCGCGGCCCGCCGCGAGGACCCCCAACAGGGCCGCCACGTCACGGGCCGAGTGGTGCACGACGACCCCGACCGGCGGCTGGGGGTGCCCGGTTCGGGGTGCGACGGAGCGGGCCACGTCCGACACCCAGGCGGCGAGGGTGCCGTAGCCGACGACGAGTCCGTTGTCGACCACGGCCGGGCGGCCCGGATCCGAACGCGCCGTCCCGAAGAACGGTTCCAGGAAATGGATTCCGGAGGACTGCATTGTGAATTCCCTCGTCCTGATGGAATATGGGCGGGTGCGAATTGTCGTGGAACACGATCTGAAAATACCCGTGCGTGACGGCACCTTATTGAGTGCCGACCTCTACCGGCCGGAAACGGCCGATCCGGTGCCGGTCCTGGTGCGCCGGACGCCCTACGGGAAATCCGGCAGCCCGGGGGGCGCGTCCGTCGACGGCCTGCGCCTGGTCCGCTCCGGTTACGCGCTGCTGGTGCAGGACGTACGCGGCCGGTTCGACTCCGGCGGGACCTTCGAGCCGTACTGGCACGAGGCGCGGGACGGCGCGGACACGGTCGCGTGGGCGGTGGAGCAGCCTTGGTGCGACGGCTCGGCGGGATTGTTCGGCCGCTCGTACGAGGCGATGGCCGCCCTGCTCGCCGCGGCCGAACGTCCGCCCGGGCTGGGCGCGATCGCCCCGCACGTGGCCGGATCCGGCTTCGACGAGGGCTGGACCCACCAGGGCGGGGCCTTCCAGTTGGGCTTCGTCCTGTACTGGGTGCTGTACGACCTGCTGCTGGAGGGGGCCGGGCTGAGCGGCCCGGAACTCGCCGAGGTGACCCGCGCGGTCGACGGGATCGACGGGCTCTACCGCGATCCGCAGGCCGCTGCCGAGCTGCTGGACCGGTTGGCCCCGTACTACCGGCAGTGGCGCGAGCATCCGGCCGGCGATCCGTACTGGCGGCGCGCGGCGCCCCGTGCCTCGTATCCGGCGATCGAGGTCCCGGCGCTGCACCTCACGGGCTGGTACGACATATTCCTGGCCGGCGCCCTGGAGAATTACCGGGGAATCAAGGAATGTGGAATCCCGTCCCGACTGGTGGTCGGCCCGTGGTCCCATTGCGTCACCGGGGGGATATTCCCGCAGCGCCGTTACGGGACGGCCGCCGACGAACGCAGCATTGATGTCACCGGCCTCCACGTGCAGCATTTCGACCGGTATCTGCGGCGGCGCGGGGAAAGCGGCCCGGAGGCCGATCCGGTGCGGCTGTTCGTGACCGGCGCCGACGAGTGGCGCTCCTTCCCCGAGTGGCCCGTCCCCGGCGCGCGGGACCTCGTACTGCACCTGCGGGGCCGGGACCTGACGTCCGGTCCGGCGCCGCGGATCCCGGGAGCCGACCGGCTGCGTCACGACCCGGCCGACCCGGTGCCCACCACCGGCGGGGCCACCGCCCTGCCCGGCCAGTTCACCGGCGGCGACTGCGGCCCGCTGGACCAGCGCGAGGTGGAGCGGCGCCCCGACGTGCTGTGCTTCACCGGGGAGTCG
Organism: Streptomyces sp. NPDC048383; assembly: GCF_040651775.1. Lineage (NCBI taxonomy): Bacteria > Bacillati > Actinomycetota > Actinomycetes > Kitasatosporales > Streptomycetaceae > Streptomyces > Streptomyces sp. NPDC048383. The sequence continues at coordinate 42,952 of NZ_JBEZKS010000031.1, forward strand.
CTCGCCGCGCCGCTGACCGTCGTCGGCGACACGGCCCTGACCGTGTACGTGACCCCGGACGCGGCGGGCGCGGACGTGACGGGCAAGCTCGTCGACGTCCACCCCGACGGCCGGGCGGAGCTGCTGTGCGACGGCGTGCGCCGCCTGGAGCCGGGAGCGGACGCGACGCCCGCTCCCGGTGGGCCGGTCGAGGTCACCGTCGCGCTGGGCGCGGTGTGCCACGTGTTCCGGGCGGGCCACCGGATACGGCTGGAGGTCGCGGCGAGCAACGCCCCGCGCTTCGACGTCCATCCGCGGACCCTCGCCCACCACACCGTCCACCACGGCGGTGACCACCCCTCACACCTGCTGCTGCGGCGGCTGCCCGGCGGCTGACGGGGCGCCCGGGCCGGCGGCGTCCGGGTGGAAGACCGAGAGGTCGGCCACCTTCTCGATCCGCCGGCCCGCCTCCCAGTGGGCCCGCCGCAGCCGGCGCAGTTGGGCGCCGGTCAGTCGGGTGCTGTGTTGCGGGATCGAGCGGACCATCCGGGCCCGTTTGGCCGGGCCCGGGTAGCGGTCGCGGACCCGGTAGGGGTCGTTCAGCAGGTGGTGGGCGGTGCCGGTGTGGAAGGCCGCCTTCAGCAGGGCGTAGTAGGCCGCCGCGGCCACGCCCTTGTCGCGGGCGCAGTGCACCAGCGTGCGGGAGGCCTCGAACACCCGCCAGAGCACCGGTACCGCCGGGGTGGTGAACACGCCGGTCTCCTGGGCGATGCCCTCGCCGACGCCGTAGCGGAAGTAGCTGCGCATGTTGGCGAAGCCGTGCTGGGCGTCGTGGAAGATCCGCGCCTGCGGCAGGTACACGACGGGGATCCCCGCGAGCTGGAGCCGGAAGTCGAACTCCCGGTCCTCGCACCAGTGGATCAGCTCGTCGAAGTGGTAGCCGCCGATGTGGGCGACGATGTCACGGTTGTAGACCAGCGGCGGGGACAGCGCACTGACGTAGTCCCCCTCGTCGAACTCCCTCACCCGCGCGGTGAGCTGACTGAGCAGTCCGTCCGACTGCCCGTACACGACCTGGCCCTTGACCACCGGTTGGGTGAGCACCTCGCGGACCATGGCGCGGACCACCCCCGGGGCGAAGGTGCAGTCGGAGTCCATCAGCAGCAGGTACTGCCGGTCCGTGGCGGCGGCTCCCGCGTTGTAGGCGGCGCCCAGGTTGCCGACGTCCTCGATCTCGGTGACGGTCAGCGGGCGGGGGTGGTCGGCGATCAGTTTCAGTACCGCGTCGCTGGGCCCGTTGAGCGCCAGGACGATCTCGACGTCCTCGTCGATCGACGCGATGCAGTCGGCGATCCGCAGGTCGTCGCGCAGGGCGATGACCACGGCGGTCCGGGCGATGCCCTCGTCGACCGCCGCCTCGTCCACCAGGTCGGTGGCCATTGCTGTTCTCCCTCGTCAACTCGTGTGCGTACGGGTGTCTCGGCGCGCCGGCGCGTTCACGGGGACGCGGCCTTGAAGCGCAGGGGCAGGGCGCGCAGAGTGCGTTCGGCGATGGCCTCGGCCTCCGCGAGGTGCTCGGCGTGGGCGATCACCCCGGCCAGGACGTCGGCTCCGCCGCGGTAGGGCGGCACCACGGTGCCGGGGGCCAGGTCGAGGCCCCAGAACACGTCGTGCACGCCGGTCCGGCGGGCCACGTCGCGCGGGTCGCCCACCCACTCGACGACGCCCCCGTCCGCCGGGACGAACCGCTGCACCACCGCCCGCGGCTGCCGGGGCGCGAGTTCGGCCGGCCGCAGCGGTTTGCCCAGGGCCAGCCGGACCACGTTGGGCAGCGGGTCGACGCCGGTGGCCAGCCGCATCACCTCGGTGGCGATGCGGGCGCCGGTCAGCCGGCAGGTGATCTCCAGGAGGATCACCCGTCCGTCGTGGGTGCGCAGGACGTCGGTGTTGATGACCGCCGGGTCCAGGCGCAGGGCGCGCGCCCCGCGCCGAACCGTGTCGGTCACCTCCTCGATCTGCTCCGGGGTCAGCCGGCTGGGAAGGGTGTCGCCGCCCTCGAAGAAGTGGGGGGCGAACTCCTCCTTGCGGCCGTACTCCCGGTCCGCGAACCCGAACCGGTGCAGTTCGCCGTCGACCATGAAGGCCGCCAGGGTGTGTTCGGTGCCCTCCAGGAACTCCTCGATGACGATCCGCCCGCCGGGGCTGAGCCGCAGCGCCTCCTCGGCCAGGGTGCGGACCTGCGCGGCCGACTCCACCTTCAGCACACCCAACGACCCGGTTTGGTCGCTGGGTTTGATGACGGCCGGCAGGCCCATGTCGGCGGCGGCCCGGACCGCCTCGCCGACGCTCTCGGCGGTGGCGAACCGGGGCAGGTCGAGTCCGGCGGCGCGCAGGATCCTCAGCCGCCGGTCCTTCAGCGTGCAGTCGAGGGCCGTCTCCAGCGGCAGCCCCGGGCAGCCGAAGCGACCGGCGAGCACGCTGATCACCGGCGGGTTGTCCGCGCCCAGCGAGAACACCCCGTCGAGACGGTCGACGCCGGCCGCGGACAGCTCCGCGAGCACCGCGACGGCGTCGTTCGGATCGCACACGAGCAGGAGGTCCGCGGCGGCCCGGGCGCGGTCCGTCGGGTGGTCCGTGGCCACGATCAGTTCCCACTGCGGGGACCGCAGTTCCAGCAGGGAACGGTCCATCCCGGAGCCGATTCCGCAGACCAGCAGCCGGTCAGTCATGACCGCCTCCCCCGGGGTCGGCGGCGGCGTGGGCCGGGGCCGGCGCGGCGCCCAGGCTCAGCACCTGGAACACCTCCGCGTGCCCCGAGCCGGCCGAGACGGCGCCCCGGTAGCGGGCCAGGCCGCGAATGCCCTCGTCCCAGGCGGCGTGCCGCAGTTGGGAGACGTACGCGCGCATCGCCTCGACCTTGGCCTCGATCTGCCCGTCGATCTCCTCGACGTACTGGAAGCGCGCCATCGGCGCCCACACCTCGTAGCCGAGCACCAGACGGGGTGCGGGGCTGGGCGGGCCGCCCGCCTCATGGAAGAACTCCGACTGGGCCATCCACAGCGCCTCCAGGGCGAGTTGGTGCACCATGCGGTGTTCGACGTCGTCGTCGTTGTCGTGCGGCAGGTACACCACCTGGGGCCGGACCTCCCGCAGCACCCGTACGAGGTCCAGATGGACCCGGCGGGAGAGGACGAAGTCCCGCGAGGGCTCGTCGAAGCGGACGCAGCGGTGCACGCCCAGGGCCTTGGCCGCCGCTTCGGTCTCGGCCGTGAACTCGGCGTCGGTCACCGCGTCGTCGAGGGCGCTGCGTTCGCGGCCGATGACGATGACGACCGTCACCCGGGCCCCGTCCCGCACGTGTTTGGCGATGGACCCGCCGCAGCCGATCACGTCGTCGTCGGGGTGCGGCGCGACCACGAGGACATCGGTGACGCCCGTCACGCGCCGGCTCCCGGCAGTTCCCCCGCCCAGCGGGCCCACTCGCCGGTCGGCGCGACGGCCTCGGCGAAGGGGGTGCGCGCGGTGAAGCCGAGGATCCGGCGGGCCTTGTCGTAGTCCGCGCGGGCGGTCGAACGGTACAGCTCCAACTCCCAGTCGGCGACCGGTTCCACGGCCGTCGCCGGCTCCCCGGCGGACGCCGTCGCGGGACCGCCGAGGCCGCGCAGGGTACGGACCGCGTCGAAGAAGGTGCCCCAGCGGAGCTCCTCCGGGTGGCCGACGAGGAAGCGCTCGCCCGCGGCCGCCTCGGTGTCCACGGCGCGCAGGACGGCTTCGGCGAGGTCGTCGACGTACACGGCGTTGCAGACCCCTCCGTCGCCACCCGACGGGAGCTGGTCGAAGTCGTCTTCGGGACGGTGCAGTTGGGCGGTGGTCCACTGGCCGCCCCACGGGCCGTGGACGACGCCCGGCTGGAGCACGACCGTCTCCAGGCCGTCGCCGTGGGCCTCCAGGACGAGCTGCTCCGCGGCGAGCTTCTGCTGCTCGTACTCCCGGTCGGCGGGGTCGGCCGGGCGGGCCGGGGAGTCCTCGGTCAGGGCTCCGGTGACGGCCGGGTCGTAGACGTCGATGGTGCTGAGGTGCACGACGCGACGGACGCCGGCGGCCCGGGCGGCCGCCAGGACGTTCGCGGTGCCCCGGACGGAGGCGTCCCAGCGGCCGGACTCGTCGCCGGAGCTGCCGAACGCGCAGTGCACGACGGTGTCGCAGCCCTCGAACGCGGTCCGGAGGGTGTCCGGGTCCAGCAGGTCGCCCCGGCGGAACTCCACCCGCTCCTGCGGCAGGACGGACAGCCGGGCGGCCCGACCGAAGCCGCGGACCACGGGCCGGACGCGGGCCCCGGTGCCGAGGACCAGCCGCTCGACGAGCCGACCGCCGATGAACCCGCTCGCTCCGGTGACCGCCACGGTGCGGCCGCCGAGCGCGGGAGCCTCGCCCGCGTCGCGCGTGGTCCACGGCTGCGCGGACGGGGTACGGGCGGGGCCGTCGTAGCACTCCTGGATCAGCTCGACGACGCGTACGCCGTCCTGAGCGCTGGAGTGGGCGGGGGCGGTTCCGCGTACGGCGGCGGCGAAGTTGGCGAGCTGCTCGGTGAAGAGCGGTTCCCACTCGTCCTGCGCCGGGGCGACGGCCTCCACGTCGCCGCGGTGCAGTTCCACCCCTTCGGCGGTGATCAGGGTGCACTCCCCCGCCGGGAAGTCGGTCCCGATGGTGACGGTCGCCCGGGTGCCGGTGACCTTGCAACTGATGCCGAGGTCGCGCACCCGGCTGAAGTGGCAGTGCACGTCGGCGGCGCCGAAGCGCAGGTGGGCGGAGGCGTCCGCCTCCACCCCGCCGAGGGAGTCGTCCTCGTAGCGGACCACCTCGACCTCGGGGCCCAGCCACCACAGCAGGGTGTCGAAGACGTGGGAGGCGGTGTCGGTGAGCACGCCGCCGCCGGCGAGCCGCCGGTCGAACATCGACCAGGAGACGGGCTCGTGGGCGTAGGGGTGGCCCTCCGACCAGTCGACGCGCACCACCTCGCCGAGTTCGCCGCTGTCGATGAGCCGCTTGACCCAGGCGTAGGCGGGGAAGAGCCGGCGCGGGTGGGCCATGGCCAGTACGGGGGCGCCGTCGGCCGCGGCGGTGGCCGCCAGGCCCTCGGCGTCCTCGACGGTGGTGGTCATCGGCTTCTCCAGCAGGACGTGCTTGCCGGCCGCCAGCAGCGCCCGCACGATCGGCGCGTGCAGGGTGTGCGGGGCCACGACCACGGCGGCGTCGTAGGCGTCGGCGGCCTCGGCCGGGTCGGTGGCGAGGACCACTTGGTCGGCGTCGGCGCCGCCGAGTTCCCGGTACAGGGCGAGGGCTGCCTCGGCCTGACGGGGGTCGCGGTCGATGAGCGCGGTCAGCCGCACGTCGCCCTTGAGCGGGGGCAGGGCGGGCAGGTGGCAGCCGCGGGCGGCGGCGCCGCATCCGACGATCGCGAGGCGTACGGGAGGCATGGGTCTCTCCAGGTTCGTCGAAGGGGGTGTGACGCGGAGCGGATCGGGGGTGGTGGGGTCCCGGACCGGGTTACGGGCCGGCGGGTCCGGCGGGGTGGTGGACCCAGACGTTGGGCTCGGCGTACGTGCCGTGGCCGTCCTCGGTGACGCGCAGCGGGACGAGGGCGCCGGGCAGCGGGTAATCCCCCGGGCCGGGCAGCGGATGTCCGAGGAACTCCGCCCACCGGATCACTGGTTGACGGATCACCAGGGACCGGCCGGCGATGCCCAGTTGACGGGCTCCGAGGTCGAGGTGGGTCCGCAGCCAGGGGTCGAAGCAGCGGCCGTCGGGCCGGCGCCAGGCCGCGTACTCGGCGATCGGGATCAGCGGGTAGCGCGGCTTGCGGGTGGGCCGGACCGGGATGATCACCCCGCGCGGGGCGTCGGTCGCGGCCCGCCGCCGGACCTCCGTCAGCAGTCGTTCCGCGAGGCCCTCGGCCCGGCGGGCGGGGTCCACGGACACCGACAGCATGCACACGGCGTCGGGTCGGTCGGGCGGCCCGTGGTCGACGCCCTCCACCAGGACCTCGTCACTGCCGGACGGCAGCGCGGAGGCGCTGCCGTCCCAGCGGACCGGCAGCCCGTTGGCGGCAGCGACCAGGCGCCCGTCCTCGTCCACCAGGCAGAGCTGGTGGGCGGGGTGGCGGTCGTACATGCCGTGCCAGCGCCAGTTGCCGGGGGACTCCCAGCTCATGAAGGCCGGCATGTTGGCGCCGATGAGGGCGTCCACCTCGGGCAGCAGCCACGGGTCCCGGGACAGGTCGGTCAGGGTGAGGGACACCGGCGGGTCAGCCCAGCAGGCGGGTGTCGGCGGTGGCCCGCATCTCGCGGGAGCGGCGCAGGTCGCTCGTCACGCAGACCCGCTTCAGCCAGCGGTCGGTGCCGTCGTAGCGGGCCCGGAACGGCAACCGGCCGTGCACGGCCCGGTGGTTGTCGATGAAGAGCACGTCGCCCCGGTCCGCGACGACCTCGCGCATCCCGGCGTCCACCACCTTGAACAGCGCGTCGTAGGCGCGCCGCGCGTCGGTGTCCTCCTCGGGAACGGAGGTGAAGTACGGGTCCAGGCGCATGTACGGGTCCAGGCGCGAGCCGTAGAGCAGCGGCGCGAGCGGCCGCTCGTCGATCATCCGTTGGATGGTGGCGAACCGGGCCGCCTCCTCCGTCGAGGCGATCGTGTTGTTCTTCGGCAGGTGCGATTCGTCGGGCGCGATGTGGAAGCGCGGCTCGAAGAGGATGTCGATGTCCTCGACGGACAGGGAGGACAGGTCGAGTTCACCGACCGTCGTGGGCACGTGGTCGGGGTTGCGCAGCGCTCCGAGGATCAGGTAGTCGCTGCGGTAGGGGTGGAAGGCGTCCTCGGTGTGCCAGGTCAGCAGTTCCTTGCTGCCCATCCCGAGCTGGTCGTTCTCGTGCTGCCGGATCGGGAAGATGTCGTGCACGAGGTGGCCGTCCTGCTGGGTGGCCCATCCGAAGGGCTCGCCGAGCAGCGCCGAGTACAGCATCAGCAGCAGCTCTTCGGGGAACTCGGGCCCGGGCCGGGCACGGCCCCGCCAGTGGTCGGGGGTGGGGCCGATCCGTTCCTGGTCGAAGTCGTGGCCGCGGATCACGGTGTGGCCCCGGCGGTCGGCCAGTTTGAACTCGCGCAGGAAGTGCTGCACGCCTTCGGGGAGCCGGGCCGCGAGCCGCGGCAGGTCGCGCAGCAACACGGGGTCGCCGAAGGACGGGTAGTGGAAGGCCAGTTCGAGACCGAGTTCCGCGATGGCGGAGGCCTCGTCGGCCGTGAGGGTGTAGCCGGGCGTGGACTGGTCGGTGAGGTTCGACATGCCAACTCTCGCTGAGTGGTCGGGACGGGTTGCTGCCCGCGGGGCGGCCGGAGCCGGGTTCGCGGGCCCTCGGGTGGTACGGGCCGTCGGGTGACGGGCTGCCCTGCGGTGGTGGGGCGGCCGACCGGTGCGGCCGGTGGTGGTTGCGGGTCGCGGGTCGCGGACGGGTACGGGTTGCCGGGGGCCGGCGCGGACCGTGAACCCGGTGTTCGGCGACCCGGCGGTCGGCGACCCGGCGCTCCGGTGACGCGGTCGTCAGGCCCGGGCCGTCGCGCGGTCGGCGAGGGCTCCGGCCAGTCGGCGCGGGGTCGGGTGGGTGAAGAGGGCGCTCGCCCGCAGTCCGGCGGCGGCGGGATGGGACTCCCGCAGTCGGGTGAGCAGGCGCATGGCGAGCAGGGACTGCCCGCCGTGGTCGAAGAAGTCGTCGTCGGGGCCGAATTGGGGGGCGTCCAGGACCTCCCGGAAGAGCGTCAGCACGGAGTCCGGCGGCTCCCCCCGTCCGGAATCCGCGGCGCCCCGCGCGTGCGCCGCCCGCGGGCCCGGGCCGGCCACCGATCCGGCTCCGGCTCCGGACGGGGCCGTCACCGCGGCCGCCCAGGCGGCCAGCCGCCGCTTGTCGACCTTGCCGTGCGCGTTCTTCGGCAGGACGGACACCCGGTGCAGCACCCGCGGTACGGCCCAGTCGGGCAGTCGCGCCTCCAGCGGGCCCACCAGCGCGTCCCGGTCGGCGCCCGTGAGGCGTACGGCCTCCCCGGGCGGCGGCGCCGTCGCCGGATCGGTCGGCACGGTGAACGCCCACAGGGCGGTGCCGGTCTCCGGATCGGGCAGCACCACCGCCTGGTCGACGTCGGGCAGCTCGCACAGGACGCGCTCCACCCGGGCCGGCTCCAGCCGGTGCCCGCGGATCTTGATCTGGTCGTCGACCCGGCCGAGGAAGACCAGTTGCCCGTCGGCGTCGATCCGGCCGAGGTCGCCGGTCACGTAAAGGCGCGCTCCGGGTTCGGCGGCGTACCGGTCGGGTACGAAGCGTCGGGCGGTGGCGGCCTCGTCGTCCAGGAAGCCGCGGGCCAGCAGCGGGCCGCCGATGTGGATCTCCCCGCTCTCGCCGTCCGGCACCGGGCGGCCGTCCCGCCGGATGCTGATGTCCACGTCGCGCAGGGGGGTGCCGAGCGGCACTTCCTCGGCGTCGGCGGGCAGCCGCCCGGTGTAGAAGGTGGAGCTGACGGTGCATTCGGTGAGCCCGTACACGTGGGCGAGGGCGGCGGGTTGCCGCGCCTGCCAGTCGCGGTAGGGGCGGGGGTCCATCCGTTCGCCGCCCACCACGACCGTGCGCAGCGTGCTCGGGGTGGTGGCGCCGCGGGCGTCGAGCCAGCGGGCGTACTCCAGCCAGTACTGGGTGGACAGTTCCACGACGGTGGTCCGCGTCCGGGCGAGGGTGAGGTGCAGTTCCTCGGCGTCCAGGGCCTGGGTGTCCTCGCGGCACACGACGGCCGCGCCGGCGGCGAACGCGGGGAACACCTCCTCGATCAGCACGTCGAAGCCCAGCGAGGCCACCTGGAGCCACCGGTCGCCCGGCGTCAGCTCCAACCGCCGCGCGACGGCGTGCGCGAACCGGCGCAGCGCGTCCCGCTCGATGACGGTGCCCTTGGGCCGGCCGGTGGAGCCGGAGGTGAACAGGACGTACGCCGTGTCGGACCCGGCGGCCCGCCCCGACCGGTCCGCGGCGGCGGAACCGGCCGCGTCCGCCGCGGCCTCGTCCGGTACGTACGCCCCTTCCGGCGCGTGCCGGCCGTCGCCGAGCCACACCCTCGCCGCGGTGCGGCCGACGAGCTCCGCCCGGGCGGCGGGCGGCAGTCGGTCGTCGAGGACGGTGAACCCGGCTCCGGCCTTCAGCGCCGCCAGCATGCCGAGCACGGTGCGCGCGGGGTCGGCGAAGGCCAGCCCCACCAACTCCCCCGGGCCGGCGCCGCGCTCCGCGAGGGAGTCGGCCCAGGCGTCGGTGAGCCGGTCCACGTCCCGGTACGACAGGACGCGCCGGGGGGTGACGAGCGCGGGCCCGTCGGCGTGGTCGCGCACCGCGAGGTCCCACAGGTCGAGCGGATCGGAGCCGGGCGCGGCCGTCACCGTCCGGCCCCCCGGGTCCGCAGGAAGTCCGACAGGCCGGCGAGGCCGGCGCGGAAGTCCTCCTCGGGGCCGCCGAAGCCGAGCCGGGCGCCGTGCGGCATCCCGAACGCGGTGCCCGGCACCAGCAGGGTGCGGTGGCCCGCGAGCAGCTCCAGGCAGAACCGTTCCACCGCTTCCGGTCCGGCCTGCGCGCGCTCCAGCTCACGGAAGACGGGCAGCGCGCAGACGCCGCCCTCGGGCGGGGTCCAGCGGACCTGGTCCGCGTGCTCGGCCGTCCACCGCGTCAGGTGCGCGAGGTTGCGCCGCGCCTCGGCCGCCCGTACGCCGATCAGCTCGTCGGCGTGGCGCATGGCGCGCTCGGCGACCAGCTCGACCATCGGGGAGAGGAACAGGGTGGTCCGGTCGCGCAGCGGATAGGTGGAGGTGATCAGTTCCTCGGGCGCGACGGCCCAGCCCACCCGCAGTCCGGGCAGGCCGAACGTCTTGGAGAAGGTGCCGTACGACACCGTGTCGCCGCCGTCGGCGCCGGGGTCGGGGAGCACGTCCCAGCGGTGGGCGATCTCGGCGGTCGCGGCGTCCCACACGAGCACCGCGCCGGTCTCCGCGGTCCGTTCCGTCAGCGCCTTGAGGCCTTGGCCGGACAGGGTGACGCCGGTGGGGTTGTGCGGGAAGTTGACGATCACGGCCGCGGTACCGGGGGTGATCACGTCCGCCAGCACATCGGGGTCGATCACACCGTCGCGGACCGCCCGCGCCGGCAGTTCGACCAGGTCGCAACCGGCCGCCCGCGGGTAGTGGCCCAGCGAGTGGTAGATGCCCTCCTGGAGGACGACCCGGTCACCGGGGTGCAGCAGCGTGCTCAGTGTCAGGGCGATGGCCTCGCTGGACCCGTGGGTGACGAGCACCCGGTCGGCGTCGCCGCCCGCGTACCGGTCGGCGATGGCCCGGCGGACGCCGGCGCCGCCCTGGGAGACGCTGTCGTCCATGACGATCCGGTCGAGGTCGTCGACCGGGATCCGGCACAGGTCGCGTATCTCCGCGAAGGTGTACGGGTGGACGCCGCTGGAGCTGATGTCGTGGATGTCCGGGCCGAGGTGGCGGCGGTACCACTCCTCCAGCACCGGCGGTTCTTCACGCCGTGGACGCAGACTGCTCATGGCTGTGCAACTGTCCCTTCTCTACCCCTGACGGGCTTCCCGCCACCAGCGCTGCCCGGAGGGCGGCAGCGTGTCGATGGGGTCGTAGTAGTGGTAGGAGCCGCTGTGGGCGTCCGGGTCGGCCGCCTCCAGCGGGGTGAGGTAGCTCTTGCTCCAGTGCGAGACCCCGAGGTCACGGTCGTAGGAGTCGACCTGGTCGACCCACCGTTTGCCGGCCAGCGGTACGTCGCACACGAGGCGCGGGGTGGAGAACCCCGGCAGGTAGCCCATGATCTGACGTTGAATCAGCTGGGCGCGGTGCAACGGCACCCGCCAGTGCTCGGCGTTCGGGATCATGTCGCACATGTAGAAGTAGTACGGAGTGATGCCCGCGTGGTCGACGAGCGCGAAGCACAGGTCGAGCAGGTCGTGCGCGCTGTCGTTGATCCCGCGCATCAACACGCCCTGGTTGCGCACGTCGTGCAGACCGGCGCCCAACAGGGCCCAGGACGCACGCGCCACCGCGGGCGTCACCTGCTGCGCGGCGTTGGCGTGGGTGTGCAGCGCGACGCGCACCCCGCGGGAGCGGGCCTTTCGGGCCAGGCGCTCGATCCCCTCCAGCACCGGAGTGGAGTTCCAGTACTGGGGCAGTCCGATCAGCCCCTTGCTGGCGAGCCGGATGTCGCGGATCGAGTCGATGTCCAGCAGGCCGTCCACGAAGCGTTCGAGCCGCGGCCAGGGCAGGTTGGCGAGGTCGCCCCCGGACACCACCACGTCCCGGATGCCGGGAGAGCCGCGCAGGTGCCCCAGGATCCGCTCGGCCCGGTCGACCGGCTTGAGTTGGAGTTTGTTCTTGGTGACCTGGGGGGTCGAGTTGCCCACCAGGTCCATGCGGGTGCAGTGCCCGCAGTACTGGGGGCAGGTCGACAGCAGTTCCGCCAGCACCTTGGTGGGGTAGCGATGGGTGAGTCCCTCCACCACCCACATGTCCTGCTCGTGCAACGAGTCCCGATCGGCCATCGGGTGCGAGGGCCATTGGGGGTGCCGGTCGGAGAACACCGGCAGCATGTAGCGCCGTACGGGGTCGTCGTAGAAGGCCTTGGTCAGCTCGCCCGGACGGGCCGCCGCGGTGTCGGGCGCGATGGTGTTGAGCATCTGGGGCGGCAGCAGCACCGACATGGTGGCCCGGTGCAGCCGGTCCTGCTCCCAGTCCTCGTAGAACCGCTCGTCGAGCAGGTCGCCGACGACCGCGCGCAGTCCCTTCGCGTCCTTGACGCAGTGGGCGCGCTGCCACTGCGGGTCCGCCCATTCGGCTTCGGTGACCGCCCGCCAGCCGGGCAGACGCCGCCAGTCCGGTTCCACGAGCGGACTGTTCCGGTACTCGTAGACCTCTTCGAGCCCAGCTGACTCCGTCTGGCCGTGTGCTGTGTCCACCAGCCCGCCACCCATTCCCGTCGGTTTCGGCCGTGTCGGCTTACGGGAACCGATCTTGCAGAGCCCCGGCGTTGTACACGAGGGCGTGTTGTACGGGGTGCTCGGGCCCTGTGCCCCTGTACAACATGGCGCCGAAGGCGGATGGTTGTACGGCCAACGAACTGCGGCGATCCTTGACGGCACAACACGTCGCGACAGGAAGCGGAACGTTCGGGGAACGCCCCGGGACGGGCTGTTCGGCGAAGCGGGCCGGCCCACTCCGATCAGGACGAACCCGGTCGCGCGGTGGCCGGATCCATCGGCTGCCGATTGATGGAAATGTCGTTGGCATGTACCAATGTCCGAGAGGTCCGGTGCGGTGTCTTTCGGTTGACTCCGGGCCCTCGAACCGGTCCTCGTCACGGACCCGTGCGCCACTGACCAGGTTGTACGGCATCACAGAACATGCGCTTCGCTCGACACCACTTCACCACCAGGGGAGAAGCATGCCCAGGCCAGAGCGGTTGTTAGACCCCACCGCCGGACCGCTGGAGGAGTTCGCCCACACCCTGCGCGGTCTGCGCAAGCAGGCGGGCAACCCCTCCTACCGGACCATGGCGAAACGCGCCCACTACTCCGTGGCCACCCTTTCGGAGGCGGCGCGCGGACTGCACAAGCCCTCCCTGAAGGTGACGCTCGCCTACGTGACCGCGTGCGGGGGTGATCCGGAGCCGTGGACCCGCCGCTGGTACCGCCTGAGCAGCGAACTGGAGGCGCGCGACAACCCCGCCCGGGGCCAGCCGCGCGGCGCCGGTCGGCCCGCGACCTCCCCCTCGGCCGCGGATCGCCGCCCCGGGCCCGGCGCGTCCCCCGCCGCGGCCCGCCGGGCCGAGCCGCGCGCCGCCGCCCGGGCCGTCGCCCCGCCCGTCGCCGCCGCGCGCCGGCCGGCCGGGGACGCGTTGACCGCCGGCGAGCGGGCGGAACTGCGGCGGCTGCGCAGCGAGGTCGAGCAACTCCGGCACGCCAACGCGGTGCTGAAGGCGGCATCGGCGATCTTCGCCGCGGATCTCCGCACAAACTCACAGGTCGTGTACAACCCGGACGGCCGCCAAGATCCGTAGGCGAGACCGGACGCCGAGCGCCCTGCGGGCCCGAGGCGGAACCGGCGGATCCCGACCGACCTTTGGGGACTGACATGCGTGTGCTCGGAGTCAACGGATGGCCCGGTGCCAGCCACGACGGTGCGGCCTGCCTCGTCGTGGACGGCGAAGTCATCGCCCTGGCCGAAGAGGAACGCTTCACCCGTCACAAGCACGCCTACGGGGAGGCTCCTCTCCACGCCGCCGCGTACTGCCTCGCGCAGGGCGGTCTCACCCTGGACGACATCGATGTCGTCGCCCACGGGTGGGACCTGCCCACCCTCTTCGCGGACCGCGGTCTGGGCTGGTTCGACAACGACGCCGACTGCCTGGAACACCTGCTGCCCAAGGCGCTGTTCCCGCGGTCGCGCGACCCGCGGCTGACCTTCGTCAACCACCACGTCGCCCACGCCGCCAGCGCCTACCTCCTCTCCGGGCGCGACCGCGGCGCGATCCTCGTCCTCGACGGCCAGGGCGAGAACGAGAGCACCACCCTGGCCGTCGGCATCGACGGCGAGATCAAGACGCTGCGCGCCCACTCCCCCGGCTGGTCGCTCGGCTACTTCTACGCCGCCGTCTGCGAGTACGCCGGGCTCGGGTCGGACGCCGCGGGCAAGATGATGGGTCTGGCCTCCTACGGCACCCCCGGCGACCTCACCTTCGGTGGCGCCTTCGCCTTCGCCGACGAGGACTTCAGCATCGGCGTCGTCCCGCCCGACCTGCGCTCCACGGGCACCACGGACGAGGAGACGGCCACCATCCGGTACTGGCTGGAGCACCTGGAGAAGACCCTCCCCGAGGCGCCCAACCGCGGCGTGCGCCGCTTCGACGCCCGCGCCGGCCGGTACGCCACCATCACCGACCGGGACCCCTTCGAGTACCGCGACGTCGCCGCCACCGCGCAGGCCGCCCTGGAGCGGGCCGTCATGGGCCTGGTCCGCGGGCTGCTGCGGGAGACCGGTGAGACCACGCTGCTGATCGCCGGCGGCGTCGGCTTCAACGCCACCCTCAACGGCAAGATCATGCGGATGCCCGAGGTCCGGGACCTCTTCGTCCAGCCCCTCGCCGGGGACCAGGGCGTCTCGCTCGGCGCCGCGGTCCGGGTCGCCGCCCAGGAGGGCGACCGCATCCAACCCATGACGGGCACCGTCGCATGGGGCCCGCAGTGGTCCCCCGACGAGATACGGCACGTCCTGGACGCCTCGGGCACCGCGTACACCGAGCCCGCCGACATCGCCGCCGCCACCGCCGACGTACTGGCCGCGGGCGGGGTCTCCGGCTGGTTCCAGGGCCGGGCCGAGGGCGGCCCCCGGGCGCTGGGCCACCGCAGCCTGGTCGCCGTACCCGATCCCGAGTCCACGCGCGACCGGGTCAACGTACGCATCAAGGACCGCGAGGCGTGGCGCCCGTTCGCCCCGAGCATGCAGGAGGAGGCCGCCGAGGTCCTCATCGGCACCACCACCCCGCTGCCGTACATGATCGTCACCACTCCGGTGACCGAGGCCGGGGCCGCGGCGATGCCCGCCGTCGTGCACAGCGACCGCACGACCCGCCCGCAAACCGTCTCCGCCGCGGTCGACCCGCTCTACCACCGCCTCATCGGCGAGGTCGGCCGGCACACCGGCACCGCCGTCGTGATGAACACCTCCTTCAACGGGCGGGACGAACCGGTCGTGTGCAGCCCCCGCGACGCCCTCGCCACCTTCCACCGGTTGCCCCTGGACGCCCTCGCCGTCGGGCCGTTCCTGGTGCGCCGCCCCTCCGGCCCCCGCGGGGAGGCCGGCGCGTGACCGCCCCGGTAAGCGCGCACACCGCCGAACGGACCCCGGCAGCGGGGCGGTCGGCCCCGCCCACACCGTCCGTCGAGGAGGTCCGCGTCACGCTGGTGGACTGGCTCGCCGAGGCGGTCCTGATCCCCGACGCGGACCTCACCGCACCGCTGCGCGACCTCGGCGTGGACTCGCTCGACCTGATCCGCACCGCCCGCCGCGTCGAGTCGGCCTTCGGCGTACGGGTGCAACTGCGCGAGCTGTTCGCCCCCGGGCTGACGACGGCCGGCCTCGCCGCGCTCGTGGCCGAACGGGCCGCCCAGCGCGGCGCGACCGAGGCCGCGCCGCCCGGCGCCGCCCACGACCCGGTCGTCCTCACCCCCTCCCAGGAACAGGCCTGGGAGGAGCAGACGGGCGAGCGCGGCCAGTGGAACCAGGCCCTCCTGTTCACCACCCGGCCGGACGTCGACCCCGAACGGTTCGCCGAGGCCGTGCGCCGCCTGGTCGCCGGCCACGCGTCGCTGCGCCTCGCCGTCGAGGAGCGCCCGGCCCGCCGGCCCCGTCAGCACACGTCGGCGCTGGCCACCGGCGGCCCCGCGACGGACGCCCTCGGCCCGGTGCTCGACACCGTCGACGTCCGCGCGCTCGCCGACGCGGAGCTGACGGCCGCCGTCACCCTGCGGTGCGCGGCCGAGCAGCGCTCCCTGGACCCGCGGGCCGGACGCGTGGCCCGCTTCGTGCGCTTCGACGCCGGCCCGTCGCGGCCCGGTCGGCTACTGATCGTCGTCCATCAGTTGGCGATCGACATGGTCTCGTGGTCGGTGCTGCTCGCCGATCTGGAGGAGGTGTACACGGCCCTGGAGGAGGGCCGGTCCGACGTGTGGCCGGTCGAGGGCACCTCCTACCCGGAGTGGGCGCGGGCCCTCGCGGCCCACGCCCGCACCCCCGAGGCGCAGGAGCAGGCGCAGTGGTGGACGGAGGTCGCCCGCACTCCCGCCGCCCTGCCCCCGGACCGTCCCGTGGCGGACCCACGGGCCGTGAACACCGCCGCGAGCGCCGCCACCCACCGCGAGGAGTTCCCCGCGGAGCTCACCGCCCGGCTCCACGCGGTGGCCCGCACCCACCGCGCCCACCCGGGCGACCTCGTCCTGCACGCCCTCGGCGAGGTGTTGGCCGAACGCCTCGGCGAACCCGCGGTCCGCGTGGACGTACTGCGCCACGGCCGCGAGGAGACCGTCGGTGACACCCAACTGGCCCGCACCACCGGCTGGTTCACCACCACGGTCCCCGTCCGCCTGGATCTGGCCCCCGGCTCCCCCGCCGAGCGCCTCGCCCGGACCGTGGGCCACCTCGCGGCCCTGCCCGGCGGCGGAGTGGGCCACGGTGCGCTCGCCCGGCACGGCCGGCCCCGGATCGCCGCGGCGCTGCGCGCCGCCCCACCCAGCAACGTCTCCTTCGACTTCGAGGGCGACGACGCCGACGCGCTCCCCCTGGGCACCCTCCTGCCGGACATCGCCCCGGAACCGGTCGGCGACATCACGGCCCCCCACTGGACGCGCCCGCACCCCGTCGAGGTCATCGCCACCACCGACGACGCGAAACTGTGCGTCGAGTGGTGGTACTCCACCGCCCTGTACGGGGAAACGACCGTGCGCGCGCTGGCCACCCGCCACCGGGAGGCCCTCACCGCACTCCTGCACGCCCTGACCGGATCGGACGCCGCCTAGTGCTGGGCCGGAAAGGTCCACCGGGTCGCGGCGCCCGGCACGGCACCTCGCCGCGTTGTCGGACCACGGAAGTACGTCCGGTACGAACCGCGGCCCTCCGCCTCGCGACGCACCGCACCGAACACCGCGACCCGGCAAACCTTTCCCGCCACAGCACCAGGCGGTCACTTCCGGATCTCGCCCGACCCGCGCCGCCCGCCCCGCGCCGCCCGCCCGACCGGCGGGATCCGGGCGCGACGGCCCCAGACCGCCCCCTTCGACCCGGGCACCCCTGCACCACCCCACGGACGGACCGGAAGACTCCTGCCATGACCCTGCCCAGCGTGCTGGACCCCTTCTTCGCCATCGCCCACGCGGATCCGGACCGGCCCGCGGTGATCGACAACGGAGTGACCGTCGGATACGGCCAACTCGCTCGCTGGGCCGGGGCGGTGGCCGACCTGGTGGCCGGCCGAACCCCGCCCGGCGCACCACCGGTGGCCATCCACACGCACCACAGCGTCCGCGACATCGCGGCGGTCCTCGGTACGCTCGCCGCCGGCCGGGGGTACGTCCCGGTCGGCGACGGGCCGGCCGGCCACGCCGACCGGGCCCTGAAGTCCCTCGGTTGCCGGGAGATCATCACCACCGCCGGGACCGATCGGATACCGGCCGTCGACCGGGTCCTTCGACCCAACTGGGGCCGCTCGCACGGTCCGCCGCGCGCGGCCGGCGAGTCCGTACGGCTGCAGGACCCCGCGTACGTGCTGTTCACCTCGGGCTCCACCGGCGCCCCCAAGGCAGCGGTGGTCCCGCACGGGGCGCTGCACGCCGTGCTGCCGCACCTGAGCCGGCAGTACGGCGTCGGGCCCGGCACCGTCGCCCTCAACTTCCACCGGGTGGACGGGGACACCAGCCTGGAGGAGATCCTGCCGACCCTGCTGGCCGGCGGTCTCGTCGTCCTCGACGAGGACAGCGAGGCGGACCTCGACCGGGTCCTGACCGAGCACGAGGTCACCCTCGTCAACCTGCCCGTCGACTACTGGCACCTCTGGACCCGCCACCTGCTGGACACCGGCCGCTCCCTGCCCGGGTCCGTCGAGACCGTCGTGATCGGCGGCGAGGCCGTCCGACCCGACATGCTCGACCGCTGGCGGCGGCTCGGCGCCGACCACGTCGTCCTGCTCAACACCTACGGGTCCACGGAGACCGCGCTGGTCACCCACAGCGCCGTCCTCGCCGGCCCGGGCGCGCCCGCGGACTTCCCCGACGGGCTGCCGATCGGCCGCCCGTTGCCCTCGGTACGCCAGCGCGTCGAGCCGAGGCCGGACGCGCCCCACGGGCCGGGTGAACTCCTGGTGGCGGGACCTCAGTTGGCCACGGGTTACGTCGACGATCCGGTGCGCACCGCCGCCCGGTTCGTCGAGTCCGGGCCGGTGGGCGGCGCCGAGCGGTGGTACCGCACCGGGGACCTCGTCTCCGAGGGCGCCGACGGCTCGCTCGTCTTCCACGGCCGCGTCGACCACCAGGTCAAGATCCGCGGGCACCGGGTGGACCTGTTGGACGTCGAGGGGGCCCTGGGCGCCCTACCGGGGGTGACGGCCGTCGCCGCCGTGGCGCACGACAAGGGTGAGCACACGGTCCTGGTCGCCTTCGTGGTGCCGGCGACCGGGTCGCACGACGTACGGGAGCCCGCCGCGGGCGGGCCGCCCCCGGACCCCGCGGCCGCCGCGGCGGCGCTGCGCGAGCGGCTGCGGGCCACCGTCCCCGGCCCGTTCGTCCCCGACCGGATCCTCGTGGTGCCCGAACTGGCGCACACCCGTACCGGCAAGGTCGACCGCGCGGGCACCCGGGACCGGTACCTGTGAGCAACCGACTCTTCGACGCCTCGGTCGACCCCGCCGACGTGCCCGAGGCGGACGCCCACGGGCCCTGGGCCTACCTGTGGTGGCTGGCCCGGATCCGCCCCTGGCCGATGGTCCTGGCCGCCGTGCTCGGCGCCCTGTGGATGGTCCCCCTCGCCCTGATACCGCTGGTCATCGGGCGGGCCATCGACGAGGCGGGCCGGGCCGACGGGCAGGTCGGGCTGTACCTGTGGGCGCTGCTCACCCTGGGCCTGGGCGTCCTCCAGGCCGTCGCGGGCGCGGGCCTCATCCAGGCCGCCGTCGGCGCCGAGGCGCACGCCCTGTCGGTCACGCACCGCGTACTGATGCGGCAGGTCGTACGGCTCGGCGCGGCCCTGCGCGGCAAGGCCCGCTCGGGGGACGTGGCGGCCTCAGCGGCCGCCGACGTGGAGAGCATCGGCAACGCCTTCGAGGTCGTCGGCCGCACCATCGGGGCGGTCGTCGCCGCCGTCCTGGTGGCGGTGGCCCTCACGGTCACCTCGCCCGTCCTGGGACTCGCCGTACTCATCGGTGTCCCCGCCGCCGTCCTCGGCATCGGCCCCTTGCTGCGGCCGCTCCAGGAGCGCGACGAGGCGCAGCGCGAGCAGATGGGCATCGCCACCTCCCAGGCCGGCGACATCGTGGCCGGCCTGCGCATCCTGCGCGGCATCGGCGGCGAGGCCGGTTTCGCCGAGGGGTTCAGGCGCACCAGTCAGCAGGTGCGGCGGGCCGGTGAGTCGGCGGGCCGGATGGAGGCCTGGCTCCAGGCGGCCGGCGTGCTCCTGCCCGGGCTGGTCACCGTCGGCATCGTCTGGCTGGGCGCCCGACTCGCGCTGGAGGGGACCATCACCGCCGGTGAACTCATCGCGTTCTACGGCGCGTCCGCCTTCCTCACCCTTCCGGTCAGCACCGCCACCGAGGCCGCCGAGACCCTCAGCCTCGCCAAGGTCGCCGCCGGCCGCGTCTGCGCCCTGCTGCGGCTGACCCCCGACACCGTCCGACCGGCCCGGCCCGAACCGTTGCCGGCCGGCGCCCTCGCGGTGGTCGACGCGGACACCGGGATCACCGCCGCCGCCGGTCGCCTCACCGTGGTCACCGCGCCCGCCGACCGCACCGGCGAGCTGGCCGACCGGCTGAGCCGGCCCGGCGCCGGCGGCGCGGAGACCGTCCTGCTGGGCGGGGTACCCCTGGAGCGGGCCGATCCCGACGAGTTGGCCGCCCGGTCGCTGCGTTCGGGCCCCGCCGACGTCCTGTTCAGCGGCACCGTCCGGGAGGAGCTGACGGCCGGGTCCGCCCGGTCCCGCGAAGCCGTGGCCCGGGCCCTGTTCGCGGCCGACGCCGCCGACGTCGTCGACGCGTTGCCCGGGGGCCCGGACGCCTGGCTGGACGAGGGGGGCCGCACCCTGTCCGGTGGGCAGCGCCAGCGGCTGGTCCTCGCCCGTGCCCTGCTCGCGGCCACCGACCTGCTGGTCCTGGAGGATCCCACCGCCTCCGTCGACGCCCACACCGAGGCCCGGATCGTCGACCGGGTCGCCGCCCTGCGCGCCGGCCGGACCACGGTGGTCTTCAGCGACAGCCCACTGTGGCGGGGCGCCGCCGACCACGTGGTCCGCCTCGACGCCGAGCCCGCCCCCGGCGGCCCCGACCGCTCCACGGGAGTGCCCTCATGACCACCACCCCCGTCCGGGCGCCCGCTCCGGGTCCCGACACCGGCCCGGAGCCCGTCGCCGCACCCGGTGGCGCCGGCCGGCTGCCGCTCGCCGACCGGGCCGAGGTCCGCGCCTGGATCCGCGTCTTCCTCCGGGGCGAGGCCCGCCGACTGGCGCTGACCTTCGCCCTGTTCGCCGCCGCCCTGGTGGCCGGCCTGGTCGGACCCCGCCTGCTCGGGCACCTCGTCGAATCCGTCAAGAACGGCACCACCACCGGCCGGGTCGACGTCCTGGCCCTCGCCTTCGTCGCCATCCTGCTCGGGCACGCGCTGCTCGCCCGCGCCGCCCGCACCCGGGCCACCCTGCTCGGCGAACGGGTCCTCGCCCGTACCCGGGAGAACTTCGTCGGCCGGATCCTCGGGCTGCCGCTGTCCGAGGTGGAGGCGGTCGGTACGGGTGACCTGCTCAGCCGCGCCACCACCGACGCCGACCGGCTGAACGAGAGCATCCGGCAGGCCGTGCCCCGCATCGCGCTGGCCGCCGTCACCCTGGTCTTCACCTTCGCGGCCATCCTGCTCACCTCGCCGCTGCTCGCCCTCGGACTGCTGGCCGGCGTACCGTTCGCCGCGCTGTCGACGTGGTGGTACCGGCCGCGCGCGACCCGCGCGTACGAGCGCCTCCTCGCCCAGGAGGCCGACGTGCTGGCCGTCACCCACGAGAGCGCGCGCGGCGCCGCCACCGTCGAGGCCCTCGGGTTGGGCGCACGCCAGCTCCGGCGCCACGGCGCGGCCGTGGACCGGGTGGTGCGCACCCGACAGCGCACCACCTGGCTGCAGGCCATCTGGTTCCCGAGCCTGGACCTGGCCACGATGGTCCCGATGGCGCTCACCCTCCTCATCGGCGGGCTCGCCTACCAGCGCGGCGAGGTGGGACTGGCGGAGTTGACCGCCGTCGTGCTGTACGTCCAGGCCCTCGGCGAGCCGCTGAACGACCTGCTGACCTGGACCGACGAACTCCAGATCGGCAACGCCGCGCTCCGGCGCATCCTCGGTGTCGAGCGCCTGCCCCGCGAGGTGCGGCAGCCGCCGGCGGACGTCGACGGCCACGCCATCAGCCTGGCGGGGGTCGACTTCGGCTACGGACCGGGCCGCCAGGTCCTCACCGGCATCGACCTCGAAGTCGCCGCCGGTGAACGCCTGGTGGTCGTGGGGGCTTCCGGCGCGGGCAAGTCCACCCTCGGCAAGGTGCTCGCGGGCGTGCACCACGCCACCCGCGGGACGGTACGGATCGGCGGCGCCGACCTCACCACCCTGCCGGTGGAGCAACTGCGGCGGGAGATCGTGCTCGTCACGCAGGAGCAGCACGTGTTCACCGGGACGGTACGGGACAACCTGCTGCTGGCGTACGACGACGCCGGGGCCGGCGACGCGGAGGACGCGCGGCTGTGGCAGGCGCTGGAGACCGTACTCCTCGCGGACTGGGTCCGCTCCCTACCGGACGGGCTGGACAGCGGAATCGGGCCGGGCGCGGCCCTGGTGTCCCCGTCGCACGCCCAGCAACTGGCCCTGGCCCGACTGCTGTTGTCGGACCCGTACGCGCTGGTTCTCGACGAGGCCACCGCGCTGCTGGACTCCTCCGCCTCGCGCCGGGTCGAGCGTTCGCTCGCCGCGCTGATCGAGGGGCGCACGGTCATCTCGATCGTGCACCGTCTGGAGTCCGTGCGCGACGCCGACCGGATCGCGGTCATGGACGGCGGCCGGATCGTCGAGCTGGGCAGTCATGACGAGCTGTTGTCGGCCGACGGGGCCTACGCGGCGCTGTGGCGCTCCTGGGACGCGGCGCGCCGCACCTGAGGCCGGCCGCCGGGGCGCGCTCAGCGCGCGGCTGCGGGGGCCCACTGCCGGAGCAGTTCGTCGGTGGTGACGACGGACGCGACGAGGACGAGCGAGTTGCGGATCACCTCGTCGGTACAGGAGGCGGGCACGCCCGCGATGGCGTCCGCCGGCACGACCACCCGGTAGCCGAGGTTCACGGCGTCGAAGACGGTGTTCGGGATCGCGATGTTGGAGGAGACGCCGGTCACGACGAGGGTGCGGATGCCGACGTTGCGCAGCAGCGCGTCGAGGTCGGTACCGGCCATCGGGGACAGTCCGTGCAGCCGGCGCACCATCAGGTCCTGCTCGGCCACCACGATCGGGGGCGCGATCTCCACCGCCCGGGTGCCCGACAGTTGGCGCACGGGTAGTTTCCCGGCGGCGCGGAACAGCCGCGCGTTGGCATTGGCCCCGCGCCCGTCCGGCCGCCGTTCGGCGACCGCGTGCACCACCTGTACGCCGGCCCGGCGCGCGGCGTCGGCCAGCGCGGCGACCCGGTCCAGCATGCCGGAGTCCCGTGCCGCCTTGGCCAGTTCGGGCAGGGCGCTCTCCTCGCCGACGACGCCGTTCTGGCATTCGACGGTGAGCAGCGCGGTGGTGGCGGGATCGAGATCCGGCATGGCTCCCCCTGGTGCGGCGGCGTGAGAGCCCCCATGATTCCTGACACGTAGTCAGATGTGAAGGGACGTGGGCGGATGGACGGCACCCAACGGCGGGGACGCCGCATCATGATGACCGACGGGGAGGTGGACGCCTTCCTGCGCGAGCAGCGGACCTGCCGGGTGGCCACGGTCTCCCCCGACGGGCGCCCGCACGTGGGCGCGCTGTGGTTCGTCTGGGACGGCACGTCGCTGTGGCTGTACTCGATCACCCGCAGTCGGCGCTGGTCCGACCTGCGGGCGGATCCGCGGGTGTCGGTGGTCGTCGACTCCGGGGAGTCCTACGACGAGCTGCGCGGGGTGGAGCTGTCCGGCAGCGTCGTCTTCGTCGGTGAGGCGCCCCGGACCGGGGAGCCCTGCCCGGAACTGGCCGGTGCGGAGCGGCTCTTCCCGGTGAAGAACTTCGGGATCGAGGACATGCCGCACGACGGCCGGCACGCCTGGATCCGGCTCACCCCGGACTCGGTGGTGTCATGGGACTTCCGCAAGATCTGACGGCGCGGGCGCCCGCTCCGGGAGCGCGGGCCATCACCCGACACCGGCCGCCGCCTCGTGCAGCGCCTCGACCGCGGCCCGGATCGAGGGCCTGCGGCCGGCGTCGGTCCGCCAGACGGCGTACACGTGGCGGCGTACGGTGTCGCCGACGGGGAGCAGCCTGACGCCGGGCGGTACGGGACCGCGGCCCAACCTGGGGGTCACGCACACACCCAACCCGGCTTCCACGAAGGCCAACTGGGTGTGGTGTTCCTCGGCGATGTGGCGGATGCGGGGCTCGACGCCGACCCCCCGCAACGTGAAGACCAGCCACTCGTGACAGAACTGCCCCTCGTTCCAGGAGATCCAGTCGTCGTCGGCGCACTCGGCCAGTGAGATGTCGGCGCGATCGGCGAGCGGATGGCCTGCCGGGACCGCGATGTCGACGCCGTCGTCCAGGAGATGGGTTCGGGTCAGCTCGCCGGGCACCGGCATGCGCTTGTTGTGCCAATCGATGGCCAGGGCCATGTCGAGGTCCCCGCGCACGACGGCGGCCATGCTGTCCTCGGGCTCCCGTTCCCGTACGAGGACCCGCAGTTCGGGATGGCCCTCGCGCAGGGAGGTCAGGGCGCGGGGCAGCAGTCCGCGCATGGCCGTGGGGAAGGCCCCGATCCGCAACTCTCCGACCGCGCAGCCCCGTTGGGCCTCCACATCGGCCTGGGCACGTTCCACCTGGGAGATGATCCGGGCCGCGTGCCCCGCCAGCAGCCGTCCGGCGTCCGTGAGCCGCACCCCGCGCCCGTTCTTGGTCAGCAGGGGCTGACCGACCTCCCGCTCCAACTTGGCCATCTGTTGGGAGACGGCGGAGGTGGTCACGTGGAGACCACCGGCGGCCCCGCTGACGGATCCATGGCGGGCGAGGGCGTCGAGGGTGCGCAGGCGCTCCAGGTTCAACATGTAAGCGATGCTACGTCGTCGCTCCCAAGAAATCTCGCTTGTCCTACGAGGTCGGGCGCTGGAGAGTAAGCCGCATGAGCGCACCCGCCCCTTCCCGCCCCGCCCTTCCTCCCTCCGCCACCCCGGCGCCGGCCGCGACGCCCGCCGGCCGACCGCGCGCCGCCGGCTCCGGGCTGGACTGGCGGCTGCGCTTCGTCCTCCTCTCGGTGATCTGGGGCTTCAGCTTCCTCCTGATCAAGGTGGGCACGCAGGGCTACGCCCCCTTCCACGTCGCGCTCGGCCGGGTGTTCTTCGGGGCGCTGGCGCTGCTCGCGGTACTGCTGGTGCGCCGCGAGCCGCTGCCCCGGACGGCGCGCACCTGGGCGCACCTCACGGTGGCGGCGCTGCTGCTGAACTCCGCCCCGTTCTCGCTCTTCGCCTACGCCGAACTCAGCATCCCGTCGAGCCTGGCAGGCATCTGCAACGCCACCTCCCCGCTGTGGGGCATGGCCCTGTCCCTGGTCGCCCTCTCCGAGGACCGCCCGACGCGACGCCGCTTCGCCGGGCTGGGCCTGGGCTTCCTCGGCGTCCTGACCGTGCTCGGCGCCTGGCAGGGCTTCGCCGGGATCGACGCCAAGGGCACGGCGCTCGCCCTGCTCGCGGCGCTCTGCTACCCGATCGGCTGGATCTGGGTACGCCGTACGCTGGCCTCCGTTCCGGGCTCACCGGTGGCGCTCACCGGAGCCCAACTGTTGATCTCGACCGTCCAACTGGCCGCCGTCAGCGCGATGTTCACCTCGGCGCCGGTCTCGTTCCCGCTGTGGCCGACACTGTCCGTGATCGCCCTGGGCGCCCTCGGCACGGGCATGGCCCTGCAGATGCAGTACCAGTTGGTGACAGAGGTGGGCCCGACCACGGCCCAGATGGTCACCTACTTCATCCCGGTGATCGCGACCACGGCGGGCGTCCTCGTCCTCGGCGAGCAGCTGCACTGGAACACCCCGGTCGGCGCGGCCGTCGTGCTGGCCGGCGCCGCCCTCACCCAGGCCCGCCCGAGGACCCCCGGTCCGAAGGCCCCCCGCCCGCAGGGGGCCCGTCGGGCGGCCCTACCCTGGCGGCGATGATCACCGTACGTCTCTCCGGGGGAACACCGTGAGCCCAGCCCTCGCCCTGTTCGTCATCGGTTCCGTCACGCTCGCCTGCGGAACCTGGGTGGCCACGAACCTGCGCGGCTCCGCCGACGCCCTGGCGCGGCGGGCGGCGGCCGCCGGCGAGCTGTCGACGCCCGCGCGCGGTGAACCGGGCCCGCCCGCGCGGATCATGTCCCCCGGGGTCTACCGCTTCCTGGGCGGGATCATCGGCGCCTGCGGCTTCCTCTTCCTGGTGGTATCCCTGGTCGAACACGCGAGTTGAGGGGCCTCCCCGGGCGGGGCGGCCCCCGTTTCAGTCCCGGCGCCCGCCGAGTACGGGACGTACCGCCGACGCCACCGCGTCGGCCAGTACGGGCACTTCGGCCGGCGTGAGCCCGGAGACGGTGATCCGGACCGCGGGCCCCGATTCCACCCGGAACCGGGCTCCCGCCGTCACCGCCCAGCCCGCCGTCAACAGCCGCGTCACCACGGCCGTCTCGTCGGACACCGGCACCCACACGTTCATCCCGCTGCGCCCGTGCGCCCGTACCCCCCGCTCCGCGAGCGCGGCGACCAGCGCGTCCCGTCGGGTCGCGTACGAGCGGGCCACCACAGCCGGGTCGACGGCGCCGGTGGCCCACAGTTCCACCACGGCGTACTGGAGCAGTCGGCTCACCCACCCCGGGCCCAGCCCCTGCCGACCGCGCACCCGGTCCATCGTCACCGTGTCACCGGTCAGCACGGCCAACCGCAGGTCCGGGCCGTACGCCTTCGACGTGGAGCGGATCAGCGCCCAGTGCCGGGTGGCGCCGCTCAGCGCGCACAGCGGCAGGTCCACGATCCCGTGACCGTGGTCGTCGTCGATGACCAGCACGTCGGGGTGGCCCGCCAGCAACTCCCGCAGGACCGCGGCCCGCCCCGCGTCGACCACCGCCCCCGTCGGGTTCTGCGCTCGGGCCGTCACCACCAGGGCCCGGGCCCCTTCGGCCAGCGCCCGGGCCACCGCGTCCGGCAGCGGACCGTCGTCGTCGACGGCGACCGGGAGCACCCGCAGCCCCAGCGCGGGGGCGAGGTCGAGCACGCTCCCCCAGCCCGGGTCCTCCACGGCCACCGCGTCGCCGGGCCGCAGGTGGGCGGCCAGCACCCGCTCGATGCCGTCCAGCGCACCCGAGGTCACGGCCATGGCCCCGGCCGGGACGCCGTCCGCCTCGAACCCGGCCCGGGCGACGCGCGCCAGTTCCGGGACCACGGGGTCCTGCCCGTACAGGGTCGGCTCCTGCGCGTACCGCCGGGCGGCCGCCGCGAGCGGCCCGTCCAGCGCGGGCAGCAGGGACACGTCGGGGTTGCCCTGGGCGGCGTCCCGCACCCCCTCGGGCACGACCATCCGCAACGAGCTCCGGGGGGCGGTGGCCGGCCGCCGGCGCACCCGGCTGCCGCGCCGGCCGTCCGTCTCGATGACTCCGCGTTCGCGCAGCGTCCGGTACGCGGCGGCCACGGTGTTGGGGTTCACCCCCAACTCACCGGCCAACTCCCGCATCGCCGGCAACAGCGCCCCCGGCTCCAGGGCGCCCGATCCGACGCCCGCTTCGACACTGGCCGCGATTTCCGATGCGCGACGCCCACTGATCCGATACTCTCCTAGCACAAACAACATTATGCACTAGTACAACGGAGTTCGCACCATGACCACCACGCCCGCCGCCTACGAGCCCACCGACCGCACCGTCCCCAGCCGCTCCCGCGACCGGGCGCGCTACGACCGGGAGACCGTGTACTCGATACTCGACCAGGCCTACGTCTGCCACCTCGGGTTCATCCGGGACGGCGCGCCCGTGGTCCTGCCCACCCTCTTCGGACGGGTCGGCGACACCCTGTACGTCCACGGCTCCACGGGCTCCCGGCCGCTGCTCGCCGCGGGCAAGGCCGACCCGGGCCTGCCGGTCTGCCTGACGGTGACCCACGTCGACGGCCTCGTGCTGGCCCGCTCGGCCTTCCACCACTCCCTCAACTACCGCTCGGTGGTCGTCCACGGCACCGCCCACCAGGTCACCGACGAGGCCGAGTGCCGGATGGCGTTGGACGCCCTGGTCGACCACGTGGTTCCCGGCCGCTCCGCCGACTCGCGGCCCGCGAACGCCCGGGAACTGGCCGCCACGGCCGTGATCCGGCTGGACCTGGAGGAGGTCTCGGCGAAGCTGCGCACCGGCGGCCCGAACGACGACGCCGAGGACCTGGACCTGCCGTTCTGGTCGGGCGTGGTCCCGGTCGCCCCGGCGTACGGGACGCCGGTCCCGGCGGCCGATCTGGCCCCCGGCATCGCCGCGCCGGACTACCTCGCCGCGCTCTGAACCTCCGGGGCGGACCGGATCTCCACCGGCTCGCCCCCGGGTCCGCCCGCCTCGCCCCCTTCGCGCACGGGTCCGCCCGCCTCGCCCCCTTCGCCCCCGGGTCCGGCCGCCTCGCCCCCTTCGCCCCCGGGTCCGGCCGCCTCGCCCACGGGCACGCGCGTCCCGCGCGCCCCGCGCGCCTCGGCCCCGATCAGCGCGCCGACGGCCGCGAGGAGCAGCACGGTGCCCAGCACCACGGCCCCGGTCAGTCGCTCCCCGAGCAGCCCGACCGCGATCGCCGCCGCGCTCACCGGCTCGATCAGCATGATCACCGACACCGTCGCGGCCCGCACCGACGCGGCGCCGGTGAAGTAGAGCGCGTACGCCAGCGCCGTCGGCACGGTGGCGACGTACACCAGCAGCCACAGCACCCGCGCCGGGTCCGCGGTGTGCGGCACCAGCCCCTCCACCACGGCGAGCGGCAGCAGGCACACCGTGCCCACCCCGACCGACCACGCGGTGGTGACGAGCGGGTCCCCGCCCTCCCCGCGCCGCCCGAGCAGGCGCGCCCGCAGCGTCATCGCCGCGTAGCCGGCGGCCGAGAGCAGCGCCCAGAACACCCCGAGCGGCCGCACCTCCCCGCCGCCGGAGCCCAGCACGAGCACGGCCAGTCCGGCGAGCGCGCCGCCGACGGCGGCCGCTCCGCCCCGGCCCAGCCGCTCGCCCGTCCAGTACCGGCCGCCGAGCGCGATCAGTACGGGCCCCGCGCCCAGGGTCACGACGGTGCCGACGGCCAGGCCGGTCTCCCGCACGGCGCCGAAGTACGCGGCCTGGAACAGGGTGAACAGCAGGCCGGTCCCGATGAGCGAAGGGACGGACGGCCGGCCCGCCTCCTCCCGGCCGCCTGCGGGGCGACGTACGGCACCGGAGCGGCGCAGGGCTCCGGCGCGACGTACGGCACCGGAGCGGCGCAGGGCTCCGGCGCGACGTACGGCGAGCACCGCCAGCAGCACGACGAGCCCGCCCGCGCACCGCCAGAAGGACAGGGCGAGCGGACCGAGGTCACTGGCCAGGAAGAGGAGTGAGGCGGCGGCCCCGGCGGTGCCCCAGGCGACTCCGGCGACGACGAGGTACAGCAGATCGCGCCCTGAAGCGGGCGAATGGTTCGACACGTGGATCTCCGCGCATGCGTGAAGTGAAGGATGAGAGGAACGGTCATCACTTCGCGGGCAGCACGAACCCGCCCCGGGCCGTCGAAGGGCGGCCGGGACGGGTGGTCCTCAAGGGAGCGGCCACCCGCGCCAGATCCTGCGCGGAAATCTCTGCGGACACCCGCACGACGGGCGGGATCCACGAGAGCGTCCGGACAGGACCTAGGCGGCGGGAGGCGGAAGTACGGTCAAAGGCATGGTGCGTACCCTACGCGGTCCGCCTGCGGCCCGACCGGATCGGCGGCCCGCCACCGCGTCACACCCGGGTGTGCTCCGGGTCGAGCACGGCGGGATCGACCGCGGCCGGCGGCGTCGGCCGGGCGGACTGCGCGATGAAGGCACCGCTCAGCACCAGCGCCCCGCCGATGATCTGCGGCAGCGAGAGGTGTTCGCCCAGCAGCACCCACGCGAGGACGGTGGCGATGACGGCCTCCAGGCACGCCACCACGCCCGCCACCTGCGGGGACAGCTTGCGCACCGACACCACTCCGGTGACGTACGCGAAGACGGTGGCGACCAGCACCACCCAGCCGAGCAGCGCGTACGCGGGCACCACGAGGTCGTCGAGGGAGGCGTACCCGCTCAGCACCCCCCAGTCCATCCGCCACGGTCGGGCGATCACGGTCATCACCAGGGTCCCGATGATCATTCCGTACGCGATCACGCCCATCGGGTCGGGCACGTCCTCCCCGTCCGCGCCCTGGTCCGCGAAGACGAAGTAGAAGGCCTGGCAGCAGGCGGCGGCGAGACCGAGCAGCACGCCGAGCGGGTCCAGGCTCAGACCGGACCAGATCTCGACGACGCAGGCCAGACCGACGACGGCCACCGCCGCCCCCGCCGCGGCCGCCCGGGTCACGGGCTTGCGCTGGACGAAGCGGATCCAGCCGAGCAGCAGGGCCGGCCCCAGGTACTCCAGGAGCAGGGCCACGCCGACGGGAATCCGGGACAGGGAGGCGAAGTAGAACGCCTGCACACCGGCGACGGCGATCAGCCCGAAGCCGGCGAGCAGCAGCGGCTTGCGCCGGACGAGATCGCGGTGCCGCCAGGCCAGCGGGGACAGCACCAACGCCGCCCCGGCCACCCTGAGCCAGACCACGTGCAGCGGGTCCAGACCCGCCTCGATCAGCGGCTTCGCCGCGACCCCCGAACCACCGAACGCACACGCCGAGACGAGGGCCAGGCCCAGTCCGGCGTTCTTCCCTGACGCTTGCATCGGGCCATCATGGCAGGACCGGTCAGCACCGTCACGACCGTGACGCCTGTTGAGACGCAGCCGAGACCCGGGCACCGGCGAACCTCCGAACCTGACAGGTCGTCAGTATTGAATGTTGGGGTCGCCGGGACTACCTTCCGCCGCACGTACCCGACGAGAAGGGGTGGACGCATGGCTGAAGTCACCGCGGAATCACGCATCGAGGCGCCCGCCGCGCAGCTCTGGGCCCAGCTGACGGACTGGGACGCGTACGACAAGTGGAGCATGACCCACACCAACTTCCCGAAGGGCGGTCCCGAGACCCTCGCGCTCGGCGCCACCTTCGCGGAGAACATGAAGATGATGGGCTTCCCCGCCGAGGTCCTGTGGACCGTCTCGGAGCTGGAGGACGAGCGCCTGTTCGCCATCACCGGCAAGGGCCCCATGGGCGTGGCCGTGCTGACCCGCTACACGCTGACCCCGAACGGCGACGCCACCACGGTCCGCATCGACGGCGAGTTCACGGGCGCCGCCGTGTCCCTGATGGCGGGCAAGCTCAAGGACTCGGCCACCGCGGCGCTGAACGAGTCGCTGCGCAAGCTGGCCGGACTGGTCGTCTGACCCCGGCACGCGGCGACCGCGGCCGGTTCACCCCGTACGCATGACGGCGCGCCCCGCGAGGCTTCTCGCGGGGCGCGCCGCCGTACGTCCGCCCGGCGCCCGGGCGAGGTCGGGCCGGCGGTTCAGTGCTCGTCGGCAAGGATCAGGTGGAGCTTCTTGCGGGCGTCGTTGATCACGGCGAGGGCCTTCTCCCGCTGCTCGGGCGAGCCGGTCTTGAAGACCTGCCCGAAGGCGGCCTCCATCAGACCGACCCCGGCCGTGCGGACGTCGTGCATCGCCTCGAAGTCGAAGCCCCGCCCGGCGTCCGCCCAGGGGGCGTCCGGACCGGACTCGGCCTCGGTGCGACCGGTGTCGGTGAGGGTGAACAGCTTCTTGCCGCCCTCGCTCTCACTGACGATGAGCCCTTCGTCCTCCAGGAGCTGGAGGGTCGGGTAGACCGAACCGGGGCTGGGCTTCCACCCCGCAACCGACACCGGCGGCCGACACCGGAGCCACCGGAGCCACCCCGCACCCGTAACCCACCCACCCCCGCGGCCAGGCCAGCCAGCCCGAATTGGCCTTTGTCCGCGCCCCGGGCGCCGCCCTACCGTCGAGGGCATGCGCATCCGAATCGTCGACGCCTTCACCGACCGCCCCTTCCACGGGAACCCCGCAGGAGTCCTGCTCCTCGACGGCCCCTTCCCCCCGGACTCCTGGCTCCAGCAGGTGGCGGCCGAACTGAACCTCTCCGAGACCGCCTTCGCCCACCCCCTGCCGCCCGGCGGGGACGCGGACTGGGCGCTGCGCTGGTTCACCCCGGCCGCCGAGGTCGACATGTGCGGACACGCCACCCTCGCGACCGCCCACGTCCTCGGCTCGGCCGGCCTCGCGCAGGGCCTGATCCGCTTCGCGGCGCGTTGCGGCGTCCTCACCGCCCGGGCCGCCGAGGACGGCTCGATCACCATGGACTTCCCGACGTCCACCCTGACGCCGATCGACCCGGACCCCGAGGTGGCCCGCGCGCTGGGCGCCGGGATCACGTCGGTCCACGACACTTCCGACCACGTCGGCGACCTGCTGGTGGAGCTGGCGGACGAGCGGACCGTACGGGAGCTGACCCCCGACCACGCCGCCCTGCGCGCCCACTCCCGCCGCGGGGTCATTGCCACCGCGGTCGCCGAGGACCCCTCCCTGGGGTACGACTTCGTCTCGCGCGGCTTCTTCCCCGCCGTCCACATCGACGAGGACCCGGTCACCGGCAGCGCGCACACCGCGCTCGCCCCCTTCTGGGCCGCCCGCCTGGGTCGCACCACGATGACCGGCCGGCAGGGCGGAGCCCGTACGGGTCTGGTCCGCGTCACCCTCGCCGGCGAGCGCACCCTCCTGACCGGGCACGCCGTCACCGTCCTGGACGGCGAGCTGCTCACCGCGCCCTGAGGCCCCTCGGGGCCCGGGTGGGCGCGGCCTACGGGGTGGGCAGCCAGTCCACCTCGCCCGCGAGCAGCGCGTACCCGCCGAAGGCGACGATGTCGAGCAGCGCGTGCGCGACGACGAGCGGCCCCACCCGCCCCCAGCGCCGGTACGCCAGCACGAAGACGACGCCCATCACCATGTTGCCGATGAACCCGCCGATGCCCTGGTAGAGGTGGTACGAGCCGCGCAGCACGGAGCTGGCCAGCAGCGCCGCCATCGGCGACCAGCCCAACTGGTCGAGCCGGCGCAGCAGGTAGGCCAGCACGATGACCTCCTCCACCACGGAGTTCTGCAGGGCGGAGAGGATCAGTACGGGGAACTTCCACCACACGTCGGGCAGCGCCTCGGGCACGACCGTCAGGTTGAAGCCGGTCGCGCGGGCGGCCAGGTAGAAGGCGAGTCCGGCGCTGCCGATCCCGGCGGCCACGAGCGCCCCCCGGCCCAGGTCCTGCCACGGCCGGGTCCGGTCGAAGCCCAGGACCCGCAGCCCGGGCGCCCCCTCGCGGGTCAGCAGGTGCGCCACCAGCAGGACGGGGACCAGCGCCGACGCGATGCCGAACAACTGCCAGGCGAGGTCCAGCCAGGGCCGGCCAGGCGCGTACGAGCCGTTGAGCGTGGCGGCCTGGTCCTTCAGGCCGCCCGGCTTGGTCAGCGAACCGATGAAGCTGATCAGCGCCGAGACTCCGCTCGCGCCGAGCGACAGCGCGAGCACGAGGAGCGTCTCGGTGCGCAGGACTCCCCGCCGTCGCCCGTCCTCGCCCAGCTCCACCACCACCGGCTCCGCGCGCACGTCCGACTCCCGTCTCGCCGTCCCGCTGCGAGCCACCCCGCCGCGACGTCCTGTTCCGATCACCCCATACTGCCTCCTCGGCGGCCGGAGGGGATCATCACGGCAGGATCGGGGGGCCGACCGACGGCGCGCGGACCGGCGGACCGGCCCGCGCCCCGCTCAGCGGCCGGCCACCGTCGCGGGGTCCACCTCCCGCTCCGCGATGCCGACGGGCCAGGTGTGCACGGGCTCACCTCGGTGCATCAGCTCGCTGTAGCGGCGGGTGGTCGCCGCGAGCGCGGCGTCCCGCTCCAGTCCACCGGCGCGGGCCCGGTGGTAGGTGTCCACCTGCCAGGTCGCCCCGTTCACCCGACGCCGGCAGCGTTCCTCGATGATTCCGAGGTAGTGGTCCCGGTCTGCGGCCGCGATCCCCCACGCGTCGAGCCCGGCCGCGGCCATCGGCAGCAGCTCGTCCAGCACCAGCTTCACCGCCGGTACGCTCACCAGTCCCCCGGCCCGCCCCCGCCGCGGCCAGCGCAGCCGGGCGTCGATCCCGTACCGGCAGGCGGCGTCGAAGTTGGCCTCGGCCTCGGTGAACGGCATCCGGGTCCACACCGGGCGCTGTTCGTCGGCGAGGGTGCGCACGAGCCCGTAGTAGAAGGCCGCGTTGGCGACGACGTCGGTGACGGTCGGACCGGCCGGCAGCACCCGGTTCTCCACCCGCAGGTGCGGCACCCCGTCGGCGACCCCGTAGACGGGCCGGTTCCAGCGGTAGACCGTGCCGTTGTGCAGGACCAGTTCCCGCAGGCCCGGCACCCCGCCGTCGGCCAGCACCCGCAGCGGTTCCTCCTCGTCGCAGATCGGCAGCAGCGCCGGGAAGTAGCGCAGGTTCTCGGCGAACAGTTCGTACGCCGAATCCACCCACCGCTCCCCGAACCAGGTCCGCGGCCGCACCCCCTGGGCCTGCAGCTCGGGCGGCCGGGTGTCGGTGGCCTGCGTGAACAGCGGCGGCCGCGACTCGCGCCACAGCTCGCGCCCGAACAGGAAGGGCGAGTTGGCGCCCACCGCGATCTGGACGGCGGTCACCGCCTGCGCCGCGTTCCACACGTCCGCGAACCGCGCCGGAGTCACCTGCAGGTGCAGCTGTACGGAGGTACAGGCGGCCTCCGGCACGATCGACCCGGTGCTCCAGGTCAGCCGCTCCACCCCGTCGATGTCGAGGGTGAAGTCCTCCCCCCGCATCATCAGGATCTGCTCGTTCAGCAGCGAGTAGCGGTCCACCGCCGAGAGGTTGGTGGGCGCCAGGTCCGCGCGGGACAGCGTCGGCAGGATCCCGATCATCACCACCCCCGCGTCGATCTCCGCGGCCTGCCGGTGGGCGTAGTGCAGACCCGCACTCAGTTCCTCCGCGAGCTGGTCGAATACCCGGCCTTCGAGGCGGTGCGGAAGTACGTTGACCTCCAGGTTGAACAATCCGAGTTCGGTTTGGAAATCGGGGCTGGCTATCCGCTCCAACACCTGGGCATTCATCATTCGCGGCAAACCGTCGGCACCCGCGAGATTCAATTCGATCTCCAGCCCCATCATGTTCTTGGGGCGATCGAACCTCTTCTCCGCCAGAAGCCGCTCCAGTCCCTCCAGGCACTCGTGAAGCTTCCTCCGATACCGATGCCGATCGGACAGGTCGAATCCGCCTGCCACGACCTTCTCCCCCATCGAAGCGTCCCTCCTCGACTGGCCCGGCCTTGTGCCCCCAGGCGCGCATGTACGGTCGATGATGCCCAGGCGCCGTGATCGATAACGCCGATGACCACCCCTCGGACAGGAGCGCGCGCCGGTATGGCCGGATGGGCGCTTCGGCACATTCACCTGGCAAGTCGCCCTCTGCAAATTCCGCGTCGACTTTGCCGGTTCCGGATAACCGACGCTTTCCAGCCGAGCCCCCTTCGGGTAGCCTCCGAGGTCAGCGCGGCAGGTCTGCGCCCAGGCGGCACGAATGGCTCCGCAGCGGGGCCGGTAAGCGACTTGTCGGCAATAGCCGGGACAGCTAGCCGAAACACTGCGTGAACACGCGTCGTATAAACTCCGCTATCGAGGCAGAGAGTTGGCGCGCGGTCATTGCCCCTCAGCCCCCCTCTGGCCCCAGAATGCGACAGCGCCGTCCCGTTCCTTCCCCCGCACCCCAGGTCTCCCAAGTGAGAGGCGACCCACCATGCCGCTGCATGTCCCTCCGGCTCCCGCGCCCGCCCTGCGCAGCGTCCTCGCGGCACTCGGTTCCCCCACCGCCGTCCACGAGGCGCACACCCCGGCCCTGCGCACGGTCCAGGGCCCGCTGACCGCCGAACTGCCCCTTCCGGTGCACGTGATGGACCGGCTGCACGCGCCGAACCCCACGGCCGGCGGAAGGCCCCCGCGCACCCGGCTCACCGCGTGGCGGTTCCTGATCCGCAGCGGGGACCGCTTCGTCGCCGCGGCCGACACCCGCCTCACCGCGGACGGCTGGACCTTCTCCCACTTCTTCGAGGGGCCCTACGTCACCGCCACCGAACGGGCCCTGCGCCAGGCCGAGTCGCTGGGGACCGGCTACCAGCCGCGCCTGCTGTCCGTACCGGAGCTGTACATGCTGACCCTGTGGCTGCACGGCGCGGTGGGCGCCGACGCCGCGGCCGGTCTGCCCGCCGCCGCCGACCTGCTGGTTCCGCTCGCCCCGGCGCCTCCCGGCATCGCCGCGTTCCGGCCGCACACCGTGTCCGAACTCCTACCCGTACTGACGCACCGGCTGACCCGGCAGGCCCCTCCCGTACCGCCCCCCGTAGCCGCGCCGGCGGCCTGACCGCAGCCACCCGGACTGCCCATTCGGCCTAGTCCGTCGGGACCACTCGCGAACCATCCGAAATGACAGGGGAGTTGGCCTGAACCGCCCGCACGGGTGATGCGTCCTCAATCCATGAGGACAGCTGCCGGGAAATACCTGCGAAGCAGCCGTCCTGGGGGAAGACTGAGCCCATCCTCCCCGCAGGTGCGGGGACGACCCAGGGGGACGGCCATGAATCACGCATCGAGCCGTAGCGAACAGACCACAACGCAGCGAAAGAACGCATCCATGTGCCAGCACCAGCCTGCCTGCCCGTCATCAGAGTCCGCCGACCGGGAGGCCGCGCGCCCGGTGGCCAACCACCCGGAGCAGGGCTGGAGCCTGCTGTGCAACGGCGTCCTGCTCTTCGAGGACACCGGTGAACTCCTGCCGGACGGACAGATCATCGCGCCGCACCGCCCGCTCGCGGCAGCCTGAGCGGACCGGATCGAACGGAAGAAGGGGCCGTTCCCGGAGCATGTGCTCCGGGAACGGCCCCCTCAGCGCGTCGGCCCCGCGGGTCCGCGCCCCGTCACGCCGTCATCCGGGATCAGTTGTCGTACTCGTCCAGCGGCGGGCAGGAACACACCAGGTTCCGGTCACCGAACGCGCCGTCGATGCGGCGCACCGGCGGCCAGTACTTCTCGGCGGGCGTGACGCCGGCCGGGAAGACGGCCTCGTCCCGGGTGTACGGGTGGTTCCACTCGCCGCCCAGCGACGCGGCGGTGTGCGGGGAGTTGGCGAGCGGGTTGTCGTCGGCCGGCCACTCGCCGCCCGCGACCCGGTCGATCTCGCCGCGGATGGCGATCATCGCGTCGCAGAAGCGGTCGATCTCGGCGAGGTCCTCGGACTCCGTCGGCTCGATCATCAGGGTGCCGGCGACCGGGAAGGACATCGTCGGCGCGTGGAAGCCGTAGTCGATCAGACGCTTGGCGATGTCGTCCACGCTCACGCCCGTCGACTTCGACAGCGGACGCAGGTCGATGATGCACTCGTGCGCGACCAGGTTGCCCGGGCCGGTGTACAGCACCGGGTAGTGCGGTTCCAGACGCTTGGCGATGTAGTTCGCGCCCAGTACCGCCACCTGGGTGGCGCGCTTGAGACCCTCACCACCCATCAGGCGTACGTACGACCAGGAGATCGGCAGGATGCCCGCCGAGCCCCACGGCGCGGCCGAGATCGGGCCGACGCCCGTCTCGGGACCGGCCGTCGGCTGGAGCGGGTGGTTCGGCAGGTACGGAGCCAGGTGCGCCCGGACGCCGACCGGACCCACGCCGGGGCCGCCACCGCCGTGCGGGATGCAGAAGGTCTTGTGCAGGTTCAGGTGCGAGACGTCGCCGCCGAAGTGACCGGGCTTGGCCAGGCCCACCAGGGCGTTCAGGTTGGCGCCGTCGACGTACACCTGGCCACCGGCCTCGTGCACCTGGGCGCAGATGTCGGCGACGTGCTCCTCGAACACACCGTGCGTCGACGGGTAGGTGATCATCAGCACGGCCAGCTCGTCGCGGTACTGCTCGATCTTGGCGCGCAGGTCGGCCGCGTCCACCTCGCCGTCGTCGGCGGTCTTGACGACGACGACCTTCATGCCGGCCATCACGGCGCTCGCCGCGTTGGTGCCGTGCGCGGAGGACGGGATGAGGCAGATGGTGCGCTGCTCGTCGCCGTTGGCCCGGTGGTAGGCGCGGACGGCCAGCAGGCCGGCGAGCTCGCCCTGCGAGCCGGCGTTCGGCTGGATGGAGACCTTGTCGTAGCCGGTCACCTCGCAGAGACGTTCCTCCAGCTCGGTGATGAGCGTGAGGTACCCCTCCGCCTGCTCGACCGGGGCGAACGGGTGCAGCTGGCCGAACTCGGGCCAGGTCACCGGCTCCATCTCGGTCGTCGCGTTGAGCTTCATCGTGCAGGAGCCCAGCGGGATCATGCCGCGGTCCAGCGCGTAGTCCTTGTCCGACAGCTTGCGCAGGTAGCGCAGCATCGCGGTCTCGGAGCGGTGCTGGTGGAACACCGGGTGGGTGAGGACCTCGTCCGAACGCAGCAGGGCCTCGGGGAGGGTCTCGGCCGTGGTCGCGTCCAGGGCCTCCAGGTCGGCACTGACCCCGAAGGCGCCCCAGACGGCCTCGACGTCGGCGCGCAGGGTGGTCTCGTCGCAGGCGACGGAGACCAGGTCGGAGTCGACCTGGAACAGGTTGACACCGGCGGCGCGGGCGGCGGCGACGACCTCGGCGGCCTTGCCGGGAACCCGGGCGGTGAGCGTGTCGAAGTACGAGCCGTGCACGATCTCGACCCCGCCGGCCGTCAGGCCCGCGGCGAGCAGGGCGGCGTAGCGGTGGGTGCGGCGGGCGATCGTCCGCAGCCCGTCCGGACCGTGGTAGACGGCGTACATGCCGGCCATGACGGCGAGCAGCACCTGTGCGGTACAGATGTTGCTGGTGGCCTTCTCGCGGCGGATGTGCTGCTCACGGGTCTGCAGCGCCAGCCGGTACGCCCTGTTGCCGTCCGCGTCGACGGAGACTCCGACGAGCCGGCCCGGCAGGGAGCGGGCGTGCTTGGCCTGGACGGCCATGTAGCCGGCGTGGGGTCCGCCGAAGCCCATGGGGACGCCGAAGCGCTGGGTGGTGCCGACGGCGATGTCCGCGCCCAGCTCGCCCGGCGAGGTCAGCAGGGTCAGGGCGAGCAGGTCGGCGGAGACGGTGACGATGGCACCGAGCTCGTGCGCCTGGTCGATGACCGGCTTGATCTCCCGGACGGCGCCGGAGGCACCGGGGTACTGGAGCAGCACGCCGAAGACGCCGCGCTCGGCGATCTCGGCGGGGATGCCGTCCGACAGGTCGGCGACGACGACCTCGACGCCCGTGGGCTCGGCGCGGGTCTCGATCACCGCGATGGTCTGCGGCAGCGCGTCGGCGTCGATCAGGAAGACGCCGCCCTTGACCTTGCCGACCCGGCGGGCCAAAGACATCGCCTCGGCGGCGGCGGTGCCCTCGTCGAGGAGGGAGGCGCCGGAGGTCGGCAGACCGGTCAGGTCGGCGACGACGGTCTGGAAGTTCAGCAGGGCTTCCAGCCGGCCCTGCGAGATCTCCGGCTGGTAGGGCGTGTACGCCGTGTACCAGGCCGGGTTCTCCATGACGTTGCGCAGGATGACCGGCGGGGTGAAGGTGCCGTAGTAGCCGAGGCCGATCATCGGGGACAGGACCTGGTTGCGGTCGGCGAGCGAGCGGAGCTCGGCGAGCACCTCCGCCTCGGTCCGCGCCTCGGGCAGGTTCAGCGCGTCGGCGGTCTTGATCACATCCGGTACCGCTGCGGCGGTGAGCTCGTCCAGGGAGCCGTAGCCCACCTGGGCGAGCATCTTCGCCTGCGCCTCGGCGTCCGGGCCGATATGGCGCTGCTCGAAGGGGATGCCTCGCTCCAGCTGGGAGAGCGGAATGCGGTTGGCGGTCATGACGGAGGCCTCCTGGTCGTACGACCTGCGAGGGGCACCACGGCGCGGGCACCCGGACGGCCTCCCCCTCTGTCATCTCAACCTGAGAGCTTCACCGGGCCGCGCGGGGATCGCCCACGGGGTCCGGCTTTCACCGTCGGTGAGGAGAGGAGCCGGCACTGCGTCCCGGATCCGCCCCTGCTTTCCAGAGTGGCCTCTTCACGTGCGGTACGTATGCCTGAGAGATTCCGGGGAGGATTTGCTCCTTCGGCGCCTCCGTCGAACTCACTCGGAGGACTCTCCCGCACAGGGTCAACAGCCGTCACCCAGCCTACCAGCGAGGATCTGGACCCTCCCTCGAGTGGCCTCGTCTGCGGATATGCACTTTTGTAGTGATTACGGATGGAGTTGCGACCCTGTGGAGGGACCGTGCAGACCGACATCGATCCGCGCAGCCTGATCGGCCGCAAGGCGTTCGACCGGAACGGCGCCAAGATCGGCACCGTGGACGAGGTCTACCTCGACGACGCCACGGGCGTTCCGGAGTGGGCCGCCGTACGGACCGGCCTCTTCGGCCGGGACGCCTTCGTCCCCCTGGAACCCAGCGAGGTGGTGGACGACACCCTGCGCGTGCCGTTCGAACGCTCCCTCATCAAGGACGCCCCCGATTTCGGGGTGGGCCGCCACCTCTCCCCCGAGCAGGAGCTCCAGCTCTACCACCACTACGGCCTCGACGTGATCCTCCCCTCGGAGTTCCAGCACGCCGCGCCCCCACCCACCAGGAAGCGCCGCCGCGACGCGGGCCGGCCGGCGGGCGGGGGTTAGGACGGACGCGGCCCAAAGGTTGTGCAACACCCTTCAGCCCGGACCCACCAGGGCCGGCGGATCGGACGGCTCCAGTTCGGGGTCGTCCACCCGGAAGGTCCGGGCCCGACCGGGCGGGGACCCGGGCCCCTCGAACCGTACGGTCACCCGACCGACCCCACTGCCCTGGACCCAGCCGGGCCCGTACACCGCGTGCCGTACGTCGCTCCCCGCCGCCCAGTGCCGCACGGGACTCCCCTCCGGGCTCCCGACCGGGGCCACGGCCGCTCCGCCGCCCTCCGGGCCCCCTACGGCCGCTCCTGCCCCGGCGGTCCCGGACGCCGCGTCCGCCCCGTCCGGCACGACGGCCCCGCTCTCCAGCGCGACGCCCGGATCCGTGTCCGCCTCGGCGGCGCGCACCTGGGCGAAGAGGTCCTCCTGCGTGTAGTCCGCGAGGCCGGTCACCCCGACCCCGAGGAGCCGTACGCCGCCGGTGGTGTCCACGCCCTCCAGCAGCCGCGCCGCCGCCTCCCGCACCACGGCCGGGTCGTCCGTCGGGCCGCGCAGGGTCTCGGAGCGGGTCAGCGTCGAGAAGTCGTAGCGCCGCACCTTGAGGACGATGGTCCGACCCGAGTGCCCGGAGGCGCGCAACCGGCCCACGCACCGGTCGGCGAGCCGCCGCACCTCGTTGCGGATCCGTACCCGGTCGTGCAGGTCCACGTCGAAGGTGTCCTCGACCGACACGGACTTCGCGTCCCGCTCCGCGACCACGGGCCGGTCGTCCAGCCCCAGCGCCATCCGGTACAGCCCCGCCCCGTGCGCCTTGCCGACCATCCGGACCAGTTCGTCCTCCCCGGCTTCGGCGAGCTCCCCGACGGTGGTGATCCCGGCCCGGCGCAGGTGCTCCCCGGTGGCCGGCCCCACCCCGGGCAGGGTCCGCACCGACATCGGCGCGAGCAGGTCCCGTTCGGTGCCGGGTTCGATGAGCAGCAGCCCGTCCGGCTTGGCCTCCTCGGAGGCCACCTTGGCGAGCATCTTCGATCCGGCCAGCCCCACCGAGCCGCTGAGCCCCGTGGCGGCCGTGATGTCGGCCCGCAGCCGCTCCCCCACCGCCCGGGCCCCGGCGGCGTCGAAGGCGACCCCGCCCGCCTCCAGGTCCACGAAGGCCTCGTCCAGGCTGAGCGGCTCGACCAGCGGGGACAGCTCCCGCAGCAGGCCCATGACCAGCTCGCTGACCTCGCGGTAGAGACTGAACCGGGGGATCAGGCAGGCCCCGTTCGGGCAGAGCCTGCGGGCCTGGGCCATCGGCATCGCCGAGTGGACGCCGAACCGCCGGGCTTCGTAGGAGGCCGTGGCCACCACACCGCGCGGTCCGAGACCCCCCACGATCACGGCCTTCCCGCGCAGGCTGGGCTTCGACGCCTGCTCCACCGAGGCGTAGAAGGCGTCCATGTCCAGGTGCAGGATGGTCGGGGCGGATCTCACAGCCCGATGCTCCCCTACGGCACTGACACGGCCACTGACATCACCGCGGCGGACGCGACGACGCAGGCACCTCCCCGGCCCTCCACGAGGGCCGAGCCCCCGGAAGAACCGGATCAGCCGGGCCGCATCGCACGGCTTCGATCAGGCGGCCGCGATCAGACGGCCCGGTTCCGGCGCGCGGCCAGCTCGTCGGCCGGATTCTGGCCGACCAAGGTCTCGCCGGTGTCCACGCGTTCCCCGTGCAGCTGCGACAGGGCGTTCTCCACGTCCCGCCAGACCACGCCCACCGCGATGCCGAAGATGCCCTGCCCGCCCTGGAGCAGGCTCACCACCTGGTCCGGCGAGGTGCACTCGTACACGGTCGCGCCGTCGCTCATCAGCGTCATGCGCTCCAGGTCCTGGAAACCCCGGTCCCGCAGGTGCTGCACGGCGGTGCGGATGCTCTGCAGCGCCACCCCGGTGTCCAGGAAGCGCTTGACGATCTTGAGGACCACCACGTCACGGAAGCTGTACAGCCGCTGCGTGCCGGATCCGTACGCGAGCCGGACGCTCGGCTCCACCAGCCCCGTCCGCGCCCAGTAGTCGAGCTGCCGGTACGTGATGCCGGCCGCCGCGCACGCCGTGGGGCCTCGGTAGCCGACCTCCTCCGGCGCCGGGGCGTCGCTCACCGGCCCGACCGGCGTGGACGCCGGCTGACGGTGCGCGGGCCCGGCCGCGCCGCCGTGCAGCGGGTACGGCCCACCATCACTCCGTGCGGGGGTGCCCCCGGTCGTACCGTCGCCCGTGATCCTCACGCCGACCCTCCGTCCTTGACCTGCCCACCTTGACGGTAGGCAGTGACCAGGGGTGCGTCAACGATCGCCACACTCGGCACGCCGAGTGATAATCACCCTGAGAGTGGTTTCCCGTACCCCATTGCGGGGAAAGGCTACTCGAATGGGCTGAAAGTTCCCGGTGGGCGACGCGGCCGCGTCGCGCGGCGTCCGCCCCCGCGACTCCCCTCGTACCCCTCACTGGGGCCCGGTACCGAAGTCCTCCGGTGAGATCTGGTCGAGGAACTCGCGGAACTTCTCCACCTCGTCCTCCTGTTCGTCGGGAATGGCGATTCCGGCGTCGTCGAGCACACCGTCACTGCCGTAGATCGGCGTCCCCGTCCGCAGGGCCAGCGCTATGGCGTCGGAAGGCCGCGCGCTCACCTCGACCCCGCTCGCGAAGACCAGCTCCGCGTAGAAGACGCCCTCGCGCAGATCCGTGATCCGGACCTCGGAGAGTTCCTCACCCACCGCTTCGAGCACGTCCTTGAACAGGTCGTGCGTCAGCGGCCGGGCAGGGGCCATTCCCTGCTGGGCGAAGGCAATGGCGGTAGCCTCCCCAGGACCGATCCAGATGGGGAGGTACCGGTCGCCTCCCACTTCACGTAGGAGCACGATCGGCTGGTTGGAGGGCATTTCCACCCGGACACCCACAACGTCGAGCTCGTTCACACAGCAACCCTAGGACCTGCCCGGCCGGTTTGGGTAGTCGGGGCCCCACGCCGACCAGCGCCGTCAGCGCAACCGGACGCCGAGAGCGGTCTGCACGAGGGCCTCGTGGAGCCGTACGGACAGGCCCGCGAGCTCCTTCAACGTCGCCTCGGCGTGCGCCCTGGTCTGCGGATTGCGGTGCCTGCGCAACGGCGCGACGACCTGCTCCACCAGACCGGCCTCACGGTCCGCGGCCGCCTTCATGGCCCGCAGGTGGCGCGGTTCCAGGCCGAACCGACCGAGATCGGCGATCAACCGAGCGACGGTGACCGTCTCGGCGTCGAACCCACCGCCGGGCGCCTCGGAGATGAGGCCGTACGACTCCCACTCCACGAGCTGGACGTCGTCCACCTCCGCGGCGGCGAGCAACTCGGCCCGCCCCACCCGGGGCACGGTCGGCCGCTCCCGGCCCACCTCGCCGTACAGGGCGGACGGGCTCGCGGGATCCACGGACTCACCGTGGGCGGTGGGACCGGGGATACGGATCGGCTCACCCCGGTCCAGCGCGTCGAGCTGCTCCCGGATGACCTTCAGCGGCAGGTAGTGGTCCCGCTGGAGGCGCAGGATGTGCCCGAGCCGTTCCACGTCGCCGGTGCTGAACTTGCGGTATCCGGAAGGCGTGCGCCGGGGCTCGACGAGCCCCTCGGCCTCCAGGAAGCGGATCTTCGAGATGGTGACTTCGGGAAACTCGTCGCGCAGCGTGGTCAGCACCGTGCCGATGCTCACCAGCCGCCCGGCCTGGCCGACGGCGTTGGCGGTGCCGTTCTTCGGGGCACCGCCGGTGGGGGTACGCAGCATGGAACCTTCCCTGTGGTTCCCCCGGACCGGGTCCGGGGGAAGGGTCAGATGCCCCGCAGGCTCGCGTAGAAGACCAGCCGGTACTTGCCGATCTGCACCTCGTCGCCGTTGTGCAGGGCGACGGAGTCGATCGGCTCGCGGTTCACGTACGTGCCGTTGAGGCTGCCCACGTCGGAGACGGTGAAGCCGCCCTCCTGGCCCCTGCGGAACTCGACATGGCGCCGGGAGACGGTGACGTCGTCCAGGAAGATGTCGCTCTGCGGGTGCCGGCCCGCCGTGGTCAGCTCACCGTCGAGGAGGAAGCGGCTGCCCGAGTTGGGACCGCGTCGCACGATCAGCAGAGCGGAACCGGGCGGCAGCGCTTCCACCGCGGCCTGGGCCTCGGGAGAGAGCGACGACGACGCGTGCGGCTGTCCCGACACCTCGGCCTCATAGGCCTCGAGGCCCGAGATCGAGATCGTGGAC
Organism: Streptomyces sp. NPDC048383; assembly: GCF_040651775.1. Taxonomy (NCBI): domain Bacteria; kingdom Bacillati; phylum Actinomycetota; class Actinomycetes; order Kitasatosporales; family Streptomycetaceae; genus Streptomyces; species Streptomyces sp. NPDC048383. The sequence goes on from NZ_JBEZKS010000031.1 coordinate 87,078, forward strand.
GTGGTCTCCGAGGCACGCTCCGGCGTCAGGCCCGCCCGCAGCGGCGCGCCGCAGTTGGAGCAGAAGCGGCTGGCCGCATCGCTGCGGTGCCCACACCTGCTGCAAACCTGCTCGGCCGACATGGACGGCTCCTCGCGCCGCGGCTGCCCCGCGGAGGCATTGGTGGCATACGGGTCGGGCGCAAACCCTCCACCCGCACTTGAGGTTGATGGTTCACCGAAACCTATGCGTCCGGAACCGGCAGGGTCAACACTCGACGCGCCCTGCGCGCCCGAATTGTCACCCTGGCCGGCCACCTCATCGCGGAAGAGCGGCCGGTCGCCCTGCCCTTCCCCCTCACCGTGCCCCGCACGATGACGCGCGGCACCACTGTCCTCGCGGTTCTTCTTGCCGAACAACTTCTCAAACAACTTCACGGGCGATTCCCCTTGACCGAAACAGACCCGCCCGTGGGGCAGGACGAACTCTGCATGCACACACCTGCCGACCCGGACATTCTCACAACGTCCGTAACCACCAGACAGTTTCCACCACGCACCGCGACTTCGGTGCGGCGACCCCCCGCAGGCAGCCGCCCGCGTGAGCCGGTCCACGCTCCGCCCGACATCACGGCGATGACGACCGAGCGTAGTCAGGCTGCTTCGCAGCCCGCAAGGCATCCACAACGATCTTCGCCGACCGCGTGACGTCGACCGTCGCCTGTTCCTTCTCCAACGTCTGCACCACACCGCCGGGAATGTTGAGCGCCGGCTCCAGGTCCTGCGGTCTGCCGATCACCTTGAACTCATAGGGCTGTGTGATCTTCTTACCGTCGATCGCCACACCACCGGCCTCGTCCGAGAAGAACGAGCTCGCCACCACGCGCACACCGTTGATCTGGATCGCCTCGGCCCCGGCCGCCCGCAGCTCCTGCAACGTGTCCAGGAGCTGGTCGGACTGCACCTGACCCTGCGGATCGTTGATGCGCAGGGTGATGCCGGGCCCCTGCGCTGCCACGGTACCGGCCAGGATGCCCAGTTGGCGTTCCTTCTCCACGGTCTGCCGGCGGGCCTCCTCCGCCTGGTTGGAGCTGCTCTCCAGTTCCTTGCGCTGGTCGTCGAGCCGCTGCTTCTCGTCCTCCAGGCGCGTGGTCCGCCCGTCCAGCTCGTCGAGGATCCGTACGAGGTCCTCCTGGCGGGCCCCCCGCAGCGGGGCGCTGGCGTCGTTGTTCGACCGTACCTGGATCGCGAGACCCAGGCCCAGGACGAACAGCAGCAGCGCGACGATCAGTTGGGCGCGACTCACGCGCGGCGGCCACAGCCCGGCCGCGAGCCGCTGGCGACCGGTCTGTTCCCCGGTGGCCCCGGGGCCCCCGGAAGCTCCCGCGGAGGGCTCTGACGCGGCCTGCGCCGCCGGTTCGTCCTTCGGGGGCCGCAGCGGCTCCCCGGGCTCCCCCAGCGGGGTGTTGTCGCTGCTCATCGGCCTCACGCCCGGAAGACGTGCCGGCGGATGGCCGCGGCGTTGGAGAAGATCCGGATGCCGAGGACGACGACCACGCCCGTCGACAGCTGCGCGCCGACACCCAGTTTGTCGCCGAGGAAGACGATCAGCGCGGCCACGACCACGTTCGACAGGAACGACACCACGAAGACCTTGTCGACGAAGATGCCGTCCAGCATCGCGCGCAGGCCGCCGAACACCGCGTCCAGCGCGGCCACCACCGCGATCGGCAGATACGGCTCGACGACGGCCGGCACTTCGGGCCGGACCAGAAGCCCGACCACCACTCCGGCCACCAGGCCCAGTACCGCGATCACGATGCACCCTTCTTCGGCTCTTCCGCCGTGGCTGTACGCACGGTCAGGCTCGACGCGGCCGGTACCTTCACCTCGTCCATCGCGGACAGGGTGTAGCGGATCCCGTAGCTCTCCTGCAACACGTGCAGGTACTGGCCGTCCACGGAATCCTGGAAGGTGGTGCCGAGTCGTTTCTTGTCCCCCACCGCGAGGACCTCGTAGGGCGGCACCAGCGGCTTGTTGTCGACCAGTATCGCGTCACCGGCGGCCCTGATCGCCGACAGCGCCGTCAGCCGCTGTCCGTTGATCGAAACGGCCTCCGCGCCCGCCTGCCACAGCCCGTTCACGATGCGCTGCATGTCCCGGTCACGGACCCGGCCGGTGTCGGAGAAGCCCGCGCTCTCGCGCGGGGCCCCGCCGCCGGCCGCCGCGCCCTTCGCGTCGTCGACCACCAGCTTGACGCCGGGGCCGCGCACTTCGGTCGCGCCCGACAGCAGGTCCACGAGCCGGCCCTGGTCCCCGCCGTGCTGCTTGAGCGCCGCGCCCTGCCGGTCGGCGACCTCGGTCCGCAACCGCTCGATGTCGCGCTCCAGCCCGTTCGCCCGGTCGTCGGCGCGCTCCACGCGGTCGATCAGCTCGTGACGCTCCTTGGCCAGCACCGGCGCCGCTATGCGCGCCTGGGCGGCGCCGAGCGTCACGACCATGGCGGCGACGACCAGCCCGGCCGCGAGCCCCAGCTTCGCCTTGAGGGTGCGTGGCAGGCCCGCCGTACCGTCCGCCCGGCTTCGGGCCGCCGCTTCCGCATAGCCCTCGTCGAGGCCGTGGTCCATCACGTGCGTCAGCAGCGACATGGAGGCGTCCGGGCGCGCGGGCTGTGGGGCCGAACTCCGGTTGTTGAGCGGCTGCGACATGCCCCACATCGTCGCATGTCGCCCCCGCTCCCACCGAATGCGGTCGTACGACGGGCCGGGACGGGCAACTGCCCGTCCCGGCCCGTCGTACGCGCTGGTGGGCGCGGGCGCTCAGTGCTGTCCCGCGCCGTCCACGACCTCCGCCCACTCGTCGAGGAGGGCCTGCGCGGACGCGTCGTCGGGGCCTTCCGCCCACAGGTGGGTGACCGCTTCCGCCGGGTCCGGCAGGACGAGCGCCCACCGACCGTCGGCCTCGACCACGCGCACTCCGTCGGTGGTGTCCACCTGACGGTCCCCGGCGACCTCCACGACCCGCCGCATGACGAGCCCCTTGACGGCCCACGGCGTCGGCACGTCCCGCTTGAGGACGTGGGCCCGCGGAATCCGGGCGTCGATCTGGCTCAGCGTGAGCTGCGTCCGCGCCACCAGTCCGATGAGCTGCACGAACGCTGCCGAACCGTCGAAGACGCTGCCGAACTCCGGGACGATGAACCCGCCCCTGCCGTCACCGCCGAAGATGGTGCTCTCGGCCCGACCCACACGGGTCAGGTCGTCGGGCGAGGTCGTCGTCCACTCCACCTGCGTCCCGTGGTAGGCCGCGACCTGCTCGGCGACCCGGGTGGTCGTCACGGGCAGCGCGACCTTGCCGCTGCGCTTCGCCGCGGCGACCAGGTCGAGGAGTACGAGCAGGGCCCGGTCGTCCTCGATGATCCGTCCGCGTTCGTCCACCAGCGAGATCCGCTCACCCACCGGGTCGAAGCGGACGCCGAACGCCGCCCGCGCCGAGGCCACGATCTCCCCGAGCCGTACCAGTCCGGCGCGCCGGGACTCGGCGGTCTCCGTCGGCCGGGACTCGTCCAGACCGGGATTGATCGTCAGCGCGTCGACCCCGAGCCTGCCCAGCAGGCTGGGCAACACCAGACCGGCACTTCCGTTCGAAGCGTCCACCACGACCTTGAGGCCGGATTCGGCGATGCCGGTGGTGTCGACGCGGCGCAGCAGGGAGCCCGTGTACGAGTCGAACACGCTCGACGGGAACTGCAGGTCGCCGATCTCCCCCGGGAAGGCACGCCGGTACTCCTGGCGTGCGTAGACCCGGTCCAGTTTGCGCTGGCCCGCCTGCGAGAGGTCCGCTCCCCGCTCGTCCAGGAACATGATGTCCACGGAGTCCGGCACGCCGGGCGAGGTTCTGATCATGATGCCGCCGGCGGCGCCGCGGGCCGTCTGCTGCCGCGCCACCGGCAGGGGTACGTTCTCCAGGTCGCGCACGTTGATGGCGCTGGCCTGGAGCGCCGAGATCACGGCCCGCTTGAGCGCTCGCGCGCCTCGGGAGTGGTCTCGGGCGGTGGTGACGATCGCACCCTTCTTCAGGGTGGTGGCGTAGGCACCGGCCAGCTTGACGACCAGCTCGGGGGTGATCTCCACGTTCAGGATCCCGGAGACCCCTCGGGCACCGAACAGGTGTGCCTGCCCGCGCGACTCCCAGATCACGGACGTGTTGACGAAGGCACCGGCCTCGATCGTCTTGAACGGGTAGACGCGGACGTTGCCCTGCACGATCGATTCCTCGCCGACGAGGCACTCGTCGCCGATGACGGCTCCGTCCTCGATCCGCGCGGCCCGCATGATGTCGGTGTTCTTGCCGATGACGCAGCCGCGCAGGTTGCTGTGCGGGCCGATGTACACGTTGTCGTGAACGACGGCCTTGTGCAGGAAGGCGCCGCTCTTCACCACGACGTTCGAGCCGATGACCGTGTGTTCCCGGATCTCGACCCCGGCCTCCACCTTGGCGTAGTCCCCGATGTACAGGGGGCCGCGCAGGACGGCGTCGGGGCTGACCTCGGCGCCTTCGGCGATCCACACTCCGGGCGAGATCTCGAAGCCCTCCATGTCGACCTGGACCTTGCCCTCGAGGACGTCGGCCTGCGCCTTGACGTAGCTCTCGTGGGTGCCCACGTCCTCCCAGTAGCCCTCGGCCACGTAGCCGTAGATCGGCCGGCCTTCCTTCATGAGCTGGGGGAAGACGTCACCGGACCAGTCGACCGAGACGTCGGCGTCGACGTAGTCGAAGATCTCGGGTTCCATCACGTAGATGCCGGTGTTGATGGTGTCCGAGAACACCTGGCCCCACGTGGGCTTCTCCAGGAAGCGTTCGACCTTCCCTTCCTCGTCCACGATGGTGATGCCGAATTCCAACGGATTCGGCACCCGGGTCAGGCACACCGTGACCAGTGCGCCCTTCTCCTTGTGGAACCTGATGAGATCGGTGAGGTCGAAGTCGGTGAGCGCGTCGCCGGAGATGACGAGGAAGGTGTCGTCCTTCAACGCCTCCTCGGCGTTCTTCACGCTACCGGCGGTGCCGAGTGGCTTCTCCTCGTTGGCATAGGTGAGCTCCATTCCGAGCTCTTCGCCGTCCCCGAAGTAGTTCTTGACGAGCGACGCCAAGAACTGCACGGTGACGACGGTCTCATTGAGCCCATGCCGTTTGAGCAACCTGAGCACGTGCTCCATGATCGGCCGGTTCGCCACCGGCAGGAGCGGCTTGGGCATGCTTGAGGTCATGGGGCGAAGCCGCGTACCTTCGCCACCGGCCATCACGACGGCCTTCATGTCGGAAGAGTCCTCCTAGAGAGATGACGGTCTGGCCGACCTCACCCGCCCCCGGACGGTGACTCCGCTACTCCTCCGCGTCAGTTACCGGCGCCGAGCGAGCTCAATCGGCCGTGGCATCCGCCTTCACGAGACGACGGACTTGCACCACGTAAAGGATTCCTGCCCACCAATAGAGCGTTGTACCCCATCCTGCGAACGCCCATCCGAAAACGGACCCCGTCCAGGCCAACCAACCGGTCCCGTCACTGAGCAGTAGCAAGGGGAACGCGTACATCAGGTTGAAGGTGGCGGCCTTGCCGAGGAAGTTCACCTGGGGCGGCGGATAGCCGTGTCGACGCAGGATCCACACCATGACCAGCAGCATCGCCTCTCGGGCGAGGAGCGCGGCGGTGAGCCAGAGCGGCAGGATCTCGCGCCAGGTCAGCCCGAAGAGCGTGGTCAGGACGTAGAGCCGGTCCGCGGCGGGGTCCAGCAGCCGGCCCAGTTTGCTGATCTGATTCCAGCGCCGCGCGAGTTTCCCGTCGAGGTAGTCACTGATCCCGCTGAGCATGAGGACCGCGAGGGCCCACCCGTCGTACTCGGCCAGGATCAGCCAGAGGAACAGCGGTACGCCGACGAGGCGAGCCATGCTCAGGATGTTCGGAATGGTGAAAATTCGGTCAGTCTGGACCCGAGTCTCCTGGACCTCCACCCGGGGGCCTCCACTGTGACTGTAGAAAATGTCGAATCGATGCCCCCTGACCCTACAGGAGACCCCGACCCGGCCCGGAACGCAGAAAAGCCCCGCACCGAACCCTGAAGGGCTGGTGCGGGGCTTTCCCACAATGATTGTTCGGCGGCGTCCTACTCTCCCACAGGGTCCC